>JANOTG010000252.1:0-13790 GCA_031416215.1 Betaproteobacteria bacterium
GCCGAATGCGGGCTGATCAGCACGTTCGGCAATTCCCACAGCGGTGAGGACTCCGGCAGCGGTTCGACCATCGCGACATCGAGCCCGGCGAACGCAATATGGCCGCTTCGCAGGTGGCCGATCATTGCATCTTCGTCCACCACTTGCCCGCGCGCTATGTTGATCAACACAACGCCCCGCTTCATGGCCGCGAAGGCGCGTGCGTCGATGATTCGCTCGCTCTGCGGCGTGTGCGGTAGCGCGAGCACGACATAGTCAGCCTGGCCCAGCGCCTCATGCAGATCGGCCGGCCCAAAGACGGCGTCGACGTTGAGCGCGGCTGCGCGCGCCGGGTCCTTGCGATTGACCAGTGCCAGCACGCGCATGCCGAAAGCGCGTGCAGCCCTGCCGACCTGCGCCCCGACTTGCCCGGCGCCGACCACCAGCAGCGTTGCGCCCACGAGATCATGACCGCAGTAACGCCCCCAGCGTTTCTCGCGCTGGCCCTTGATGATGCGTGGCAGATCTTTGGCGTGGGCAAGTACGCACAATATTGCAAATTCCGCCAAGGCATTGGCGTGAACGCCGCGCGCAGTCGTGACGATGATGTCGCTATCGGCGAGACCCAGCGAAACCACCATGCCGCCGACACCGGAGCTTGTGGTTTGCACCCAGCGCACTTGCGGGGCAAGCGCCAGGCCCCCGCCATTGGCTGGCGGTCCGGAGGGGAAATCCCAGAGGATGGTGGCGCGCGCCAGATGCGTGCGCCAGCGCGTGGCCTGTTCGGGCGTGCGTTCAAAGCCGTCGATGCCCTTGTGATCGCCCTGGTAGCGAGTCGGCGCAAACAGATCGGGATCGTAGATGAGTTCCGCCCTGTCGCCGACTGCCGACTTGATCGTTGCCGCATGCTCCGCTTCAAGCGGCGACGTGATGAAAATGATCTCTTGCGATACGGGCTGCATTGTTTGATCCTTGGCAATGGTTATCAGATCGGGGCGTCGGGCGCTCAGGCCGCGCGAGCCTCAAGTGGCCAGGAGTTTCCGGCTGCGCGGATTTCGCCAAGTCCTCGCCCCCCCCAGGGCCCGATCCTGTAATGTCTGGTTCATCATTATGGGACAGGGTCTTCCCGGTATTGCCCGTTCAGTTTGGCATCAGCGCGCAAGGGCAGCGCAGGTTGGCGGCGAAGGTGCCGCTGTCATGCGCCGCAGCCGCTGCGACGATGCGAGATCCGGCCATGCCGAGGGTTGCGACCTGCGTATCGAATGGGGATACACTGAATTTCAATATTTCAAACGGAGCAAGGGGAATGGCATTGAGCGATACAAGGCAGTTACGTGTCGGTGTGTTGGGCGCACACACCTGGGCTGAGAAGGCGCATCTTCCGGGCTATGCAGCGGATCCACGTGTGGATCTGGTCGCAATCTGCGACGTTGTGCCGGAGCGCGCTGAGGCGATGGCGAAGCTGTTTGGCGCGCGGAAGATCTACACCAATCCGTCTGACCTGATCGCGGACAGCGACATCGAGATGATCGATGTCTGTACGCCGACAGATACCCACGTCGAACTCAGTGCGGCTGCCATCAAAGCTGGCAAGCACGTGCTGTGCGAAAAGCCGATCGCGCGCGATGCGGCGGAGGCATTCAAGTTGGCACGCCTGGCCCAAGCGGCAGGTGTGAAAACCAAAGTGGGGTTCACCTTCCGCTACTCTCCGGCCCTGCGCCAGATTCGCGCCTGGATCGCCGACGGAACGTTGGGGCAAATCTTTCACATTCATGGTCTGGAGCAGAACAGCCAGTTCCTTGATCCGCACTTCCCGCTGCGGCAGGTCCCTGCGGGGGTCGAACTGGTTGGCAAGCATCCGATGCCGCAATCCATCGTGGGTTATGGATCGCACCTCGTCGATCTGATGCGCTGGATGGGCGGCGAGTTCAGCGCAGTCGCTGCGAGCATGAGCAGCTACGTTCCCGAGCGGCTGGTGCGGGGCTATTCCGGCATGCAGCGCATCAACGCCGATGACGGCACAGTGGCGCTGGTTGAATTCGCATCGGGTGCGCAGGGCATGCTGCAAACCTCGATCGTCGCTGTCGGCAACTATCCCGGGATCGAAATTCGCGTCTACGGATCCAAGGGCGCCGCCGTCGGTCGCCTGGTCACCGAGAACGGGATTGCCGAGACGCTTCACTTTGCCACCGCCGGAAACGTGGAATTTCAGCCGGTCACATTGCCGGCTTCCGACTTCCCGCCGGGTACGACCGTGCAGACGGAGTGGCGTGAGTTGTACTACCGCAATCTCGTGCGGCTGTGGGTCGGTGAACTGCTGGAGGACCGCGCCCCGGACGGCGATTTTCATGACGGCGCGAGGAGCCAGGAAATCGTCGACGCCTGCGTGCTGGCCCATGTGGAGCGGCGCTGGGTCGATCTGCCGCTTTATCCGGATGTCTGAGGCTTCTGCGGTCGACGGCCTCGTCGATCGGTTTCTGGCCCATCATGGGTCGTTCTCTCCGGTGGATGCGACGTTCATGGGGCTTGCGGGCGCCGATCACCGGCTGCCGCCCGCCCATCGAGAGGCCCAAGAGGAGGAGCGCGAAGCGCTTGCTGGCCTGTGGCGTGACTTGAACCGCGTGGGGGAAGGTCGGACGGCCGGCGAACGGCTCGACAAGCGCCTGCTGGGTGCGGCCATCACCCATGCCCGCATGGCAGCCGACCTGCGGCCCCGCCATGCCCAACCGACATGGTACTCCGGTGAAGTGGCGTTCGGGCTCATTTCGCTGCTGCTTCCCTCAGCCCCTGACGATGCCAGGGATGCCTTGGCGGGACGGCTCGCTGCCATTCCGCGCTTCCTTGACGAGGGAGTTGCCGCCCTGGCCCATACACGCGTTCCGCAGGACTGGGTGATCCGGGCCACCCGCGAATGCGATGCGCTGCTCCGCCTGCTGTCCTCTGGCCTCCGTCTGCATCCGTTCTGGCGGGGCGCGCTGGAGGATTCCTGCAAGCTGGCAGAGGCGGCGGTCCTGCGGTTCCGGTCTGCGATTGCCGGGTTGGCCCCTGCGGATGGGGCCTGCGGGCGCGATTTTCTCGTGGTGCTGATGCGCGATGTCCACGGCCTTCCCTGGTCTCCCGAGGAAGCACTGGAACTGGCCAGCGAGAGCTTCGCACGGCTCGGGCATGACATCGCGGAACAAAGGCGGCGCATTGGCGATCAGCCCAGCCCCGCACACGAACTTGTAGATCCCGCCGACCTGCCGGATGCCTATCGCACCTGGCATGAGCGGACGATGGCGGTCGCGCTGGGGCTTGTGTCACCCGCAACCGAGTATGGCCTGTCTTTTGCACCCTTGCCGGAATGGGCGAAGGGCATTGCGGGTGATCTCTACTTCCTGTCCTATCGTTCGCCGCCTGGGCTGGCGCCTGGCAGCGGCAGCACTTACTGGACAGCACCCGTGGCGCAAGCGCGCGTTGCGATCAAGCAGACGCACGCGGTGCACCATGGCTCCATTGGACACCACACCCAGAATGCGCGCGCGCGCAAGGCGGCGTCCCGGCTGGCGCGGCTAGGCGGAACGGACTGCGCCAGCGGCATTGCCTTCCTGTCGTCCGGCACGATGGTAGAGGGGTGGTCGAGTTATACGACCGAACTGATGCGCGAGATCGACGGGTTCTATTCAGCGGTGGAAATTCTGGTACAGATGGAGGCGGAACGTCGCAACGCCGCAAGCGTCATTGCCGACATCAAGCTGCACACTGGCGAATGGACACTGGAACGCATGCGCGCGTTCTATACGGACGAGGCGGGCTTTCCCGCCCAACGCGTCTGGGCCGAGACGACGCGAAATTCGATCCTGCCAGCCACGCGCCTGATGTATTTTCTGGGCACCCAGCAGATCAAGGATCTGCGTCGTGAGCTAGGGGGGTCGACATTGGCGTTTCATGACAAGCTGTTGTCATACGGCAATATGCCGATCGCGTGGCTCGCGGACGAGATGCGTGCAAGCCGCCAGGCTCAAACGACCTGATCCCCACTGACGACCTGCAGGGCATGATGGCAGGCCGACCAGTGATCGGCTGAAATCTGGAGCTTCATGGGGATTTGTGTTCGGCAGATGTCGGTGGCCAAAGGGCAGCGCGGTGCAAACCGACATCCCTGCGGTGCAGACGTCAGGGCTGATGCCTCACCGGCAAGCTTGATGCGCGTGCGCCGCGGGCCAGCCCGGTGTTCAGGAACAGATGCCACCAGCAATCGCGTGTATGGATGGGCGGCGCGGGCGACAAGAGCCTCCGTCGGTCCTTCCTCGACAACCATGCCCAGATACATGACCGCCATTCGCGTCGACATGGTACGCGCCACGGCGAGATCATGCGTGATGTACAGCGAAGCCAGCCCCAGATCGCGGCTGAGGCGCAGCATCAGGTTCATCACGCCGGCGCGCACCGAAACGTCCAGCATGCTGACCGGCTCATCCGCAATCACCAAATGCGGGTTCAGCACCAGGGCCCGCGCAATGGCGACGCGCTGCAACTGGCCACCGGACAGGTCTGCCGGATAGCGATCCATGAAGCGGGCAACGGGCCGCAATTCCACTGCTTCCAGCATCCGCTCCGCATTGGCACGCCGCTCAGCGGCGGTGCCAATATTGTGTATCTCAAGTGGCTCCATCACCGATTGGATCACCCGATGCCGGGGATCAAGCGCCTCGTAGGGGTTCTGAAAAATCATCTGGACGCGGCGGAGGTATGCCTTGCGTTCCACATGACCCAGCGCTGTGACATCGCGGCCCTCAAACAGAATCTCCCCGCTGGTTGGCGTCTCCTGCAGGGTCAGCAATTTGCCGGTCGTGGTCTTGCCTGAACCAGATTCACCCACGAGGGCGACGATCTCGCCCGGTGACAAGGTGAGGTTGATGCCGTCGACCGCGCGTAGCGAACGCCGCTCACCGCGTAAAGCCGCCATCATTCCTGAACGCAGGGGATAGCGCTTTTCGAGGCCTCGCGTTTCAAGCAGCAGCGTCATGTCCGCACCAGCCCCGCAAAATGGCACAGTGCCTCATGCTCAGGCGCGACGTCGACGCGGGGCGGTCGTGTCGTGCGGCAGATGTCAGCGGCCTTTTCGCAGCGTGGCGCAAAGCGGCAGGCTGTCATCGGTTCGGCCATATTGACCGGTTCACCCGGCAGCGTTTTGGGCAGCCGCTTTTCGCCGGAAACAGTCGGGAGTGCCGCAAGCAGCGCTTGGGTATAGGGGTGACGGGCATACCCGAAAATCGTCTCTGTGGGTGCAATCTCGATGATCTCTCCGGCATACATCACGGCAACTCGTCGGCAGGTTTCGGCGACCGCGCCCATATCGTGCGAGATCAGGATCAGCGACAAGCCCATCTGCTTCTTCAGGGCATCAATTTCGCCGAGGATCTGATCCTGTACCAATACATCCAAAGCCGTGGTGGGCTCGTCCGCGACCAGAAGTTCGGGTTCATGCAGCAGGCTGAGCGCGATCATCACCCGCTGGCGCATCCCGCCAGACAGCTCATGCGGATACGATCCCATCCGCGCCCGCGGCACACCGATCAAATCAAAAACTGCAGCGACCCGCTGCATGGCGGCGTCCCTGCTGGCATCGGTCCGATGCAGCAGAAAGGCTTCGATCAGTTGGTCTCCCACCTTCATCACCGGGTTGAGAGCGTTCATCGCGCTTTGGAAGATGATGGCAGCCTTGGTCCAGCGCAAGCTCGCCAACGAATCCCTGCCGTTATGCACCACCCGGCAGCCGTCGCGCAGGATCGGCGCGCCCGCCAGGTCGATATCGCCATCCGTCATGCGGGCGTTCGGCGCCATCACCTGCAGGATGGCCGCACCCAGACTGGACTTGCCGCACCCGCTTTCGCCCACAACACCCAAGCTGTCGCCCCGTTGCAGCGTAAACGAAACACCATCCACCGGAGCGATGGAATTGGAACCCAGATCGTAGGCCATGCGCAGGTTCGAGACGCGCAGGATCGGCGCATCCGGCTTGGGTACGGTTGGCACCAGCTCGCATGTCGGCTTTTGGGCCGCGCGTGTTGTCAGCCGACGCAGCTGCGGGTTGAGTGCTTCGTTCAGGCCATCGCCCAGAAGGTTGAAAGCCGCCACCAGGAGCAGTAAAGACACTCCGGGAAAAATGGACATCCACGGCGCCAGGCGCAGTTCACGCTGCCCGTCAAAGATCATCCGGCCCCAGCTGACGGCATTCTGGTCGCCAAGTCCCAGGAAGCTCAATCCCGCTTCCGTCAGCACAGCAAGGCCCATCAGGATCGTGGCATCCGTAATGATGGGAGCCAGGCCATTGGGGACGATATGGCGGATCAGCGTGCGCGCATGCGACGCCCCGGCCGCCTTGGCGGCCTGCACATACACCCGTGACTTCAGGCTGAGGACCTGAGCGCGCATGATCCGGGCAGAGCGCGGCCAGGTCGTCAGTGCGATGGCGACCATCGTGAACTCAATGCGGGAACCAAACAGCGCCACGATCAGCAGCACCAGAAAAAACGACGGAATCAGCAGAAACACGTCAAATGTCCGGCTGAGGACCGTATCGATCAGCCCGCCGAAATAACCCGAGATCGACCCCAGAACGATGCCCAGAATGCTGGCGATGGCGGAGGAAATCAGTGCGACCAACAGTGCAAGCCGTGCGCCCCAGACGATCCGTGACAAAACGTCACGGCCGTAATTGTCGGTCCCGAGCCAGTGCTCTGCGCCAGGGGGCGTATAGGGCATTGCGTCCATCGCATTGGGATCCGCAATCGGCAGCCAGGGTGCCGCGATCGCCGCAAACACAGCCAACCCGACGATGGCCATGCTCAACACAAGGGCGATTCGACCCGACAGGACGCGCACCAGACCGAGCATCACTTCAGGCCGACCCGCGGATCGAGCACTGCATACAGCAGATCGGTCACCAGCGAAGCAATTGCCACTGTCGCTGACATGATGATGAACGAACCCATGATGACCGGTGTGTCGCGCGCAAGGATCGCGTCGTAGATCAGGCGCCCCAACCCGGGCCAGGAGAATACCGTCTCGGTCAGCACTGCCCCGGTGAGCATTAGGCCGAGCTGCAAGCCCATCACGGTGACCACCGGAAGCAGCGCGTTGCGCAGGGCGTAGTGCATCATGATGGTACGCTCCGGAAAACCGATGGCGCGCACCGTCGTGATGTAGCTTTCGCCCATCACCTCAGCCACGGCACTGCGCGCCAGCCGGACATATTGGCCCAGCGAGACGGTCATCAAAGCCAGAACCGGCAACACCATGTGCGTGGCAACATCCATCACGCGGCCGATGCCTTCTCGCGGTCCGTCAACGCTTGTCATGCCCATGGCCGGCAGAATCTGCAGCCGCACGGCAAACAGCAGCACCAGCATCAGGCCGAGCCAAAACACCGGAACGCTGAACAGACCCACCGCCAGCGCGCTGACGCCACTGTCCAGGGTGGATCCCGGACGCCTTGCAATCCAGGTGCCGATGCTGGTGCCCACAACGACGGACAAGACAAGACTGGTACCGACAAGCAGCAGGGTGGCCGGCACCCGCGACATGATCTCGTCAAAAACCGGTTCACGCGATCGGAAGGACACGCCCATATCGCCCGATCCGATCTGCACCAGATAGCGCCACAACTGCTCGTGGAAGGGCCGATCCAGCCCGTAACTCTCGCGGATCATCGCGAGATAGGCCGGATCCGCATTGTCACCCGCCAGCGTGGTCGAAATATCCCCCGGTGCCAGATGCAGCAGCAGGAAGTTGATGACGATCACGATGATCGTGACAGGAACCAACTGCAGCAGGCGCAGCAGCACGAATCGCAGCAAACCGACGTGCATCTCCTATGCCGTGCGTGTCATCGCGAACAGATCATTTGCCGGGGGGCACAACGGTGTAGTAGCCGAACCAGGTGATCGCCTTGTCAAAGGCTTCCGGTTCGGTGTTGAATCCAGACCAGCCAGCACGGATGATCGTGGTTTTCTGTTCGTTGAACAGGTTGATGTAGGGAAGGTCCCGCACGATCATCCCCTGCAGCTGTTGGTAGATGGCGCGGCGCTGCGCCTTGTCGGGCAGGGTTGCGGCACGCGTCGCCAACTGGTCGAACTCTGCATTCGAATAACTCATGTTGTTACGCCCACCACCGGTCATGAAGTGCTCCCGGTAGGCGTCAGGGTCAGGCCCATACCGTGTGAAGTAGCACGAAATATCGAAATTCTTCTCGGCTTGGCGGCGAAACCAGGTCGCCTGGTCAAACTGCTCCAGCTTGGCATTGATCCCCACCTGGCGGAGTTGCTGAACCAGCACCTGCATCATCGCCTTGCAATCCGGGAAGTTCGGATTGGTGACGGAGATATCGAAGCGCCAGCCACCGGGACCACGCGGCAGGCCGGCCGCATCCAGAAGCGCCTCGGCCTTGGCACGGTCAAATGCGGGGAAGGTCGCGGCGCGGTTGATCAGGTCGCTCTGGCTTTCAACACTGGCGTGGATCGCCGGTTTCCAGAATCCGCCGAATGCGAGCCGGTTCATGGCCTCGCGGTCAATCGCATGAGCGATGGCCTGGCGGACCTCCAGCTTGTCAAGCGGTTTGCGCGTCAGGTTCAACTGGATGTCTCGGCTGAAATGCGAGGGCGTGAAGACGACCTTCACCTTGGGGTCCTGACGGAGTGCGGCGATTTCCGCGAGCGGCGGCGCGTATTCATAGTTGAGAAACTGCAAGCGGCCGCTGTCGAATTCCGCACGCGCAACATTCACGTCGGTGACTTGGCGGAACACCAAGCGGTCCACTTTTGCTGGGCCGCGAAAATACGCCTTGTTGCTCTCAAGTTCGACCAGCCCACCCTTTTCCCAGCGGACGAACCGGAATGGACCAGAGCCTACCGGAGCGTTGACATAGGGGCCCTTGTCGAAGCCGTCCTGATCCGACCACAGATGCTTCGGGTAGATCTTGGCAGTCCAGGTCGAAACCTGCGCCAACATTGGAACAAATCCAATTTCGGGATCAATCAGATTCAGCACTACGGTGTGATCGTCAGGAGTCGTGATCTCACGCACATTCTTGAGCACCACGAAGGCCGGGTACTTCTTGGCAATGATGGTGTCGTAGGTGAATTTCACATCAGCTGACGTCACGGGCTTTCCGTCGTGCCACTTCGCCGCTTTGTGCAACTTGAAGGTAACGACCTTGCCGTCAGGGCTCGTCGACCAGCTCTCGGCGAGGTCACCGTAGGCCCCAGTACCTTTGTTCACTCCCCAATCGATGGCGACGAGGTGGCTGTAGACGTTGGAGGTTGGCGCGAACCCGAGGGTGTCAGCAGCAAAATTGGGGCTCAGCGTCTTGGGTTCGCCAAGCTGTGGAACCACCAATGTCGTGGGCTGCTGTGCCATGCTGCCCACCGCCCCCAGCAGACAGAGAGTCAAAAACCCTGCGCGGACAAGTCGTGTGATCAACCAAGGCATCAGCGATTCCCCTTCATGAACAAAAAGACATCAATATGTCATCCCGTACAAACCACTATAGCACTCTGCCGCTTTGTCTCGATAGAAATGAGTCGGTCATGCCACAGGTCTATCGCTGCCTTGATGTGAAAGCCGACCATCCATGAGGATGCCGATCTTTGGCACCTGCGCAACCCGCGCACGGTCAGCACCGCAAACGCCGGGACTGTCCGCATGGCGCCATTTCGCTAGTAATTGAACATTCGATCATGACCAAGCGAAAGCTGAACGAGAACGTTCGGCATCGCAAATTCTGCTGGCTTTCCAGCAATATCCGCATCCGAAACGCCTCGACTCTTTGCGGACATGCCTGAGACATAAAACCGGGCACCACCCTTTACCAGTGCATCGAAATGCTCCCGCAAACTACCAGTTCCAAGTCCCACCAGTGAATCAATCACTGAGTCTCGTATCAGCACTGCTGCATCACCCGCTAAAAACAGAGAAACAGAATGTCCCTCGGTTAACGCAGACTTTGCAACAAGAAAAGCAAGTGCGGCCCTGGTAGGGTTTTCTGATCCGTGGGTGACATGCACAAGAATTTTTGCCATAGGTTTTCGCCCGAGTTGTTGAAAATTGAAAAAAGTAGCCGACTGGCCGGCACGTGAAGTCCTGCATTTCCGTCGCCCTATCCTCAGCCTCCCTGGGCGTCACCGGCTTGGCACGCATTCTCGTGAGGCTAGCACTGAACCACCAGCATTGGTTTGCAATTCTTGGACTACTGCATGCAACTTGGCGCCGTCTTCATCTGATTCGAAGCCTCCGCGCGCAGTGCAAAGGTACTGTCCTTCCCGGTTGTAGAAGATCCAGGTCGGTGCTCCCCGCACACCATACCGAGAACGGTACATTTCTCTTTCATCGGTCCCCATCGAGGAGCCCCACACAGCGGTGAACACATACTGATCTCTGAAAGGTGCCCCGACCGATTCTTTCCTGAGCCTCGCCTGCAGCACATCACATGGAGGACACCGCGTTCGCGTGGAATACACGCCAGGGCAACTCAGCGGTCGAGCGCTGCCTCCGCCGCTGCGATCTCGGCTTGTTTCCGGGCAATCACGTCGCCGATCGGAGGGCCCTGGAAGCGCCTGTTCTCCAACGCGATCCAGACGACGGCGGTCAGAACCAGGAAGCCGATGGTGATCTTCAGCGCCATGTCATTCGGCGGCTGCACGCCGATGACGAATATCAGCACCATCGCCAGTATCGACAGGAACGCGAACAGCTTGAACACCCCCGCGCCCAGATCCCACGGGCCCATTTTGGGCCACTTCGCGGTGCCATGCGCGAACAGGCCGAGCCCGATCGGAATCGCGAACGAGAAGAACAGGAAGATGACCGTGCACGATACAACAATCGTGTACACCGGCGTTCCACCCGCTTCCAGCCACTTGGCCCCAGCCACAAACAACACAGCGAGGATCGATCCGGTCCAGATCGCGTGCACCGGCGTGCGATGTTTCCTGGAAACGCTGGCCAGGCTTTTCGAGAACGGCAGACCACCGTCGCGCGAAAAAGCGAACATCATCCGCGATACCGAAGTGACAGTCGCCAGCCCGCACAGCCACTGCGAGACGAAGATCGCCAGGTACAGGGCAAACTTGACGGTCGGGCTGAACTGGGTATCCAGGGCCCAGAAGAAGACATTCCAGCCCTGCTTGGCTGCATCGTCCATGTTCGGCAGCACCAGCACGAAAGCGCACAACATGACGTAGCCGAACAGCGCCGACCAAAAGACCGACATGACGATGCCACGCGGCACGGTACGCGAGGCCTGTTTGGTTTCTTCGGAGGTATGTGCCGACGCGTCGTAGCCGGTGATCGTGTAGATCGGCAGCAACAGGCCCAGCGCGAACACCCAGGCGCCGGACACCGGCGGCCAGACATTGGCGCCGGCCTCACCCGAATAGTTGGAGAAGGTGAACAAACGACTGAAATCGTAACTTGGCGCATAGGCCAGGCAGGCGATGGTCAGTGCCAACGCGGTGGCGAAGATCAGGTAGCCGGAGAAGTCGGTCAGCTTGGCCGTCAGCCCGATGCCAATGTGGTTTGCCAGCGCCTGCAAACCGGTGATGACGGACAGGAAGATCACCAATGCGCCGAAAGAGTCGGCGATTCCCAACTGTGCGCCGAAGGCGCCCACGAAGAAATAATAGGTTCCGACATTGATCGCGCCCAATACGGTGACCAGCCCGAGCAGGTTGAACCATGCAGTGAGCCAACCTGTGAACCGGTTGCCCAAGATCGAGCCCCAGTGGTAGAGCCCACCGGCTGTCGGATACGCGGAAGCTATCTGCGCCATCGCAATGGCGAACACGCCCGAGATCAGGCAGCCGAGGGGCCAGCCGATGCCTATGGCGGCGCCACCCGCGCCCGAAGTTGCCTGTGCCAGCGAGTTGATGCCGCCCGACAGGATGCAGATGATCGAAAAGGAAATCGCGAAGTTCGAGAACCCGCCCATGCTGCGTGCGAGTTCCTGGGCATATCCCATCGCGTGCAACTGTTGGGTGTCCTCGTCCTGCGCCGACCCGGTGCCAGTTTGTGTTGGTTTCATGTCGCTCCTCTTGAAAATCGCAGTATCAGCGAAAAGTCCGTGCCGACGCAACACCGGCTTGCGCCCCCTGCGCCGACGCACCATTCGACATCGTGTCGACGGCAACCGGGCCACAGGCGGCGGCACGCATACACCGCGAGACGGTGCGATACTCGATTTGGCAGCGTTCACCGCCGGTTTTTCCAAGGGTTTCAGATGAGCGAAGACGTCATCCGTTATTACGACCAGACATGGGCGGATTACCGCATCATCTGGCTCAGCCGGTCGAACTACGCCTTTCATTTCGGCTACCACGACCAACGCGGCATGCGGCACCGGCAAGCACTCGTGCGCAACAACGAAGTGATGGCTGATATTGCACAGGTGCGTCCGGGCGACCAGGTGCTCGATGCCGGCTGCGGCGTCGGTGGCACCAGCTGCTGGCTGGCGCAGCAGCGTGGCGCCACGGTGGTCGGCATCACGTTGGTACCGGATCAGGTGAAGCGGGCACGCGTCATTGCCGAGCGCCGCGGTGTGGGTGCGCAGGTCACGTTCGAGGTGGCCGACTATTCCCGCATCCCCTACCCGGATGCCAGTTTCGATGTCGTATGGGCCCAGGAGAGCCTGTGCCACAGCCCGGACAAGCAGGCAACCTACCGCGAGTTCTACCGCGTGTTGCGCCCGGGCGGCCGTCTGGTGATTGCCGAATACATGCGTACCACGCGCGATCTGGCGCCGCTGGACACACGCATCGTGCGTGGCTGGCTGGCCGGCTGGATGATGCCAGACCTGGGCACCTTCGACGAACATGGCGCGATGGCGGCAGACGCCGGGTTCGCGCCTGCGACGGTGCGCAATGCCACCGAGTTTGTGCAGCCGTCCCTGCGTCGGCTGTTCCTGCGCTCGGTGCTGCTTTACCCGATAGCGGTGTTGCTGCGCCTGACGCGCGTCCGCTCGGCTACCCAACACGGCAACGTGCGCGCGTCGGTGTTGCAATACCTGGCCTTGCGACGCCGTGCCTGGGGTTACGGGATCCTTTCGGCACAACGCTGATGCTGACGATTGCCGGCTACGATCTTCCGCATCTGGTCTGGGAAGACAGCGAGACCGTCACGCTGCGCGGCACCCGCAATCGGGATGGTGCTGCGGTGCGGGTGCGTTTGCTGCGCAAGCCACATCCCGACGAGGCAGAGCGCACCGCCTGGCAGGACAGCCTGAAGCGACTGCACGGCGCCCGGCACGAGGGCCGGGAACAACTGCTTGGTGTTGAGCCGTTCGGCGCAACCGAGGCGCTGGTGTTGCACGATGATGGCAAACAGCCACTGGCCCAGCTGCTCGCTGCGGGTGCGATGGAGATTGGCAGGGCACTCACGCTGGCCCGCGAACTGGCCATCGTACTGACCGATTTGCACCATGGGCGGCAAACGCATGGGGGCTTGTCTGCGGCGTCGGTCTGGGTCGATGCGGCGGGACAGACCGTGGCATTGGCGCACGCCGCCGCCGACCCGCGTTTCCGCGCCCCCGAGCAATGGGACGGTGGCGTGCAGCGCGTGGATGCCCGCAGCGACCTGTATGCATTGGGCATCCTGTTGCACCACATGCTCACTGGCCAGCCGCCTTTCGCTGCCGCGGATCCGGTCGAACTCGCCCACGCGCATGCAGCACGCAGGCCGGCCGACCCACGCACAGTGCGCCCGGAGATTCCGCCTGCCATTGTTGCCATGCTCGGCCGACTGCTGGCCAAGCCGGCCAGCGAACGGTATCAGACGGC
>JANOTG010000253.1:0-6438 GCA_031416215.1 Betaproteobacteria bacterium
GGACATGTGGCAGTTGGCACCGCTGCCGTCGGTGGCGTTGATGGCATCGACATAACCGTCAAACACCCGGGCGCGACGAAACACGTCCTCGGGGTCGGCCGAATCCGGCGGGTCGAGCTCCGAGGTGATGGCAAAAGCGCCGCTGCGCAGCACCCGCTCCAGCCGGCCGGGCGAGGTATGGCCGGGCAAGATCGGCAACGGGTAGCCGGGCACCGGCTCGTCGTCGAATCTCACGTTTTCTCCCATGCGGCTGGTGCCGCCGCAACCGCCTTGTCGCGCGCCACGGCAAGCCAGGACGAGCGGCCCTGCAGCCGGCGATCCACCGCAAACTGCACCACCTTGATCGCTTCGCGGCCCTGCGCCATGCGCTGGCTGCCTTCGTACGCCTCGACCCAGACACCCGGCATCTCGGGTTTGACTTCGCAGCGCCCGTTGGCGCGCACCCCACCACAGGGGCCGTTGCGCAGGTTCTTCGGGCAGTTCATCGAACACGACATGCCGGTCGAGCTCAGCGCGCACTGGCCACACATCTGGCAGTCGAACAAAAATCCCTTGACCACCTTCTCGACGGCAGCAACGGGTGCTTCGAGCCGCTGGTAGCCGACCGCCTTGAACGCCGGGTGCAGGGCCACCAGCACGCGCTCGAACGCGGCATAGAAACGCTCCAGGCCACGGGCGTGGCGCACCGACCATCTGCGCATGACGAACATCAGGCGGCTCCGTCAGCCACCGGGGGCACGGCGCGGCCGGTGGGTTCTTCCAGACCGTGGGCACGGATCAGGCGCAACAAATCGTCGTCGGAATACTGGGCCTCGATACGCGCCGCTTCGGCATTCGCCTCGGCCTGGATGTCGTCGCCGCAACGGCGTGGTTCGCTGCGTTTCCAGTCGGCCAGGTAAGCGTCCGAGCCCGACTTGCCGGCGCGCATGGCAGCGCGGTCCACCGCCTCCTGGAAGCGGTGCGACAACTGCACCTTGGCGGTCTCGCGACCCAGCTTGACCAGCACCTGGGCCGGCACATCACGCCAGGAAATCACAATCAGTTTTGCCAAAATACCACTCCTTCATGGGCACGGCGCAAGCTGCTTTCCAAGCCGCCGTAGCCGGTAACACGACACTCAAATTCCAGTCCAAGCCTGGCTGCCGCAGATTGCGCCGCTGCCAGCTTCTCCGGCGTCTGCACCTGCGCCAGATAGACCAGGCGCCTGTAGTTGCCAAAATACACGGCCAGCAGCTCCGGGTGCCGGTCGATGCCCAGGCCGTGCATGACCAACCGTTCGAAATGCGTCGCCAGGAAATCGGTCAGGTAAAACGTCCCGGGCTCGGCATCGGCCAGCGCCGCGAATTCCGCGCTGCCGGCAAAAAACTCATAACAGTGCGCCCCGGGGATACGCTCGACCCCCTCTTCCTGCAACACCACATCCAGCAACCCACCGGTGCCGCAATCGGCATAGGCCACAAACATCGAGGCAAAACGCCCGCGATTGGCGTGGATTTTGTCGCGCACGGCTTGTGGAATTTTTTCCGGGCGGTTGTGCAGATCGGCCGGCAGACACTGCACCTGCATGTGTGGCCAGTCATTGGCCTTCTGCAGGGCCACGATCTCGTGCGCCAACGCGCCGCAGGCAATCACCAGCGTCGACGCAACCGCGTCCACAGCCGCTCCTTCAGCGCGCAGCGCGCCGCGCAGCGATCAGCGTCTTGGCCGTCTCCACCGCAATACCGGCGTCACGGCAGTAGGCGTCCGCTCCGACCGCCTTGCCAAACTCCTCATTCAGCGGCGCGCCGCCCACCAGCACGATGTAATCGTCGCGCAGGCCTTTTTCCTTCAACGTGTCAATCACCACCTTCATGTACGGCATGGTGGTCGTCAACAAGGCCGACAGGCCCAGGATGTCGGGTTTGTGTTCTTCCAGCGCCGCCAGGTATTTCTCCACCGGGTTGTTGATGCCCAGGTCGATCACCTCGAAGCCGGCACCCTCCATCATCATGCCCACCAGGTTCTTGCCGATGTCGTGGATGTCGCCCTTGACCGTGCCAATCACCATCTTGCCAATGGCTTCCACACCGGTCTCGGCCAGCAGCGGACGCAGGATTTCCATGCCGCCCTTCATTGCATTGGCGGCCAGCAGCACCTCCGGCACAAAAAGAATACCGTCGCGAAAATCGACGCCAACAATACGCATGCCCTCGACCAGGGCGTCGTCGAGCACCCGCGACGCCGACCAGCCGCGGCCCAGCAGAATATTGGTGGCCTCGATCACCTCGTCGCGCAGGCCGTTGTACAGGTCGTCGTGCACCTGCTCGGTCAAATCTTCGTCGCCCAGCGAATTGAGGTCGAGGTCGTCGTCAAATTCTTCAGCCATTGTCTGGGTCCTGGTTAATCCGGGCGCAAGCCCCCGCATGGGTGGGCACCGATGTGGCCGAAATGGTACGGGTCACCCTTTGCCTGGCCTGACAGATTCGCGACGCAGGGTTGTCGCGTGGCGACATGAAGTCCATGCATGGGCGGCATGATCTGGACGCCGGGCGGGTCGTTGCAGCCAGCATGGCAGTCGCATGCAGACAAGGCGCGGGCGGACCGTTGCCTACACTGCCGGCTCACCGGGCGCTGTCCCGGAGCAACCCGTCACCAATTTTCCGGGAAACTGCCGCACCATGAGCACCTCAGTCGACCACAAGCCGCACTACATCCTCAATGCCACCTGTGACAGCCGTCTGGGCACGGTGGCAGCGGTATCGGGATTTCTAGCCTCGCGCCAATGCTACATCACGGAAATGCAGCAGTTCGACGACATGATCAGCGGCCGATTCTTTGTCCGCATCAATTTTTTCGGCGAACCCGGCGAGACGCCATCGCTTGACACGCTGCGCGAACAATTCCAGGACGTGGCCCGGCGCGAACAGATGGAATGGGCCATCTACGACGGCGCAAAACGCCCGCGCGTCCTGATCATGGTCTCCAAGTTCGACCACTGCCTCGATGACCTGCTGTATCGCCAGCGCAATGGCGAGCTCAGGATGGATATCACAGCGGTCGTCTCGAACCACCAGGACCTGCGGGTGATGGTCGAAGCCCAAGGCATAAGATTCATCCACCTGCCCGTCACCGCGGACACCAAACCGCAGCAGGAAGCAAAGCTGCTGGAGATCGTCGCCACCACCCACAGTGATCTGGTGGTGCTGGCGCGTTACATGCAGGTGTTGTCAAACGACCTGTGCCGCCAGCTGCGCGGCAGAGCCATGAACATCCACCACTCCTTCCTGCCCGGCTTCAAGGGCGCCAAGCCCTACCACCAGGCGCACGAGCGTGGCGTCAAGCTGACTGGTGCCACCGCCCACTACGTCACCGCAGACCTGGATGAAGGTCCGATCATCGAACAGATCGTGGAGCGCGTGGACCATACCTACACCCCCGAAAAACTGGCCGCAGCAGGTCGCGATTCAGAGTGCCGGGCGCTGGCCAGCGCGGTGCGGTTCCACATCGAGCACCGGGTGTTCCTCAATGGCGGCAGAACGGTGGTGTTTCGCTAGCGTGACCATGTACGATACGCTGCGGACAAACAGCGGAGAAACATGATCCATGACCGGTAGCCAGACCATTTCCCAACTGCTGCATCGCACAGCCAGGCGCTACCCGCAGAAATGCGCGGTTCGCTGTGGCGAAGTCACATGGAGCTACGCCGACTTTTCGGCGTTGTGCGAACGCCTGGCCACCGGCCTGCGCCATGAGGGTGTCGTCAAGGGCTCCCGGGTCGCGGTGCTGTCGCGCAACTCACACGCCTTCGCTGCACTGCGCTTCGCGCTTGCGCGCGTCGGCGCGGTCCTTGTCCCGATCAACTTCATGCTCCTGGCCGATGAGGTGGCCTATATCCTGCGCCATGCCGGCGCGCGTGTGCTCGCGCTCGATGAGGGACTGTCGGCCCTCGGGCGCAGCGCGGCGTCCCGGGACACCCAGGTGGAGAAGTTCCTTGGGCTGCCCGGCGAATCGTCGCCGGAGCCCGAAGGTGAAGACATGCTCGGTTTCGCGCGACTGGCGGCCAGCGCCATCGCGCTGCCCGAGATATCGGTGGTCGGCTCCGACCTCGCGCAGATCGTCTATACCAGCGGCACCGAGTCTCTTCCCAAGGGCGCCATGCTGACGCACGAAGCCGTGATCTGGCAGTACGTGAGTTGCATCGTCGATGGCGAGATGAGTGCCGAGGACACCTTCTTGCATTCGCTGCCGCTGTACCACTGTGCCCAGCTCGACTGCTTCCTTGGTCCCGGGGTCTATCTGGGGGCGACCAACGTGATCACCGCCGTTCCATCGGCGGAAAATCTCCTGCCCATGATCGGGCGCCACGCGATCACGTCTTTCTTCGCGCCCCCGACGGTCTGGATTTCGCTTCTGCGCTCGCCGCTTTTCGACGGCGCCAACTTGTCTTCGCTGCGCAAGGGCTACTACGGCGCGTCGATCATGCCGGTTGAAGTATTACGCGAAATGCAGCGACGCCTGCCGGAGATTCGGCTGTGGAACTTCTACGGCCAGACCGAGATTGCCCCGCTCGCCACCGTACTCAAACCGCAGGACCAGCTGCGCAAGCCCGGCTCGGCCGGCAAACCCACGCTCAACGTTGAAACACGCATCGTCGACGATTCGATGCGCGACGTATTGCCGGGCCAAGTAGGCGAGATCGTGCATCGCTCGCCGCAGCTGCTGTCGGGTTACTTCAACGATCCCGATCGCACCGCGGCGGCCTTTGCCGGGGGCTGGTTCCATAGCGGCGACCTGGCGGTCATGGATGAAGAAGGCTACATCAGTATCGTCGACCGCAAGAAGGACATGATCAAAACCGGGGGTGAGAATGTCGCAAGCCGCGAAGTCGAAGAGGCCATGTACGCCATGGAGCAAGTCAGTGAAGTTGCCGTGATCGGATTGCCGCACCCAAAGTGGGTGGAAGCGGTAGTGGCGGTGTTGGTGCTCAAGGCCGGGCAAGCTCTGCGTTCAGACGAAGTGATGGCCTTCTGCCAGCAGCGCCTGGCCGGATTCAAAGTGCCCAAGGCGGTGGTCTTCGTACCTTCATTGCCGAAAAATCCGAGCGGTAAACTGCTCAAACGCGAATTGCGCCAGCAGTTCCAAGGGCTCTTCAGCCCTGACGGCTGACGTGTGGCTGTTGGCTCGGCGGCTCGGCAAGAAAACCACGGATCAGCGGCGCAAAGCGTTGAGGATTGGTTATCAGGAACAGATGGCCGTCGTCCACGACCTCGAGCCGGGAATGCGGGATAAGCCTGGCGATCAACCGGGCATTGATCAAGGGGATCAGCGGATCATCGTTTCCCGCCAGGACCAGCGTGCGCTGCTTGAGCATCGGCAGCCATGGCAGGCTGCTCCACCCTGTCAGCGCCAGTTGCTGGTAGAGATAGCCGCGCCAGTGCGGGCGCACCAACAGGGAACGGTGCTCCTCCACCAACCCTGGATTGCGCCGCATCTCGCCGCCATACAGAGCCGGAGCGATGCGTCGCAGGTACTGGGGGTCCGTGTAGCGCCGAGAATTGAACATTTTGGCCAGTACAAATGGCGAGCCGGGAACCATGATCGCGCCGGGAATTGTCGCGGCCAGTACCAGTTTGTGGCATCGCGCTCGGCAGGTCCGCGCGAATTGCTGTGCCAGCGCACCGCCCCAGGACATTCCCAGCACGTCAACCGCACCACGGTAGCCCAGGTTCGCCAGCATGCGATCGACCAACCGCGACAGGCCGGCCATTCGATACGGCGACCAGGGCAATGCCGACCCCCCCACACCGGGCACATCGAAGGCGATGGTTTCAATGCCGTCCAGTGCATGCATCAATGGCGCGAGGAGCTCGAGACTTGCGCCGATACCGTTGATGACAAGAAGTGGTGTCCCGTTGCCAGGCCGCACAGCCACACGCATCACACGGCCGTCGATCTTGACTGTTGTGATGTCGATACGGGGCAAGGTCGCTTGTCGCGCCGTCACGCAGCGACCGCCATTGCCAGCGTGGTCGCGATCTGCGCCGACGGTCCGGCTAACGCCAAGGTCAGGTAACCGTGGGCAATCGTCGATGGATGCGGGCTCTCGCGTTGTGCACGTTCCACAACGTCATGGCTGCACGGGTCATCGCCGGTGCAATGTGCAAACTCCGCAACACACGGCTGGTCACGCGTCACCCGACTGGATGAGCCGAGCGTTTGCCCAACGAAATTCGGCAACGTTTCATGGCTCAGGGTCGCAGTTTTCATTCAAGCCTTCAACCCGGGTTTCAGGATCTTTTCAGGACATAACGTCCGGGCGCCGCGCCCAGCGGGGGAAACTCTGCGTTGCCGAGGACTGTTGGCGCGGCGCGCTTGCGCCCGCTGCGCGCAAGTGTCCATTCGGACCAGACTTCCCACCAGGTCCCCGTTTTCTGCGTGCACTTTTCGCGCCAGGCTTCA
>JANOTG010000254.1:0-4475 GCA_031416215.1 Betaproteobacteria bacterium
CGCCTCCATCTCGGCGTGGGCCGTGGGGTCGGTGTGGGTCAGCACCCGGCTCGGTGCGGCGCCGACGATCTCGCTGCCACGCAGCACTACGGCGCCGTAAGCCTGATCGCCGTTGCGCAGCGCCTCATCGCGCAGCGCCTGGGCACGACGCATGGCGCTTTGCAACGCGCTCTCCGTGCCGATCACCGGGGCGCTGGCCATCACCAGGGCGGCCAGGACGCAACTGCGACGCGCAAGCATGGCGGGGCCGACTACGCGACTGCAAACACCGGTTCACACACAATCTCGGTCTTCACCGAGTTGGCGATGAAGCATTCGGCATGGGCTTCGTGGTGCAGCTGGTCCAGTGCGCTACGGTCGGGCACGCGCGCCCCGGAGAAAACCACTGCCGGACGCAAGGTGACGCGTGCCACCACCAGCTTGCCGCTTTCGTTCTTGCGCATTTCGCCCACCGCGTTGTCATGGTAGCGGTCCACGCAAAAACGCTGTTTGGCGGCAATCGACAAAAACCACAACATGTGGCAACTGGAAATGGACGAGACGAAGGCCTCCTCCGGGTCGACCGCATGGGCCTCCGACCACGGCAATGGCACCACCTGCGGCGACGACGAGCCCGGCACATCGATGCCACCGTCAAAGCGCAGCAGATGTTTGCGGCTGTAGCGGCCCGAGACAAAGTCCTGCTCGCCGCGTTGCCATAGGACTTCTGCCGTGTAGTGCGCCATTCTGCTGCTCCGTGCTGGATGGCCCGATATTAGCCGCTCTATGCGAACAGTATTGAGACTTGACCCCAGA
Organism: Betaproteobacteria bacterium; assembly: GCA_031416215.1. Taxonomy (GTDB): domain Bacteria; phylum Pseudomonadota; class Gammaproteobacteria; order Burkholderiales; family Burkholderiaceae_C; genus CAISIP01. The sequence continues at coordinate 796 of JANOTG010000254.1, forward strand.
TTTCCCAGACTCCCTGCCCCCAGATTCCCCGCATGCTCGGTGCCGCAGGGGATCGCCAAGCGCGTGGCGGCAAACTTCACGCGCTGGTGGCGCAACAGTGGCAAGCTACTCAACAGCGTGCTGACCGTCGATCACTTCGATCAGATGTGTCAGCCGAGGCTCTCATGACCTCAACTTCTCGAACCGCCCTGTGCGGACCCGCTTGCCGGGCGGTGTGGCAGGGGTGCAGCCGATAACGGTTGCCCCCTATGCCGATTTCGTTGGGCGTCACGCTGATCAGAGCTTTCCCCACTTGTACTTCCACCCGATGTAGCGGGAAAGGCCATCAATGTCTGGGAAAAGGGAACTCTCGTTGATTGCGCAGGCGTCAAGCACTCGCTTTATTGCGCTGCACGCTGAATTCGCGATAACCCAGCGTTGGAGTCCGGAAGGCTGAAACGGCTCCGTGGGGTTGGGGTGCAAGGTGAATACACTCCGTTGAGCTGGAATTCGCGGCGTGATGTGAGGTGGCCGGTAAATGCCGGGTGACGAGAGTGCGAAAGGTTTCTTCTCCTCCAATGCGGTCACGGTTCGCAGGTTACGAATACCAAAGATCACTGCATTGCCCTTCGTTCCTGCCTCTGCGGTAGCAAAGTAGGCAGCTACAAGGGGACTTTCACTCCAATCCAGCAGGCGCGTGGACATTCCGTGGTGTTGGGCAATCGCCAGCCACTCTAGGTCGTTAGCGGGGGTATGCCTGAGATAGGGCCTCGCTTGGCGTTTCAGAAGCTCAAGGGCACTTTGTTCATCTGCTGCTGCGTACGGCTTCTTGCGTGCTGCCCCGCGATAGGCCCCAATTCTCCCGGCCTTTGGTTGCAGGTCGTAAGTCGCGCTGCCCTCACCTCGGAAGATCCACGTGCCGTCTGCACTGGCTTCAACGAGTGCGGCAAGGGCGCTCCAAGAAACAATGGGACTGGCGGGAGGGGATGTGCTCATGACGCCCAACGCCGAATTCGGCGGACGCCGCAGGCGGGCCGATGGGATGACCAGTTATGCCGCCACTTCGACATAATCGACCTGGCTGGCACCAGGCGGCACTGGCAAGCCATCTTGGCGTAGGCCTTCAACATGAAACGCAATGGCCTCACGGATTTCAGTTTCCACCTCTTCGACCGTCGTACCGGTGGCCACGCATCCCGGTAAGTCAGGCACATAAGCCGAAAAGTTGCCGTCTGCCTTTTCAATGACTATTGCATAACGCATACCAACCTCACTTTAAACGTGCCTGTTTAAGAATGCTGTTCAATGTGCCGGGTGCCAGATCATCAACGGGCTTACCGGGGACAGTCACACGGCCAGGCTTGCTCGCGTGCTTGAACTGCCGATGACTACCCCGGGTGGCCACCAGCGCCCATCCGTCGCCTTGAAGCATACGAAGGACTGCGCTGACTTTCATCGGCGAAGAATAGCAGCAACCTGCAGACCATTCATGCTACGAGCACATCCAGCGGCATAACGAATAGCGTTTATCTGCCGCGAGACCGAGGCTGCAGAAACCAAGAGCATCTCGTCCGGCAGAAAAACTTGTCGGACTGAACCGCCCCGCAGACCGTGGACAACGGTGGCGGCAAAGCGGGTTGAAAGCCTCTCCCGGCCCGCCTTTTAAGATTATGACCAGGTGCCGATAGCAGGGCAATCCGTCCTTATCCCCAAGTTTGGTACACCCGCCAAAATGCGACTGTCGCCGTCGATCAAAAAATTTGATCCCGTTGCCCTGGGCGGCTGTTATCGTCAACGGAGGGTGCGCGCTGCTGGGGGCGGCTGGCATAGAAGTGGCTCCGCTTGTCTGAACAGCTTTCCCCGATTTATAAGTGGACTGCGGGCGGCTTGCAAACGATGCAGAGTTGTCCACGGCGGCGGTCGGCGCTTGCGACGAACCGGCCGACGCGGTGGGCAACTCGGGGCGCACCAGAAACATCATCTTATGCCGCCTCTTTCATGCGCGGCAGATTGGCATAGTAGAACTCGTCGGGAGTGGCATCCTCAAGGCTTGAATGCGGCCGCTCCTTGTTGAAGCCGTCTATGTAGATGGCGATGTCGGTGCGCGCAGCGCTGACGCTGTCGTAGGCCCTGAGATACACCCTCTCGTACTTCACGCTGCGCCAGAACCGTTCCACGAACACGTTGTCACGCCAGGCACCACGCCCGTCCATACTGAGCTTGCAGCGCTTGGCCAAGACGACGTCGGTGAACTCCGTGGCCGTGAACTGGCTGCCCTGATCGGTGTTGACGATCTCCGGCGTGCCGTGGCGCAGGAATGCCTGCTCGATCACTTCTTTGGCATGACAGGCCTCCAACGTAATGGCCACCTTGTGGGCCAGCACTTTGCGGCTGGCCACATCCACCACAGCCGTCAGGTACACGAAGCCTCTGGCCATCGGGATGTACGTTGTGTCGAGCGCCCAAACCTGGTTGGAGCGGGTGATGGCCAGCTTGCGCAACAGGTAGGGGTAGATCTTGTGTCCCGGATGCGCTTTGCTGGTGCCAGGCTGCGGGCACAGCGCTTCAATGCCCATGCGCTCCATCAGAGTGCCCACATGACGCCGGCCGACCGTGAACCCCTCTCGGCGCAACATCCGGCGCAGAAAGCGTGCGCCCATGAACGGGTGATCCAGGTGCAACGCATCAATCCTGCGCATGAGCGCCAGATCGGCTTCGCTGATAGGTCGGGGCAGGTAGTACACCGACCCACGGCTCATGCCAAGCAGCCGCACCTGGCGCGTGATGGGAAGATCGTGATCACGGTCGATCATCGCTTTGCGCTCAGCAATCCCGCCTTGTTGAGCGCGCCTTCTAAAAAATCGTTCTCCAGTGCCAGCTGGCCGATCTTGGCGTGCAGCGGAGCCAGGTCCACCGGCTCCACCGCACGGGCGCCGCCGCCGAATGCTTCGGCCGCGTGCTCAAGCAGTTGCCGCTTCCATTCGACAATCTGCGTGGGATGCAACTCGAAATGCTTTGCCAGCTCGGCCAGCGTTTTGTCTTCGCGCAAAGCGGCCACGGCCACTTGGGCCTTGAATGCCGGCGTGTGCGTGCGCCGGGTGCGCCGCGCTGATTTCTTCACCATGAAAAACTCCTTCTCGCCAGACCATTTTCGGTCCAGCATCAAGCCCGGAGTTTCCACTTATCACGCTGTTCAAATTTGCGGAGCCACTTCTGACTCCTGGCCGAGATCAACGAGAAACAAGACTGCTTGCGCCTGTACAGAATGCCGGAGACGCGCGGCTTTGAAGTGGTGGAGCACGGGTCGTTCAAGGCGGTGGACTTTGATGGACCGCTTGTGCTGTGATTCCCTGGACTTCGTCTTTGGGCTTCGGCTACGATCAGCCTTGTTGGCGCGAACCCACAGTGATTGCATTGCCATACACAGGTTCGCGCCCTTCGCATGTCCTTGATCTGAATGCTCTTTACACAATTTGCTGATGCAGTGAACTTGTATTTGTTGGCTGCAATTCGGGGGTTCGCGAAATCGCATGGAAAATGCGCGTGCCGACGCGGATTTAATAGCGCGGCGGATCGCCCGGCTTCGATGCCGGGCGCGGATTGAAACACTTGCACAGCTTGTTTGACTGGCGCCCAACGTGCCGGATCGCCCGGCTTCGATTCCGGGCGCGGATTGAAACTCCTGATGTGATGGGTTAGAG
>JANOTG010000255.1:0-30761 GCA_031416215.1 Betaproteobacteria bacterium
GAACATCGATTTCGGCGACGTGTCGATGAACATGCGCAACCTGCTGCGCAAGATGGGGAAGAAGTCCTTCCGCCCGGCCAATGCCGCGGCCATGCTGTTTCTCAATTCGACCAATCCCCAGGCCATCAAGCTGATGCGCACGGCGATGGTCGGTTTCGGGTTCAAGGTTCAACGGCTGGCCCATCGCGTGTTGCGTACGTTTGCGCGCAGGCAGACAACGCGCCCGCCAGCAACAGTCGGACCGGCGCCGTTGCGGCAGGAGGTGATCCATTTCGTCAACAAGAAGATGCCCTCAGGCCTGCCGAAGAAGACCGCGCGTGCGCTGCTGGACATTGATGACGCCGCCTACGTGCCCATCATCCGCGATCCGCGGAGCACCAGCTCGGAAACCGAGGCGGTGTTCTACTTCCCGGGCTGCGGCTCGGAGCGGCTGTTCAGCCAGGTCGGGCTGGCCACGCAGGCGATGGTGTGGCATGCCGGGGTACAGACCGTGCTGCCGCCGGGTTACCTGTGTTGTGGTTATCCGCAACGCGGTTCGGGCCAGTTCGACAAGGCGGAGAAAATCATCACTGACAACCGGGTGTTGTTTCACCGGGTGGCGAATACGCTGAACTATCTTGACATCCGGACCGTGGTGGTGAGTTGTGGCACCTGCTACGACCAGTTGCAGGGCTACAAGTTTGAGGACATATTCCCCGGCAGCCGGATCATCGACATCCATGAATACCTGTTGGAAAAAGGCATTCGGCTGGACCATGCCGGCGCCGGTGGCTACCTGTACCATGACCCGTGTCATAGCCCGATGAAGTTGCAGGAGCCACTGCAGACCGTGCGTGCCCTGATCGGTGGAGCGAACCCCGGGTCGGTGTTGCAAAGCAAGCGCTGTTGCGGCGAAAGCGGCACGCTGGGAATCACCCGCCCCGATGTCGCAACCCAGATCCGGTTTCGAAAGGAAGAGGAGTTGCTTCAGGATGAGCGCGCATTGCGCCAGACCGGCAGCATTGCACCGACCGCAAACATCAAGATACTGACGTCTTGTCCGAGCTGCCTGCAGGGATTGAGCCGGTATGGCGATGACCTGCAAAACGGTCTGCTGGAGGCGGATTATGTGGTGGTGGAAATGGCCCGCCGCATTTTGGGCCCGCAGTGGATGGAGTTGTATGTAGAAGCCGCCAACGCAGGTGGAATCGAGCGGGTGCTGGTATAGGAAAAGACCCGCCAAGGCCACTCCCGCATGGTAACTTCGGGTTGTTGGTCGCGCGGTAGCGGCATGTTGTCGCCCACAGTCGGGCCGAAGGAGCAGGAATGGCAGGTTTGAACGCCGGTGCGCCGGTAACGCAGTCGATCACCGTGCACGGTCAGTCGCGTGTACTCGAGGTCGGTTTCTCCGATGGCAACACGTTCCGTATTCCCTTTGAGCTGATGCGCGTGTATTCGCCGTCGGCCGAAGTACAGGGCCATGGCCCAGGCCAGGAAGTATTGCAAACCGGAAAACGCCTGGTTGACGTCGATGCGCTGGAGCCGGTGGGCAACTACGCGGTGCAGCCGCGTTTTTCGGATGGCCATGACACGGGCATCTTTTCCTGGGATTACCTGTACTTTCTCGGGTCGCAGCAAGAGCAGTTGTGGGCGCAGTACCTGGCGCGCCTGCAGGCCGCTGGCGCGGACCGGGATGCCCCGATGGTCGACTCCGCCGGTCATGGGTGCGCCAGCCACTGACAGGCGCGCTGACGGTTGTTTTTGCCTGGTTGCGGGCCCGCAGGACCAGACCGGACGTATTGGCGCCGACCAGGATTCGGCAAAATCGCCACACTTCGTCAAGCGGTATCCATTGGCCATACCGGATAACACCGGCGCCCGGCGATTAGCCTCTAGCATGTGGTCTTATGCAATCCACCCACTTCGGATTTGAACCGGTCGACGAGACCGACAAGGCGCGTCGGGTGCGAGGCGTGTTCGACTCGGTCGCACCGCGTTATGACGTGATGAATGATTTGATGTCGCTCGGTTTGCACCGTGCCTGGAAGGCCTATGCCGTCATGGTGGCGAATCCTCGCCCGGGTGCGCGGGTCCTGGATATCGCGGGCGGCACCGGGGATCTGTCACAGGCGTTCGCCAAACGTGTCGGACCGACCGGCCAGGTGGTGCTCACCGACATCAATGAATCCATGCTACGAAGTGGTCGTGATCGCATGCTGGATGCGGGTTGCCTTGTGCCGGCGCTGGTATGCGACGCGGAGCAGTTGCCCTTTTCCGATGCCAGTTTCGACCTGGTCAGCGTCGCGTTTGGCCTGCGCAACATGACGCACAAGGACATTGCGTTGCGCGAGATGGGCCGCGTGCTCAAGGCCGGGGGAAAACTGCTGGTGCTGGAATTCTCCCAAGTCGCCAAGCCGTTGGCGAAGGCATACGACTGGTATTCGTTTCAGGTGTTGCCCCGACTTGGCCAGCTGGTGGCGGGTGATGCGGCGAGTTATCGTTATCTGGCCGAGTCGATTCGCATGCATCCTGGTCAGGAAGAACTCAAAATCCTCATGCGAAATAGTGGCTTTGGCCATGTGGACTATCACAACCTGACCGGCGGCATGGTGGCTTTGCATGTTGGAATTCGGTGCTGATGGTCGCGCTGGTCGGATGTTCTGGCAAGTTGAATGAACGCGTTTTGGAGGCAGTATGAAAATGTGGACCGTGGTCGCTGCGTTGGCGTTGACACTGACGGGTTTGAGCGCCGACGCCGCGCGCCTGGGTGGCGGCAAGTCGGTCGGAAAACAGTCGGGCAATGTGACACAGCGCGAATCGGCGAGCCCGGCGGGGCCGGCCCAGGGCGCTACCAACGCAGTTGCCAAGCCGGCGACGCCTGCAGTGGCGGCCGCCAAGCACCCCGGGGGCGCCATGTTGGGTGGACTTGCTGCCGGTCTGGGGCTGGCCTGGTTGGCGCATTCGCTTGGCATGGGTGAAGCCTTTGGCCAGGTATTGATGTTCGGCCTGCTGGCGCTGGTGGTGATGGCGGCCGTGGCTTGGTTCGTGCGCGCCAGGCGATCGGCGGCGGCCCCTGGCGGCAATGCGGCGTTTGCATTTCAGGGTGCCGGTGGACCGACCGTGGCCGAGTCCAGACCGTACCGCCCCGAGAACGTGGGCAACGATGCTTCGGCGCGGCCGTTTGAGCGCGCCAGCACCATGGGAGCGCTCGAATCCATCGGCAGCGCGCATGATGCGGGATCGATGATTGGCACGGGACTTGGCGGGTCACGGAGTTGGGGCATACCAGCCGGTTTTGACAGCCAGGGTTTCCTGAACGCGGCAAAGAACAACTTCGTGACGTTGCAGGCGGCATGGGACAGGTCGGACGTGAATGCGCTGCGCGCCATGATGACCGACAGCATGCTGGGCGAGATCCGGACGCAACTGGCCGAGCGCGAGGCGCATACGGGCGGGCCGGTCAACCACACGGAGGTTGTCATGATCGATGCCAAGTTGCTCGGCATCGAAGATCTCGCTGAGGACTACATGGCCAGCGTCGAGTTCTCCGGCATGATTCGCGAGGATCCGGCAACCGGACCCAGTCCGTTTCGCGAGGTGTGGAACATGACCAAGTCGAAATCCGGCTCCAGTGGCTGGTTGGTGGCCGGGGTGCAGGCTCTGCAGTAACTCGCGCGCTTGGGGCCAACCCGCTCGCCTGCGGCGATTGCGGGAATAATCGGGGACTATGGCACCACAGTCCCCTTTTCTTTTGTTCGAATCATTGCTGCGCGACGTCACGTCCAAGCTCGAGCCGCCCGCCTGGCTGGTGCTGGAAGCGCAACGGCGACTGGTGCTTTTGTTCAACCATGTGCTGCAGCAGGAGCCGGTTGCCGCGCAGCGCTTGCGCCGCCACGCCGGACAGACGGTACTGGTGCAATGGCAGGCTTTCAGCATCCTGCTGGCCGTCACTCCCGCCGGCCTCTTTGATCTGGGCCAGGCCGGGCAGGATACCGACTTGCGTCTGAACATCACCGAGACATCTGCGGGCGAGTTGGCACAAGCGGCATTACGCGGCGACAAGCCGGCTGTTCATATCGACGGCGATGTGCAACTGGCGGCCGAGGTGAACTGGTTGGTCGATCATGTTCGGTGGGATATGGAAGAAGACCTGGCACGGCTGGTTGGTGATGCGCCTGCGAACCTGGTAGCCGGCCTGGCCCGCCGCGTTGTAGAAGGGGTTGCCGCCGTGGCCGGTGTGCGCAAGCCGGTGCACGATGCCGGGCCGCGACCATGACACGGCTGCTGCGCGGCTTGTTCATTGTCTGGATCGTCTTCCGCTACGGGCTCGATGAACTGTTCCTGACGAGTTTTCACAAGCCTTGGCTGCGCGCGGTCGCCAGGGTGCTTTCGCTGGGTCGATCTCTGCAAGCGCCGCGCGGGCAGCGACTGCGCCAGGCACTGGAGCATCTGGGGCCGATCTTCGTGAAATTCGGACAGGTGCTCTCGACCCGGCGTGACCTGCTGCCGCTGGACGTGGCAGATGAGCTGGCCCGGCTGCAGGACCGGGTGCCTGCTTTTCCCTCGGCCGTCGCGGTGGCGACGATCGAGAGGGCATTTCGCAAGCCGCTGGCCGACATCTTCGAGTCGTTCGAGCAGGAACCTGTGGCCAGCGCATCGATAGCACAGGTGCATTTTGCGGTATTGCGCGACCGCGGCGGCAAGGCCCGGGACGTTGCGGTCAAGGTGTTGCGGCCCGGCATGCTGCAGGCGATTGAAAAAGACCTGGGCCTGATGCGCATGATGGCCGGGTGGGTCGAGGGCATTTCGGCTGATGGCAAGCGTCTCAAGCCGCGGGAGGTGGTAGCCGAGTTTGACAAATACCTGCATGACGAACTCGACCTGGTGCGCGAAGCCTCGTGCGCAGCGCAATTGCGCCGCAACATGGCCGGTCTGGACCTGGTGCTGATCCCCGAAATGGTCTGGGACCTTTGCACGCCCGAAGTGATCGTGATGGAGCGCATGCGTGGCATTCCGATCTCGCAGGTGGCCCGGCTGCGGGAGGCCGGAGTTGACATTCCCAAGCTGGCGCGTGACGGCGTGACGCTGTTTTTCACCCAGGTGTTTCGTGACGGCTTTTTCCACGCCGACATGCACCCGGGAAATATCCAGGTCAGTGTCGAGCCGGCCACGTTCGGCCGCTACATTTCGCTTGATTTCGGCATCGTCGGCACCCTGACAGAATTCGACAAGGAATACCTTGCGCAGAATTTCACGGCTTTTTTCCGGCGCGACTACAAACGGGTCGCCGAACTGCATATCGAGTCTGGCTGGGTCCCGGCCGGGACCCGGGTCGACGAGCTGGAAAGTGCGGTGCGCGCGGTGTGTGAGCCCTACTTTGACCGGCCATTGAAAGAAATATCGCTGGGCATGGTGCTGATGCGGCTGTTCCAGACATCAAGGCGTTTTCATGTGGAGATCCAGCCGCAACTGGTACTGCTGCAAAAGACGCTGCTCAATATTGAAGGGCTGGGCCGCGATCTGGATCCGGACCTCGACCTGTGGAACAGCGCCAAGCCGTTCCTGGAAAAATGGATGATCGACCAATTGGGGCCGCAAAAGCTGCTCGACCAGTTCAAGGACGAGGCGCCGCGTTACGCCAAGCTGGTGCCCGAATTGCCGCGCCTGCTGCATGACTTCCTGAAGCAGCCGCCGGATCACCTGCGACGCGAACTGGGCGAGTTGATCCTGGAGCAACGGCGCACCAACCGGCTGCTGCAGGCCATCGTGTTTGGGGCTGTCGGATTTCTGTTCGGACTGATAACCATGCATCTGGTGGGACGCTGGAGCCTGTTCTGAGGCGCGAAGCCCGCTTTCGATGGGCGCATCGATGGGTACCGCTACCCGCGGACCGGGAAAACCGGGGCGCGTAGTTATAATTGAAGGTTTTGCAGCTCGCAAGACAAGAGTCCAATACCATGCCAATCTACGCGTACAAATGCGACACCTGTGGGTTTGCCAAGGATGTACTGCAAAAACTCTCGGATGCCCCCTTGACCGACTGTCCGTCCTGCCACGCGGCGGCGTTCAAGAAGCAGCTCACAGCGGCGGGCTTCCAGCTCAAGGGATCGGGTTGGTATGTCACCGATTTCAAGGACGGCAACACTGGCAAGCCCGCGACCACCGACGACAAACCGGCCGGCGGCGGCGAAGCAACTGAATCCAAGGTGCCGGCCGCTGCGGCCGATGGCGGCGCTACCAAAAAGACCGAGGTTGCAGCAGCCGTGGCGCCGGCGAAACCGTCAACACCCGCCGCATCTGGTTCGGATTCCTGACAGCAGACCAGGTTTGATTGCCATGCCGATCAAGAAATACTTGCTCACCGGATTGCTGGTCTGGCTGCCGCTGGCCATCACGGTTTGGGTGATGTTGTGGCTGGTCGGGCTGCTCGACTCTGTGTTCGTCGGTGTGTTGTCTGGTATCGAGGCGCTGGTTCCCGGGGCTAACGGTGCGATCTTTGACCGTCTGCGTGCGATGCATGGGCTGGGTGTGATCCTGGTGTTCCTGACTCTGCTGATTACCGGTGCCCTGGTATCCAACGTTGCCGGCCGCTGGTGGGTACGGCAGTGGGACCGCCTCTTTGCGAACATTCCGATATTCAAGTCGATCTATACCAGCGTCAAGAAGGTGTCGAACACGCTGTTCTCAAGCGATGGCAACGCCTTCCGCACGGCCTTGCTGGTGCAGTACCCGCGCGCTGGATCCTGGACCATTGCGTTTCAGACCGGCACACCCGCGGGCGAGGTGGCCGGTCATCTGGGACCGGATTTCGTAAGCGTGTACGTGCCAACGACGCCCAATCCGACCAGCGGATTTTTCCTGATGCTGCCACGTGCCGACGTGGTGGAACTGTCGATGAGCGTCGACGAGGCGCTGACCTATGTCATTTCCATGGGCGCGGTTGTGCCTGGAGCGCCCAGCAACCGTAAGCCCGCAAAATAGTTTTGCAGCACTGCCGCGGGCTTTTGCCCCGGTTTCCCGAAAGTTGATTATGGCCATGCGTTCACATTATTGCGGTCTGGTGACCGAAGTCCTGCTGGGAGAGACCGTCGTATTGTGTGGCTGGGTCAATCGGCGGCGCGACCATGGGGGCGTGATTTTTGTTGATGTCCGAGACCGCGAGGGTTATGTGCAGGTGGTCTGTGACCCCGACCGCGCGGCCATGTTCGCGGCGGCCGAGAGCCTGCGCAACGAATTCTGCATTCAGGTACGCGGTGTTGTGCGGGAACGGCCCTCGGGCACGGCCAACGACAGTCTGCGTAGCGGGAAAATCGAAGTCCTGTGCCATGAGTTGACCGTGCTCAACCCATCGGTCACGCCGCCGTTCCAGCTCGACGATGACAACCTGAGCGAAACCACCCGGTTGACGCACCGCGTGCTGGATCTGCGACGTCCGTATATGCAGAACAACCTGATGCTGCGGTACCGGGTCTCGATGGAGGTGCGCAAGTTTCTGGATGCCAACGGTTTCATCGACATCGAGACGCCCATGCTGACCAAGTCGACCCCCGAGGGAGCACGTGACTACCTCGTACCGAGCCGGGTGCATGACGGCTATTTTTTCGCCCTGCCGCAGTCGCCACAACTGTTCAAGCAATTGTTGATGGTGGCCGGTTATGACCGCTATTACCAGATCACCAAGTGTTTTCGCGACGAAGATCTGCGTGCCGACCGCCAGCCCGAGTTCACGCAAATCGATATCGAAACCTCGTTCATGGAGGAGGAGGAGATCCGCGCCATGACGCAGTCGATGATCACGACGGTGTTCCGCAATGCAATCGACGTTGATCTGGGCGAGTTTCCGGTCATGTCCTACTTTGACGCGATGCGCCGGTACGGCTCCGACAAGCCCGACCTGCGGGTTCAACTGGAGTTCAGTGAGCTGACAGATGTCATGCAGGACGTCGACTTCAAGGTGTTTTCGGCAGCCGCCAAAGCCAAGGGCGGACGGGTGGTCGCATTGCGTGTACCGGCCGGGGCCCGCGAGACCGGTGGCATGAGCCGCGGCGAGATCGACGCCTACACCGAATTTGTCAAGATTTACGGCGCCAAGGGTCTGGCTTATATCAAGGTCAACGACGCGGCAGTTGGTGCAGGCGACGCCACGGCGCGTTGGCCTGGGCTGCAGAGTCCCATCGTCAAGAACCTGCACGACGTGGCACTGGCTGAGGTATTGCGGCGTACCGGAGCACAGGACGGTGACCTGCTGTTCTTCGGCGCCGACAAGGCGAAAGTGGTCAACGACGCCATGGGCGCGTTGCGGGTGAAGATCGGCCACAGCGCATTCGGGCGTGCCAATGGCCTGTTTGTGGCTGGCTGGCGTCCGCTTTGGGTGGTCGACTTCCCGATGTTCGATTTCGACGAGGAAGCGCAGCGTTACACGGCGACCCACCACCCCTTCACGGCACCCAAGGACGGACATGAGGATTGGATGGTGACGGCACCCGAAAAGTGCCTCTCCAAGGGCTACGACATGGTGCTCAACGGCTGGGAAATGGGCGGCGGTTCGGTCCGCATCCATCGGGCCGACGTGCAGCAGAAGGTTTTCGATGCACTGAAGATCTCGCCGCAGGAGGCGCAATTGAAATTTGGCTTCCTGCTCGATGCACTGCAATACGGTGCGCCGCCGCATGGTGGCCTGGCGTTCGGCCTGGATCGCATCGTTACCCTGATGACCGGCGCGGAGTCCATCCGTGACGTCATTGCCTTCCCCAAGACCCAGCGCGCACAGTGTCTGCTCACCAACGCTCCCTCGGCGGTGGACGAGAAACAATTGCGCGAGTTGCATATCCGGCTGCGCACGGCGGCGCCAGCCTGACCGGAGCAGTGCCCGCGTCGCCCGTGTTGTCAAACCGCAACCGGCGTGATGTCCAGCAGTTTCAAGATTCCGCAGTCGGTGCTGGTGGTGATACACACGGCAGCGCTGGATGTGTTGTTGTTGCGACGCAGCGACGCGCAGGAATTCTGGCAATCGGTGACCGGCAGCAAGGACCACGTCGATGAACCCTACCGGGAGACGGCTGCGCGCGAGGTTTTGGAGGAAACCGGCATAGACTGTGCAGCCCTGGGCGGCTCGCGCAGTGCACTGGTCGATTGGCGGCTGGAGAACGTGTATGCGATTTATCCCCGGTGGCAACACCGTTACGCGCCTGGAGTGTTTTTGAACACCGAGCATCTTTTCGGCCTGCGGGTACCCGAGGGAACCAGCGTGCAGCTGAATCCGCGTGAGCACACTGCCAGCCGCTGGTTGCCCTGGCGCGAAGCCGCAGACGCGTGTTTTTCACCGTCCAATGCGGAGGCGATCCTGATGTTGCCGCGCATGACCGGCGGCGGAGCCGGGCCATGACGCGTTTGCGTGTTGCGACCTACAACATCCACAAGGGTGTGCGCGGGCTCGGACCTCGGCGCAGGCTCGAGATACACAATCTCGGTCAAGCCATTGCCCACATGGACGCGGACATCGTCTGCCTGCAGGAGGTGCGCAAGCTGCACCATGGGGAAGCGCGATTTTTCACCCACTGGCCGAGCCTGCCGCAGGCCGACTTTCTGGCACCGGACGGGTACGAGGCCGTGTATCGAACCAATGCCGTCACCAGAGACGGCGAACACGGCAATGCCATGTTGTCCCGTTGGCCCGTGCTTGATCACCGCCATGAGGACATGTCCGACCACCGATTCGAACAACGCGGCCTGCTCCATTCGGAAGTGGTGGTGCATGGCTGCACCATCCATGTCCTGGTGGTCCATCTGGGCCTGATCCGCGCCAGCCGGGTACGTCAACTGGCGCAATTGCGCCGCTATGTCGAGCGCGAAGTGCCGCCGCTCGCGCCACTGCTGGTTGCCGGTGACTTCAACGATGGCGGCACGATGGTGGCACGGGAATTGGCGCCGCTCGGACTGCTGGGTCTGCCTGGGGCGAGGCATCCCACCTTCCCCGCGCGGCTGCCACTGTTGCAGTTTGACCATGTGCTGGCGCGGGGCATGGTAGCCACCAGTGTGCATGTGCCGAGGGGACGCAGCTGGTGGCGCATGTCCGACCACCTGCCGCTGATTGCCGAATTCACGATGCCGATTCCCGTGGCTGCCGATGATGACAGAGCTGCGTAACGGCCACCGGGTCCAGCTGCTGGAAGGCGGCGGCGAGTTTTTCGAGGCGCTGGTCCAGGCCATCGACGCCAGCGAGGTCGAGGTGCGCATGGAGACCTACATTTTCCATATCGACTCATCGGGCGAACGTGTTGCATTGGCATTGGAGCAGGCAGCGCAACGAGGCGTCAAGGTCTACATGACCGCAGACGGTATCGGCACACCGGGACTGTCCGGTGACTGGGTGTCGCGTTTCAGGCATTGTGGTGTGATGTGGCATGTGTTCATGCCACTGGGCCGGTTCGGAATCCTGTTTCCCAGCCGTTGGCGCCGCATGCACCGAAAGTTGTGTGTTGTCGATGGCCACATCGGCTTTTGCGGCGGCATCAATGTGCTGGACGATTATGTCGATCCCAATCACGGCGAACTGGTCCAACCGCGCTTGGACTTCGCCGTGCGTGTGCAAGGCCCCTTGGTGGCCGATATGCACCAGGCCATGGCCCGCCTTTGGTGGCGGCAGACCTTGACACAGGATGTGGGACCCCAGAGCTTCTCGGCTGCCTGGCGCGAGTTGCAGCGCACGCTGCGCCGTTCGCTGCGCGGCGCGGCCGGGCAGGATGATTCGCCTGGCCGATTGGCGCCACATGGCAGCGCCATCCCGGCTGTCGAGCACCTGGTGCCAGCGGCACTGTTGTTGCGCGACAACCTGAGCAACCGGCGCAAGATTGAACGCGCGTACCTTGCAGCGATTTCCAGCGCGCGCCAGGAAATCGTCGTCGCCAATGCCTACTTTTTACCTGGTGCCCGTTTGCGCCGGGCGTTGGTGCTGGCAGCTGAACGCGGCGTGCGGGTTCGGCTGTTGCTGCAAGGGCGCTACGAGTACTTCATGCAGTACCACGCCTCCAGACCCGTCTACGCGGCGATGCTGGCGGCGGGCGTGGAGATCCACGAATATGCGGCCAGTTTTCTGCACGCAAAAGTTGCCGTGGTGGACGGTCGCTGGGCTACGGTGGGGTCGTCGAATCTCGATCCCCTGAGCCTGCTGCTGGCCCACGAGGCCAATGTGGAGGTGCACGACGAGGCATTTGCGCTCGCACTGCTGGCGCGACTGGAACTGGCGATGCGCAGTGGCGGGACCATGGTGGATGCCGCGGTATTCGCGGCCCGGCCATGGCAACAACGTGCCAAGGAATCGGTGGCTTATGCGCTGATGCGGCTGGCTCTTTTGCTGGTTGGCCGTCGCTATTGAATGAATAGCAATTTGGCGGTTTGCCGCGAACTCCCGCACATGGACGCTGGTATCCAAACACTGGTACGATTCTTGTATGTTAATGCCCGCCAACACGACCATGAGCACATCCGAGCCTGACGAGGGTACGCCGGTATCGGTAAAGATTCGCGAGCGCCTGCTGGCGGCGCGCAAGCGCTTCAATGCCAATGACAACATTGCCGACTATGTGTTGCCAGGCGAACTGGAGCAGTTGCTTGACGAGGTGGAAGTCAAGATGCAGGAAGTGCTGAACTGCCTGGTGATTGACACGGAGCGCGACCACAACACCGACCAGACTGCGCGCCGCGTCGCCAAGATGTATGTGAACGAAGTGTTCCGGGGGCGTTATGTGGCAGCTCCAGCCATCACCGAGTTTCCGAACGCTGAACACCTCAACGAGTTGATGATCGTCGGCCCGATCACTGTGCGCAGTGCATGCAGCCACCATTTTTGCCCGGTGATCGGCAAGATATGGATTGGTGTGATGCCCAACGAACACACCAACGTGATCGGTTTGTCAAAATACGCCCGACTTGCGGAATGGATTATGGGTCGACCGCAGATCCAGGAGGAGGCGGTCGTGCAGCTGGCTGACCTGATCCAGCAAAAGACGCAGCCGGACGGGCTGGCGATCGTCATGGAGGCCAGCCACTACTGCATGGCGTGGCGCGGCGTGAAAGACATGGACAGCAAGATGATCAATTCGGTCATGCGCGGCGTGTTCCTGAAGGACTCCGCCTTGCGGCGTGAGTTTCTCTCGTTGATTCCCGGGAAAGGCTGATCATGCTGGTACGACTGCTTTATGCGAGCCGGGCCGTGGATACCACGACGCAGGCGATCGACGCCATCCTGTCGCAATCGCGGCAGTCCAATCCGCTGTGTGGCATCACCGGCATCCTGTGTTATGGCGGTGGCATTTTTCTGCAGGCCATAGAGGGCGGCCGCATGGCGGTGAGTGAGTTGTTTTCGCATATCCAGAAAGACCCCCGCCACAAGGATGTGGTCTTGTTGCATTACGAAGAGATCTCGGAACGCCGGTTTGGCGGATGGACCATGGGGCAGGTCAACACGTCGCGGCTGAACACATCGATCTTGTTGAAATATGCGGAGAAGCCTGAACTCGATCCTTATGCGGTATCGGGCAAGGTCTCGCTGGCGCTGCTCGAAGAGTTGATGGCGACCGCTTCCATCATGGGGCGCGCCTGAACCTGGCAAACCAGGGGCTGCCGCACGACGGCACGGCCCATTCGGTGCCAGAAATCGAACTGTTCGGCTGTGATTTCACCAGCCGCCCGGGCAAACACAAGCCGATCATGTTGGCGCGCGGGGTGTCGGACGGCGCTGTGGTCCGACTGCGCGAGCTGTTGCGCTTTGACGCGTTGGAGTCGTTTGGCCACTGGCTGAGCCGCCCGGGAGATTGGGTGGGGGCGTTTGACCTGCCGTTCGGGTTACCGCGTGAACTGGTACTCGCGATGGGTTGGCCATTGGCCTGGGAGCCGTGTATGCGCCACTACGCCAGTCTGTCGCGCCAGCATATCCGTGACCGATTCGCCGCTTTTTGTGCTGCCCGTCCGGTGGGCGGCAAGTTTGCCCACCGGCTGACGGATCGGCCGGCCGGCTCCAGCCCATCCATGAAATGGGTCAATCCGCCAGTCGCTTACATGATGCATGCCGGGGTTCCGCTGCTGCTCGATGCCGGTGTGTGCCTGCCTGGCCTGCACCCGGGAAATTTGGCCGACCACTCGCCCGGTGGCGCGGCCCGACGCATCGCCGTTGAGGCGTATCCGGGCCTGTTGGCGCGTGAAATACTGGGCCGCCAGAGTTACAAGAGTGATGATCGGGCGCGACAGGATCAGTCCCGGCTGGACGCCCGTCGTCATTTGCTTGGCGCGCTGGAGCACGGGCAGACGCGTTTGGCACTACGCCTTGAACTCGGGTCCGCCATGGGCCAGTCATTGCTGCGCGACGCCAGCGGCGACAGTATCGATGCCGTGTTGTGCCTGTTGCAGGCGGCTTGGGCCCTGCGTTGCGGCTGGCCGCGTTATGGCTTGCCTGCGGACATGGACCCATTGGAAGGCTGGATAGTGACGGCACCGGCGGACCGGTAACCGGCGCGTGCTGGTCAGCCGGTCTTGGGAATGACCGTCTCCTCCAGCTTGGCGGCAAGTTGTGTGACCGCCAGCGCCGCCGGGCATCCGGGCATCGATTGCATCAGCAACTGGCGACGCATGACGGCCTGGCGTACCGATGGATCAGCCGGAATGTCGGCGACATGCACCAGACGCACACCTTTGCCAGGCTCAGTGACCACAAAACGGTCCAGCACCTGCTGCAATTGGCTTGTGATGGCGCGTCCGTCGCCGAGGCGCGCCGTCTGGTTGATCACCATGTGGATGGCGGAGCGTTTCTGCTGGCCGGCCAGCACCTTGATGGTGGCGTAGGCGTCGGTCAATGAGGTCGGCTCCGGCGTGGCAACCACCAGTACCACCGACGCCAGCGAAACCGCAAACAGCACCACGTCGGAGATGCCGGCGCCCGTGTCGAGCAGCACCACGTCGTAATGGGGCACAAGGCCACTGATGATGCGCAAAAACTCGTCGCGCACCTCGGGGGTCAGCCTCGAGTATTCGACCATGCCGGAGCCAGCGAGCAATACCGAGAATCCACCCGGGGCCCGGATGATCGCCTCTTCCAGCTTGGCCTTGCCGGTGAACACGTCGTGCAAAGTGATCTTGGGATACAGGTTGAGTACCACATCGAGATTGGCCAGACCCAGATCCGCGTCGAGCACCAACACGCGCTGACCACGTTTGGCCAGTGCCGCCGCCAGGTTGGCAGACACGAATGTCTTGCCCACGCCCCCCTTGCCGCTGGTGACCGCGATGACTTTCCCGGTCGGCTTGAGCGGTACGCCCGGTTCGGCCGACTCGACTGTCGGATTTGCGTTCATATCACTCATGCTTCACCCCGGCACTGCTTTCACCGTCGGTTCCGACGGGATGCCGTTCAATCCAGGCCGGGTCGCCCTGAGACAAATGACCAAACAAAAGATTTTTCTCCTCTGCGCTGACCGCGATCACCTGCTGGTGGTCGATGCAGACGCGGTTGCGCCCTTCCGCCTTGGCGCGGTACAACAAACTGTCTGCGCGGTCGATCCATAACAATGCGGTCGAGCGCACCCATTCGGGCGCGTAGGCGCCACCGATGCTGATGGTGGCGCGCACACTGGCGACCGGCGAGACCTTGATCGTCAACGATTCCACGGTCTGGCGAATTCGCTCCGCCACCGCCTGTCCTACCGAGACCAGGCAGTTGGGCAGAACCACGGCGAACTCTTCGCCGCCATACCGGGCAATTGAATCCATCGGACGAATACAGCCGGCCAGACACTTCGCCACCGCCTGCAACACCAGATCACCGGCGACATGGCCATGGGTGTCATTGATGGTCTTGAAATGGTCGATGTCGAGCATCATCAGGAGCGCCGGCTCGCCGGAACGTGCCACACCGTCGATCTCGCGCTCGAGCACGGCCCGGAAGTGCCGCCGGTTTGCCAGACCCGTCAGCGGGTCCTTCAGGGACAGCTCACACAGGCCGTCGATCACGCCCTGCACGTAGGCGGTTGGTGACGCCGCCATGTTTGGCAATTGCACCGTGCCACCATGCTCCAGCAGCGCACGCGCATCACCCAGCCGCAGATCGGCAATCTCCACAGAGGGCGCGGCAACTGAAGATGTCACGGGGCTGGATGCAATCACTCTTTCAAAGTTTAACAGCATGGTTTTGCCGCCTGGCCGCGCTGTTTTCGCGCTCAGGATACGGGTGCAGCCGGCTGGCCCAAGACACCCGGTTGGCGCTCCAGAATATCTGCGGCCCGCACCTCATAGGCTGCCGCAATTTGCAGCACCGCCAGATCGGATTGCGGTCGCCCTATCAGTTGCAAGCCCATCGGCAGACCGGACGGGCCAAATCCGGCCGGCACACTGATGGCCGGCAGGCCCGCCAGACTCGGATAGCGGCCGGCTATGGCCAGCGTCGACTTCACGGTCGTACTGCTCGGCCTGGACAAGCAACGCCTGGGTGCAGCCCCGGCTCACAATGGCGTTGAACTCCGGGTTCAATGCGTCGACCTGTGCCAACGTCGCGACCATCAGTTCGCGGCAGGAAATCTGTCGCGCATGAATGCGCCGGCTCAGCTCCGTCGCACTGAGCTCCAGCACCGGTGGTGTCTGGCGCTCCATGAAGTCAATGCGGGCCGCACACCGTGCAATCGCTGCGCCGCGGCAGCACGACTTCAGTCCACTCCATGGCACGGCCGTCCAGCATCAACAGGCGCCCAGCCAGCGACTTGCCCACACCGGCAAGCAGCTTGAGCGATTCGGCCGCCTGCATGGCTCCGATGATGCCGACCATTGGCGCAAATACGCCCATCGTGGCACAACGCGCCTCCTCAAAATCGGCGTCCGCCGGGAACACGCAGGCATAACACGGCGACGCGCCCGTGCGGCTGTCATAGACGCTGATCTGGCCGTCGAACCGGATGGCGGCGCCGGATACCAAGGGTTTGCGACAGGCGACGCAGGCAGCATTGACTGCCTGACGCGTAGCAAAGTTGTCGCTGCAATCCAATACCAGATCGACTTGTGGCAGAAGATGTTGCAGCAAAATGGCGTCGGCCCGTTGCTGCAGTGTGATGACCCGGCTGTCGGGGTTGATCGCAGCCATGGCGATGCCGGCAGAAATGGCCTTCGGCTGGCCGATGCGGTCCGTTGTATGCGCGATCTGGCGTTGCAGGTTGGTCAGGTCTACCGTGTCGTGGTCGACGATGGTGATTGTGCCCACGCCGGCCGATGCCAGATACAGGGCGACCGGTGAGCCGAGTCCGCCGGCCCCGATTATCAGCACATGCGCAGCACAAATCCGATCCTGGCCGTCGATGCCGACCTCATCGAGCAGGATATGGCGCGAATACCGCAGCAGCTGCTCGTCGGTCATGCACTTGCCGGCGGGCGGGCTCAGGCCACAATCAATTTTCCTTCGGCGCGTCCTTGCGCTCGGCCAGCGTCTTGCTCACCATGACGGGCCGCCCCTTGAGCTTGTTGATGGCTTGTGCAAGAGGAAAATCCTTGTCTCCGCCAAACTCCGGCATACGGCGCTCAGCCACCGGTTTCTTGGCTTCCTCCTCCAGCTTCTTGCGCGCTTCCTCCCGTGCCTTTTCCCGCCCGGCATCTTTCTTCTCTTCACCCTGTCCGCTGTTGAGATGTTTTTCCAGATCGGCTTCGCGTGTACGCAACACCGAGAACAGGTTGCCTTCCTCGGTTTCATCGACCATGACGTCGGGAATGATGCCCTTGGCCTGTATCGAGCGCCCGCTTGGCGTGTAATAACGTGCCGTGGTGATTTTCAGCCCAGTGTCCGGACCCAGCGGGCGAACGGTCTGCACCGATCCCTTGCCAAAGGTCTGGTTGCCCATGATGGTGGCGCGTTTGTGGTCCTGCAGGGCCCCGGCCACGATTTCACTGGCCGATGCCGAACCTTCGTTGACCAGCACCACCAGAGGAATGTTCTTCAACGCCGCTGGCAAACGCTTGAGCGGGTCGGCGCTACCGCGGCGCTGGTAAAACTCGGGTGATGCCTTGTAGGTGAACTTGCTGTCCGCGAGCTGGCCGTTGGTCGACACCACATTCACGTTTTCCGGCAAAAACGCCGCCGACACCGCCACCGCCGCATCGAGCAGACCGCCTGGATCGTTGCGCAAGTCCAGCACCAGGCCCTTGAGGTTGGGCTCCTGTTTGTATATCTCTTCAAGCTTGCGCACGAAATCTTCTACCGTGCGCTCCTGAAACTGGCTCAAGCGCAGCCAGGCATAACCGGGCTCCATCACCTTTCCGCGCACTGACACGGTGCGGATTTCTTCGCGGGTTATGGTGACCGGGAAGGTACGGTTCTCGTCTTTGCGGAAAATGGTCAGCGTGACCTTGGTATTGGGCTCGCCGCGCATGCGCTTGACGGCTTCATTCAACGTCAGGCCCTTGACCGCGGTGTCGTCGACACGGGTGATCAGGTCATTGGTTTTGAGGCCGGCGCGAAACGCAGGCGATCCTTCGATTGGCGTCACCACCTTGACCAGACCGTCTTCCTGGGTTATCTCGATGCCTACACCGACAAAACGCCCGCTGGTTCCTTCTCGAAACTCCTTGAATGACTTCTTGTCGAAGTACTGCGAATGCGGGTCCAGGCTGTTCACCATGCCCGAGATCGCGTCGGTAATGAGCTTCTTCTCGTCGACTGGCTCCACATAGTCGGACTTGACCATGTTGAACACCGCAGCAAGCTGCTGCATCTCGTCCAATGGCAGTGGCCCGAAGGTTCCGCGCGCAACCGTCTGCAAAGACACTGTGGTCAAAGCTCCGGCGACAATTCCAACCGATACCCATCCGACAATTTTGAGTTTCTGGCCCATATTTTTTCCTCGACGTCACTGATCAATATACACCTTGGACCGGTCTGCCGCGCAACGGTTCCATGAGCCTTGTCCCATTTGAGGGGATAAGTGGTTACCCCCGCCTGCCGGACGGCATAACCACATCACTCTAAAATGCACGGCTGCAGGGCAAGCTGCAGCACGCTCAACCCAAAAGGATCGTTGTGAATTTCATTGTCGACAACTGGATGTTATTGCTGGTGGCCCTGTCCTCGGGCGGGATGTTGTTGTGGCCGGCTTTGCAGGGCGCTACCCAGGGCGGGCTGACGCCGGCAGCCGCAGTGCAACTGATCAACCGCGAGAAAGCGGTCGTCGTCGACGTGGCAGAGACCGAGGAGTTTTCGACCGGTCATGTGGGGGGGGCAAAGAATATTCCGCTGAACCAGCTGGAGGAGAAATTGCCCGCCATGGTCAAGAACAAGGCTTTGCCACTGATCCTGGTCTGTCCGACCGGCGCTCGCGCCGGGCGAGCACTGGGGATCGTCAAGAAGATGGGGTATGACCAGGCGCAAGCTCTGGGCGGCGGCCTGGCTGCCTGGAAGACAGCCAACCTGCCACTCGAAAAGGCGTGAGCCCCGTTATGCAGACCGTCAAGATGTACAGCACCGCCGGGTGCCCGTTTTGTATTCAAGCCAAACAGTTGTTGCACTCACGTGGGGTGGCGCAGATCGATGAGGTGCGCATCGACCTGGACCATTCGCAGCGCGCTGTCATGATGGAGATCACGCAGCGCCGCACGGTACCGCAGATTTTCATCGGCCCGACGCATGTGGGCGGCTGTGATGACCTGATCGAACTCGACCGGCGTGGCGCATTGCTTGCGCTGTTGCAGGGGCCTGTTTCGTCCAGCCCCGTCTGAGATAATCCAGCGTTTTGTGCGCCGGGCCATCCAGACCCGGCATGCCTCCAGGCACCTGTTGCCGCAATTCCAACCTGAAAGTGTCCCATGGCCGACGACAACAATCCCGTGTTTCAGATCCAGCGCGTTTATCTCAAGGAGTCGTCCCTGGAGCAGCCGAATTCACCGGGCATCCTGCTGGAAAAAGAACAACCCACCGTGGATATCCAGCTTGGCGTGGAAGCCAACGCGGCGGCAGACGGTGTGTTCGAGGTTTGCGTGACGGCCACCGTGCAGACCAAGATCAAGGACAAGACGGTGTTCCTGGTCGAGGTCAAACAGGCCGGCATTTTCGAGATCCGCAATGTTCCGGATGAGCAGATGTCGCAGATCATGGGCATCGCCTGCCCGCAGATCGTCTATCCCTATCTGCGAGCCAACGTGGCTGATCTGATCCAGCGCAGCGGTTTCCCGCCGGTGCACCTGTCTGAGATCAATTTCCAGGCCATGTACGAACAACAAAAGGCGCAGCAGGCCCAGGCGCTGGCTGACGACGCACCGCGCATCGTTACCCAATAATCCGGTCGTGCGCCTCTTGGCGCAATGGCCGGGGCCACGCATGAAAATCGCCATCCTGGGAGCCGGAGCATGGGGCACCGCACTGGCGGTGGCCGCCAGTGCGCGGCAGGATGTCCGGCATGAGGTCAGTTTGTGGGGACGCGATGCCGCACAGATGGCAGCGATGCGCGAACAGCGCGTGAACCCGCGGTATTTGGCCGGCGTCGCATTGCCCGAGGCTCTGGATATGCGGCACTGGTCATGCGCCAGCAGCTGGAGCGATCAGGATCTGCTGGTGTTGGCAACGCCGATGGCAGCACTACGTGCCGCATTGACACAAATCGCCTCGCTGCAGCGGCCGGTCGCCTGGTTGTGCAAGGGTATCGAACCGGCGCCGGCGAACGATCAGGATGCCCCGGTGCGCAGCAAAGGTCTGATGGCCCATGAGGTGCAGTTGCAGGTTGCCCCGCAGTTGCAGGCCGGGGTCTTGAGCGGTCCGAGCTTTGCGCAGGAGGTGGCGTTGGGCCAGCCGACGGCGTTGGTGGCGGCCAGCACCAGTCCGGTCGTGCGCAGCAGTCTGGTGCGGGCGTTTCATGGCGGCACTGTGCGCGTGTATTCGAGCGACGACGTGGTCGGGGTCGAGGTGGGCGGCGCGGTGAAAAATGTGCTCGCTATCGCCACAGGTCTGTGTGATGGCCTGCAGCTAGGGTTCAATGCGCGGGCCGCATTGATCACGCGTGGTCTGCATGAAATGACCCGATTTGGTGTCGCGTTGGGTGCGCGGGCCGAAACCTTCATGGGACTAAGTGGCTTGGGTGACCTGGTGTTGACGGCTACCGGCGACCTGTCGCGCAACCGAAGGGTGGGCCTGGCGTTGGCGCAAGGGCAAGACCTGGTGCAGGTATTGCACGCCTTGGGGCATGTTGCCGAGGGCGTGTTTTGCGCGCGAGCGGTGGTACAACGGGCGCATCAACTGGGCGTTGACATGCCGATCTGTTCGGCGGTGGATGCGTTGCTGGATGGTCGCCTGGACCCCAGGCAGGCGGTGGCCGCACTGTTGGCGCGTCAACCCCGCGAAGAGTAGCTGCAACGCCGGCGGCTCAGAGCCTGAGAGTTTTTCGGGCGTGGCTGAAAGACTCTCAGGCTCTCAGGCCGGCCGATAGGCCAGGCGCACGTAAATCGGGGCAAACGACTCGGCTTGCGTTATTTCTATCAATGTTTCCTTCGCCAGCTCCAGCAAGGCCAGAAAGGTGACGACGAGTACCGGCATGCCACGCGCGACGTCGAACAGTTTTTCAAACTCCAGGAAGCGTCGTCCCTGCAACTGCCGCAACACCATGCCCATGTGCTCGCGCACCGACAGCTCTTCGCGCGAGATGTGGTGGTGTTCCACCAGCCGCGCACGCTTGACGATGTCTTGCCAGGCTTGTCGCAGGTCTGCCAGATCGACATCGGGAAAACGCGGCTGCAAGGACTGTTCGATCGTGACCTGTACGCGCAGGAAGTCGCGCCCGGCCTGCGGCATGGCGTGCAGCGTGGCGGCGGCCAGCTTGATCTGCTCGTATTCGAGCAGCCGGCGCACCAGTTCTGCGCGTGGGTCCTCCGGCTCCTGCCCAGGTGCGCTCTTGCGCGGAGGCAGCAACATGCGGGACTTGATTTCTATCAGCATGGCCGCCATCAGCAGGTACTCGGCCGCCAGTTCCAGGTTGCGGCCACGGATTTCATCCACGTAGACCAGGTATTGGCGCGTGACTCCAGCCATCGGGATGTCAAGGATGTTGAAATTCTGCTTGCGTATCAGGTACAGCAGCAGATCCAGCGGACCTTCAAAGGCCTCCAGGAACACTTCCAGCGCGTCCGGCGGAATGTACAGATCCTGCGGCATGGCGAACAGTGGTTCGCCATACAGACGGGCCAGCGCCACCTGATCGACAACCTCCGGCATGCCCGGCAACAACGGGGGTTCAGCCAGGGAGGCTTCTGACGATGCGGTCATGAACAGGGCAATCGATGCTGCGGGCGCTGCCGGTCACCCCGGTTGGCGGCGGCAACCGGTTCAGCTGTTGTCGGTCTGGTAGGCGTAGGGCTGTTGCGCCACGCCCGCTGCCCGGAAGGCACTCCAGGCCGCCCGGTCAAGCGGTTTGTCCCACAACAATTCGCGTCCCTGGCGCTGCTGCGCTTCCAGTTCCGGCTTCTGCTGCTTGAGCACATTCAGGAACTGCGTGATTTCCGACTCGTAGTCGGGGCGGCGGAATATGGACATAGACTGGGACCTCTGGTGACAATTTTACAGGGGACCCCATGCGAGCAGTGTTCCGGATGGCGACGGCGCTGATTCTGGCCTTTGCAGTGGCGGGCTGCGATCCGCAGAAGATTCGTGAGCTCGAAGAGGGCCTGTCAAGCGAAGCGGATGTCCGTGCGCGTTTTGGTGCGCCCGAAAAAATATGGGAGGCACCCGATGGCGGGCGTATCCTGGAGTACAACCGCCAGCCCGAAGGTGCCAAGAACTACATGATCACCATTGGTGCTGATGGAAAAATGAGCGCCCTGCGCCAGGTGTTGACACCGCAGAACTTTGCCCGGGTGGTTCCGGGCATGATGATGGAGGATGTGCGTCGCATGCTGGGCAAGCCGATGCGCATCACCAACTTTGCCTTGAAAAACCAGACGCACTACGACTGGCGCTTTCAGGATGGGCCAAACCAGTCCGACAGCAAGGTGTTTTCTGCAGTGTTCGACAGCGACTTGCGGGTGGTGTCGACCATGGTAGTGACTGATCCAAGGGTGGACAGGACAGACCAGCGCTGAACGCGGGCCGTGTGAACGCGGGCCGTGGGTTCGACCAGTACACTGCGGCAATGGACACCCCCTCGCAAGCCCTTGCTGAGTCCAGCTGGCTGGTTTGGCCTGTATTCGTTTGCCTGATCCTGGCTGTGTTTGCCGTGTGGGGCTGGCGTCGTGCAGCTGTGCGCTTGCGGGTGCTGGCCGCCGCGCCACCGCCGCCAGCGGTTGACGCCTTGGTGCAGGAACTGGAGCTCGCGCGTGCACAGGCACGGGCCTCCGAGCAACGCCTGCGTGAAGTGGTGGAAGCGGTCCCGGTCGGCTTGGCGCTGTACGACAACCAGGATCGTCTGGTGACCGTCAATCGGGAAGCGGCGCTGCAGTATCCGTATCGCGGCAACGATCCCCTGATCGGTACCTCGTTCGAGGATTTGATGCGCCGTGCGGTCCGGGCCGGGCTGATTCCGGACGCGGTAGGGCGTGAAGAAGAGTGGCTTGCCGTGCGCCTGGCCAGCCGCGGTGCCACCGCCGCAGTCTTGCAGCGGCACGCCGACGATGGGCAATGGGTGCATTTTTTCGAGAACCGCACGCCGTCGGGTTATCTGGTGATGACCCGCCTGGACATTGCGCCGCTGGTGGAAAAGGGCCTGGCGCTGGAACGATCCAACGAACAACTGCTGCGCCTGTCCACCACCGATGGCCTGACCGGAATCGCCAACCGGCGCCAATTCGAACAGACCTTGCAAGGTGAATGGCAGCGCAGTGCACGGGGCCAGGCCAGATTGTCCCTGCTGATGATCGATATCGACCATTTCAGGCGCTACAACGAGCACCATGGCCACTTGACGGGTGACGAGTGCCTGCGCCAGGTCGCACGTGTACTGACCATGTGCGTCAAGCGATCGGGCGAACTGGTGGCGCGTTTTGACGGCGAGGAGTTTGCAGTCCTGCTGCCGGGGGCCGACGCGGCCGAAGCCCGGCGCGTGGCCGAGCGCTGCCTGCTGCAGATCGGCAACACCCGTATTCCACATGGCGATTCGCCGGTGTCGCCGTGGTTGAGCGTCAGTATCGGCGTGGCGACGGCAGTGGCCGCCCCCGCTGTGACACCGCTTGCACTGCTGCAAACCGCCGAGCGCGCGGTTGCCGCAGCCAAGGCAGCGGGGCGGGCGCGGATCGAGCTGTTCGATGTGCAGGAGCTTGACACGCTCATGTCCCTGCCAGCCCCACCTTGACGGTGATAGCCGCGACGTGCTCGCGCCAAGGTGATCTACAGCGCCGTGTTTTGATCCGTTGTAGCTGATGGCGTATTGACGGTGTGATCCAGGGCCGCCGCGATGCCGCTGGCCAGATCGGTCTGCAGATCAGGCGGCGCAAACAGCTGCAGCAAGCCGCTGCGCCGTGCGATGTCCAGCGGCTGGTGGTTCAGACCACACAAGATCAGGCGCACGTGGTGCCTGCGGCAGGTGCGCACCAACTCGGCCAGGCCGTCGGCGCCCGACGAGTCGACGTAGATCACGTTCTTCATGTCCACGATCAGCGCAATGCTGGGGCGGTGTTGTTCAATTTGCTCGATCAGCTTGACCGCGCCGAAGAAGACCGCTCCGTACAGGCGAAACGCCGTGACCTTGCCATCTTGTCCTTCCAACCGGGGTTGGTCATTCGGCCCCACGGTTTCACTGCGTGACAGGCTGGAAATGCGGTAGATGAAGGTCACACAGGCGGCGATCAGACCCACCTCCACAGCCACGGTGAGGTCGAGCACCACGGTCAACAGAAAAACCGCCAGCAGCGTCACGCGGTAGGGCAGCCGGAACTGGCGCAGTTCGACAAAGGCGCGCCAATTGCCCATGTTCCAAGCCACGAACAGCAGGATGGCCGCCAGTGACGCCAGTGGCACATGGTGTGCCAGTGGTGCGGCCAGCAAGATGACCAGCAACAACGCGACGGCATGCACCATGCCCGCCACAGGACTGGTGGCGCCACTTTTCACGTTGGTCACCGTGCGCGCGATGGTGCCGGTAGCTGGCATGCCGCCGAAAAACGGCGTGACGAAGTTGGCGATGCCTTGCGCCATCAGCTCCTGGTTCGGGTTGTGGCGCTCGCCGATCATGCCATCCGCGACGCGGGCACACAGCAGCGATTCGATGGCACCCAGAAAGGCCAGCGTCAGGGTCGGCACCAGGAGAAATCGGGCCGTGTCCCACGAGAAGGCCGGCCACTGCAGCGCGGGCAGGCTCGACGGAATACCGCCAAAGCGGCTGCCAATGGTGTCCACTGGCAGGCCCCAGGCTGCCACCAACGATGTGGACAGCAGCAACACGACGATGGAGCCTGGCACCAACGCCAGGCGGCGCGCCACAGCGGAACTTGGTGCCATGCGGGGCAACCAGGCCTGCCAGCCGACGATGATCGCCAGGCTGGCAGACGCCAGCGCCACTGCCGTCCAGTTCACTGTTCCAACGGCAGCTAGCAGCACCGCGGTCATACCGAAGAAGTTGGCTGGCATGGCGGGCGTGACCAGCCCCAGGAAGTCGCGTACCTGCGACAGTGCGACCAACACGGCAATACCATTGGTAAAACCGATGACCACGGCGACCGGCACGAACCGGATCAGCGTGCCGAGTTTGAACACGCCCATCAGGAACAACAAGACACCGGACATGGCGGTGGCGATGACCAGGTTGGCCAGGCCGTAGCGTTCGACGATGCCGTAGACGATGACGATGAAGGCGCCTGCGGGGCCGCCGATCTGCACCCTGCTACCCCCCAGGGCGGAGATCAGGAAGCCAGCGATCACGGCAGTGATCAATCCGGCTTCTGGTTTGAGCCCGCTGGCAATCGCGAAGGCCATCGCCAAGGGCAGCGCCACAGCCGCTACCGTCAGCCCGGCACCCAGATCCTTGACGAATCGCGTCTTGTCGTAGCCCTGGATTGCGCCGACCAGATGCGGGCGGAAGTCAAGCCGGGGCAGCTGCATGGGCCGCCTGGTTCAGCGCACCCGCATGCCGGGTTGTGCGCCAGGCGACGGTTCGAGCACATGGATGCCCGGCGTGGCCTTCTCATCGGCATGGCTGGCAGCCAGCACCATGCCTTCGCTGATGCCGAACTTCATCTTGCGTGGTGCCAGGTTTGCCACCAGCACCGTCAGCTTTCCGACCAGGTCCTGCGGCAGATAGGCGCTGGCGATACCGCTGAACACGGTGCGTTCGCGCCCTTCACCCGCGTCCAAGGTCAACCGCAACAGTTTGGTCGAGCCTTCCACCGCCTCGCAGTTGACAATTTTGGCGATGCGCAGATCGATCTTGGCGAAGTCGTCGATGCTTATGATCGGCGCGACGGCTTCGCCACCAGGCAGCGCAGCCACAGCCTGCAGCGGTGGTTCGAACAATGCATCGAGTTGCTTGTTGTCAACCCGTTGCATCAGGTGTTTGTAGGTGGTGATGGTATGCCCGGCGGAAATCAGGTCGGTGTCGATGTCGGCCCATGCCAAAGACGGCACGCCAAGAAATCGTCGGGCTTCATCTGCCAATGCAGGAAGTACCGGCGCCAGAAAAATGGTCAGCAGACGAAAGCCCTCGGTCACATGGGAGCAGATGCGTTGCAATCGCAACTGCTCCTGCGCCCCGCCCTTGGCCAATTTCCATGGCTCCTGGCTGTCAAACCAGGCGTTGACCGTATCTGCCAGCTCCATCACCCGGCGCATAACACGCGCACTGTCACGGGCTTCATAAGCGTCGGCGATCTCGGCTGCCGCGGCACGAATCGCGGTGCCGGGTGCCGGGCTGGCGTCCCCAGTCATGTCGCCCAGCTTGCCGCCGAACTGCTTGCCCAGAAAACCGGCGGCACGGCTGGCGATATTGACGTATTTGCCTATCAGGTCACTATTGACCCGCAGCATGAAGTCTTCGGCATTGAAGTCGATATCTTCGTTGCGCCCGTTCAGTTTGGCGGCCAGGTAATAACGCAGCCACTCGGGGTTCATGCCCAGCGCCAGGTACTTCAACGGGTCCAGTCCGGTACCGCGGCTCTTGCTCATCTTCTCGCCGTTGTTGACGGTCAAGAAACCGTGTACGAACACATTGTTGGGCGTCTTGCGGCCGCTGAATTTCAGCACTGCCGGCCAAAACAGGGTGTGGAAATTGACGATGTCCTTGCCGATGAAGTGGTACTGCTCGAGCGCCGGGTCGGCCAGGTAGGCGTCAAAATTCTCCCCGCGTTTGGAAAGCAGGTTTTTCAGTGATGCCAGGTAACCAATCGGGGCGTCGAACCAAACGTAGAAGTATTTGCCTGGCGCGCCTGGAATCTCGATGCCGAAGTAGGGCGCGTCGCGCGAAATGTCCCAGTCCGCCAGGCCTTCGGAGGTGCTGCCATCCGCATTGGTGCGCACGGCGAACCATTCCTTGACCTTGTTGGCCACCTCGCTTTGCAGGCGTGGTTTGCCGCTTTCATCCGGACCCTGGGTCCAACGCTCGAGAAATTCGACGCAACGGGGGTCGGAGAGCTTGAAGAAAAAGTGGTCACTGCGCTTGAGCACCGGTGTTGCGCCACTGACAGCCGAATACGGGTTTTTCAGGTCGGTTGGTGCATACACCGCACCGCAGTTCTCGCAGTTGTCGCCAAACTGGTCCTTGCTGGCGCACTTGGGGCACTCGCCTTTGATGAAGCGGTCTGGCAGGAACATGTTTTTCTGCGGGTCGAAAAACTGCTCCACACTCTTTTTCCCGATCAACCCGACCCGGTCCAGCTCCTGGTAGATGGCTTGGCACAGCGCATGGTTTTCTTCGCTGTCGGTGTGGCTCCAGTTGTCAAAGGCAATATGAAAGCCCTGCAGGTACTGGGCGCGACCGGCAGCGATGTTGTCGACAAACTGGCGTGCCGACACCCCGGCTTTTTCGGCTGCGATCATGATCGGCGCGCCGTGGGCATCATCGGCACACACGAAGTCGACGCGGTGCCCCTGCATGCGCTGGAACCGCACCCAGATGTCGGCCTGGATGTACTCCATGATGTGGCCGATGTGGAAATTGCCGTTGGCGTACGGCAAGGCGGTGGTAACGAAAAGTTGACGCGGCATGGGCGGAGGCGGGCAGTTTGGCAAGGGCGGGCGGCCCTGATTTTAGTCTGGCCCCCAGGTGGCCACGGGCTCCTAGCGAAGCCGCAAGGGGTCGCGCCGCCGCTCGACAAAGGCCGAACTCGCTGTGCCGCACAGCGCTGCGTCTGCTGTTGCCGCCGGATCATGCCAGCCAAAGAAGGCGCAAATTTGTGCGCGTTGCTGCTGTGCGTCGGCCCGGCCCAAAGCCATCAGTTCACGCGTGAAGCCGGGCTCGAACAGCAAGTAACTCGCCAATACGGCGCCTTTGACGTCACCGCGGTCTGCCGTCACCCCGACCCCTCCCAACAAAGTGCGGATCGGAGGCGGCAGGTCACGCACATGCCGCGCCGCGATGGCGTCGATGCGTTGCGACGGGGCGATCACCAGCAGGTCGATCTGGCGCAGCCCGCTGTCCTGGCGCGCTTGCGGCGGCACCAGGCCCACGGTATGGTTGATGCGCCGCACGCGTTCCACGTCCACTGCCAGCGCGTCCAGGAATATGTTGGACAAGGTATGGCCCGCGATCTGCGCCAGCGAGGGGTAGCTGGCCAGGGGTGCGAGCCGGGTGTCGTCGCGTGGCTCGTGCATGCGACCCGCGCCCACCACCAGGATGCGCCCGGCTCCCAGGTGGATGGCGGCGGCCACCGGCGCCGACTGGCGCATCGAGCCATCGCCGAAAAATTCGGTACGCCCGTTCAGTTGCAACGCGGTGGCCGGGAACACGAACGGAATTGCCGACGACGCCAGCAAGTGCTGGTAGCTGATGCGGTCTCGTACGGCAAATCGCTGCGAGCGCACCCATGGCTGCAAGTGCGCTGCTCCTTCAAAGAAGGTGACATGTTCGCCCGAGGTGTAGCTCGACGCGGTGACGGCCAGCGCCTGTACGTGGCCCTGGGCTACCAGGTCAGGCAGGCGTTCCAGTGGAACCATGTTGCGCAGCAGCTCCAGTAAAGGTGCGTTGTCGAGCAGCGAGCGCGGCTTGAGGCGCCGCCATCGGGCCAGCAACCAGCCCACCGACAGCAGGGTGAGCCAGCTCGCACCGGTGCGCAAGACTCCCAGCGAGTCGGCGCGGTACACCTGATGTGCATGAAAGTGGTGCCACACTTGGGCCAGCCGCCGCACCGCGGCATCGAAATCGTCTGCGCCACAGGCCAGGGCCGACGCATTGATGGCGCCCGCCGACGTGCCGGTGATGATGGGAAAAGGGTTGACCACTGGATCGACCCGGCAATCGCGGCGAATGTCGGCCACCGCTTCGAGCACACCCACCTGGTAGGCAGCACGCGCGCCACCGCCTGTGAGAAGCAGCCCGGTGGCAGCGGGTAACCCGGTTTCTGGGGGCATGGCCAATTATGGACCTGCCCGGGCACTGGCAGCGACATGGAGCGGCGTCAGGTGTCGGATGGCGCGAACCACTGCACTAGACTAGCGGGCTGAAGGAGTAATCAATGGCAGTAACAGAACAGGCGCTTTTGCAGGCGCTCAAGGTGGTGGTCGACCCGAACACGGGGCGCGACTTTGTCAGCGCGCGTGCGTTGCGCAACCTCACCATTACCGAAGGCGATGTGGCGTTTGACGTCGAGCTGGGTTACCCGGCCAAGTCGCAGATGGCGGGATTTCGCAAGGCCTTGGTGGCGGCGGCCAGAACCGTGGCTGGTGTGGACAACGTGTCGGTCAACGTCAGCTCGAAGATCATCCCGCACTCGGTGCAGCGCGGTGTGCAGTTGCTGCCCAATATCAAGAACATCGTGGCGGTCGCGTCCGGCAAGGGCGGTGTGGGCAAGAGCACCACAGCGGTCAACCTGGCGCTGGCGTTGGCGGCTGAAGGCGCCAGTGTCGGCATCCTGGACGCCGACATCTACGGCCCCAGCATCCCGATGATGATGGGCATCAGCGGCAAACCGGAGAGCGCCGATGGCAAGACCATGGAGCCGCTGGAGAACTACGGCGTACAGGTGATCTCGATCGGGTTTTTGGTGGCGCAGGACGAGGCCATGATCTGGCGCGGGCCGATGGCCACCCAGGCGCTGGAGCAGTTGCTGCGTCAGACCAATTGGCGCGATCTCGACTACCTGATCGTGGACATGCCACCGGGTACCGGCGACATCCAGTTGACGTTGAGCCAGCGGGTGCCCATGACCGGTGCCGTCATCGTCACGACGCCGCAGGACATTGCCCTGCTCGACGCCAAGAAGGGCATCAAGATGTTCCAGAAGGTCGGTGTGCCGATACTGGGTATCGTTGAAAACATGGCGGTCCATGTCTGCAGCAACTGCGGCCACGTGGAGCATATCTTTGGTGCCGACGGCGGCAAGACGATGGCGCGTGAGTATGCAATGGACTACCTCGGTGCCTTGCCTCTTGCGATGCAGATACGGGTGCAGGCCGACAGTGGGCAGCCGACCGTGGTAGCCGATCCCGAGGGCGAACTGGCTGCCATCTACAAGGCCGTGGCGCGCCAGGTGGCGGTGGCGATTGCAGCCAAGAACAAGGACTTTTCGTCCAAGTTTCCGTCCATCAAGATATCCAAGGACACCTGATATCGCCATGAACCTGCTTGGATCGCTCAGATACCTGGTCGCCCTGGACGAGCACAAGCATTTCGGGCGCGCCGCGCAGGCCTGCCACATCACCCAGCCGGCCTTGTCCAATGCGCTGCGTGCCATTGAGCAGGAATTCGGTTGTGCCATCGTCAGCCGGGGGCGCAGTTTTGTCGGCTTCACGCCGGAGGGTCAGCGCGTTCTGGCCAGCGCCCGGCGCATGCTGCAGGAGCGCGAAATGCTGGGGCAGGATCTGCAGAGCAGCGCCGACAACCCCTGCGGCACACTGCGTATCGGGGTCGTGCCGACGGCGGTGCCGATCGCGGCCCGATTTGCCGCCATGCTGCAGGCTCGCCATGCCAGACTCAAACCGGTGTTGTTGTCCCTGAGTTCGCCGGAAATCGAAACCGGCCTGGAGAGCCTGTCGCTGGACCTCGGGCTGGGGTATACCGACCGCCTGGTTGAACTGGGCATCCGGCTGGTTACGGTGCCCCAGTACGTGGAACACTATTTTCTGGTCCGCCGCGCCAAGCGCCCGACCCACGAACAGTTGCAATTCGGGCCACCGAGCAGCTGGTCCGAAGCGGCGCAGCGGCCCCTGTGCCTGCTGACGCCCGACATGCACAACCGGACACTGGTTGACAAAGCATTCGCCACAGCCGGCGTCCAGCCCCAGCCGGTGATCGAGACCAATTCCATTCTGGCGCTGGCCCTGACCGTGGTGGTGGGAGACGTGTGCAGCGTGTTGCCCGGTGCACTGGTCGGTGTTGTGCGCGGTTACCGCGAACTTGAAGCCCTGCCGCTGCGTAACCCACAGGTCCTGACACCGGTTGGCTTCATGCTGCAAGCCGGGGACCGTCCGTCGCGCGCCATGGAAGCGGCGATTGTGTTGGCGCGCGAGCCACACTGGTTGGCACATGCAGCAGCCAACAGCGGGGTGTTGGTCTAGGAGCCCGACAGGCTCCCAGGCACGCAACTATCCGTTGCTTGCCTAATTCACCAGTTGAATCGGACGGTGTTGCGATTCAATTGGACAGCTGCACCCAGCGCCGGGATACTTGAAAGGGCGCTTCTTGGCCCGGGCACGACACCGG
>JANOTG010000256.1:0-1737 GCA_031416215.1 Betaproteobacteria bacterium
GCCAGAGCCAGGCCGTCAAAGGTGGAGGTACCACGCCCGATTTCGTCCATCAACACCAGCGAATGGGGTGTTGCGCCATGCAGGATCTGCGCCGCCTCGGTCATCTCCATCATGAAAGTGGATTGCGCGTTGGCCAGGTCGTCGGCGGCGCCGATGCGGGTATGGATGGCGTCTATCGGCCCCAGGCGACAGGCTTGCGCCGGCACATAACTGCCCACCGCAGCCAGCAGCACGATGATCGCTACCTGGCGCATGTAGGTGCTTTTGCCACCCATGTTCGGGCCGGTGATGATTTGCATGCGCTGGCGGCTGCCCAGGCTGGTGTGGTTGGCGATAAAACTGCCGCTGCTGGTTTCGGCCAGACGGGCTTCGACCACCGGATGGCGGCCGGCGCGGATCTCGATGCAGGGCTCGGCCGCGAACTGCGGTGCACACCAGCCCAGGGTGAGCGAGCGTTCGCTCAGGGCGCACAGTGCATCGAGTGCTGCCAGTGCACGGGCGATCTGGCTCAAGCCGCCGACATGGGCCTGCAGGTCGTCGAGCAGGCGCTCGTACAGAAACTTCTCGCGCACCAAGGCGCGCTCCTGCGCGCTCAGCGCCTTGTCCTCGAATGCCTTGAGTTCGGGGGTGATGAAACGCTCCGCGTTCTTCAGGGTCTGGCGGCGCCGGTAGTCGGCCGGGACCTTGTCGGACTGGCCCTGCGTGACCTCGATATAGAAGCCGTGCACCTTGTTGAACTGCACGCGTAAATTGGCGATGCCGGTGCGTGCGCGTTCGCGCTGCTCCAGCTCCAGCAGAAAACCGTCGCAGTTGTCCTGGATGGCGCGCAACTCGTCGAGCTCGGCGTCAAAACCATGGGCAATCACGCCACCGTCACGCACCAGCGCGGCGGGCAGCTCCATGATGGCTTGCTGCAGCTGTTCGGCGCAACCCGGGGGCGCCTGCAGCCTGGCGCCAAAAACATCCAGGCCGCCGGGCTGCCCGCTCAAGAGCGGCACCAGCATCTGCGCCTTGCCGAGTGTCACTTGCAGCGCCACCAGTTCACGCGGGCGCGCCTGGCGCAGTGCGATGCGGGCGGTGATGCGTTCCATGTCGGTACAGCCCTTCAGATGTTCACGCAGTTGCTGCCAGGGCCCGGCGCGCAACGCAGTGATGGCGGCCAGCCGGTCCAACGCTGTGGCGCGTTCGCGCCGCGGCTCCAGCAACCAGTGGCGCAGCAGCCGGCTGCCCATGCCGGTCATGCAGCTGTCGAGCAGCGAAAAGAGAGTCGGGCTGCTGTCGCCACGCAGGGTCTGCGTCAATTCAAGGTTGCGCCGGGTCGTCTGCGGCAGCTGCACCAGCTCCGTGTCATGTTGCACCACGATGCCCTGCACATGGGACAGCGGCCGCCCCTGGGTGTGTTCGGCATAGGCCAGCAAGGCAGCCGCTGCGGCGTGCGCCTGTGGCAGGTCCTGTGCGTTCCAGGCAGAGAGGCTGGCCACGCGCAGCAGTTCCAGCAACTTGCGTTGTCCGAGGGCGGCGTCGAATTGCCATTGCGGGCGCATCGTCGTGGCGCTGCCCTGTTGGCCGCACCATGCCTGCAGCCTGGCCTCAAACACCGGAGTCAGGTCGGCGCTGTGAATCAGCTCGCTGGCGGCCACCCGCACCAGCCAGTCGCCTACTTCGTCACTGGCGCACTCTGCCAGTTGCAGCTCGCCGTGCGTGACGCTCAGCCAGGCCAGGCCACAGCGGTTGCGT
>JANOTG010000257.1:0-3907 GCA_031416215.1 Betaproteobacteria bacterium
CTGGTCGATCATCACCAGGCAGGTCAGGTAGTGGCGGCCTTCACCGATCACCACCGCGTCCGATATGTAGGGGCTGAACTTGATGTGGTTCTCTATGTTGCTCGGTGTGATGTTCTTGCCACCCGAGGTGATGATGATGTCCTTGATGCGGTCCTTGATGCGCAGGTAACCCTCGGCATCGATCTCGCCGCAGACGACGGTGTGCAACCAGCCTTCTGCGTCGATGGCCTCCGCCGTTTTCTCTGGCAGATTCCAGTAGCCAGCAAACACGTTCGGTCCGCGCACCAGCACCTCCACATCGGCCCCGAGTCGTATCTCCGTGCCCTTGGCGCAGACGCCGGCGCTGCCTATCTTGATGCGCTGCGGCGGCATCGAGGTGCAAAAACCGCAGGTCTCGGTCATGCCAAATGCCTCCAGCAGGTCGATGCCCGCTGCCATGTACCAGCGCAGCAGATCAGGAGGCACCGGCGCGGCGCCGGTCATGGCGGTCTTGATGTTCTGCAGGCCGAGGAAGCTGCGCAGATTCGACAACACCAGCTTCTGCATCCAGGCATAACGCGTGGCGCGCCAACCGGTGACGGGAGTGCCGTCCAGCCGGGCCTGGGCCAGCGCCGCGCCTTCGGCCAGCACCTGGGCATAGACCCGGCGCGCGGCCGGAATCGCGTCCTGCATGGTCAGGGTGACCTGCGAATACAGCTTCTCCCAGAAGCGCGGCGGGCCGAAGATCAGGTGCGGCGCAACCTCGCGCACGTCGTTGAACACGGTGCCGGCGTTTTCAGGGAAGTGCACGATCTGCCCCTGCGCCAGCGGGTTGTAGACCGTGCTCATGCGTTCGGCAATATGGCACAGCGGCAGGAACGACACCGTGCGGTCGAGCGGCTTCAGATCCAGGTATTGCTGCACGCTGCCGATCTGGAACACCAGGTTGCGGTTGCTGACCATGGCGCCTTTGGGCGCACCGGTAGTGCCCGAGGTGTAGACCAGAAATGCCACCTCGTCGGGCCGGCTGGCGTCGATCGATTGTTCGAATTGTGCCGAGCGCGACTGCGCCAATGTGTGCCCGCGTGCCAGCACGGCCTCGAAGTCGATCACCATCGGGTCTGCCAGCCCGCGCAGGCCGCGCAAGCGGGTGATCACCAGATGCTCCAGCGCCGGACATTGGTCGCACACGGCCACCACCTTGTCGTATTGCTCCTGGTTCTCGACGAACAACACGCGTACCGCGGCATCGTTCAGGATGTACTGCACCTGCTCGGGCGAGGAGGTCGGGTAGATACCGGTGCACAACATGCCCATGCACTGGGCGCCCATGTCGGCATACAGCCACTCGGGCCGGTTCTCCGACAGGATGGCAACGGTCTGGCCGCGCTGCACGCCCATGTCGGCCAGTGCCAGTCCGACCGCGCGGGCCGCAGCGTAGTAATCGGCCCAACTCGCGGAGGACCAGATGCCCTTTTTCTTGTGCCGCAATGCCGGGCTACTTGCCCATTCGATGCAGCGGGCGCGAAACAGTTTTTGCGGCGTGTCGTGCCCGTAAGCCACGAGCGGGGTGGAGGCATTGGCGTGTTGCATGATTTACCTCCAGGTCTTGCGCCGTTTCCAGCGCTGCTTCTGGCCGTCGGCCGGTTGTGCCGCCGTATCGCCACCGAGATAGAACTCCTTGACGTCGTCCTTGGCCATCAGTTCGTCGCAGGTGCCGGCGGCCACGACACGGCCGAGTTCCATGATGTAGCCGTCGTCGGCGGTGGCCAGCGCGATGGCGGCGTTCTGCTCCACCAGCAGGATCGACATTCCAAGCTCTGCGTTGATGCGCCGCACGATGGCGAAGATCTCGCGTGTGAGCAAAGGCGACAGGCCCAGCGAGGGCTCATCCAGCAGCAGCACCGTCGGGCGTGCCATCAGGGCGCGGCCGATGGCCAGCATCTGCTGCTCACCGCCGGAGAGCAGCCCACCATGCTGGTCCTGGCGCTCCAGCAGGCGCGGAAACCAGCCAAACACGCGTTCCAGGTCAGCGTCCAAGCCGTCGCGGCTGGCGCGGGCAAAGGTGCCCATCATCAGGTTTTCGCGCACCGAGAGGAACGGGAACACCTGGCGACCTTCCGGCACCAGCACCACGCCGCTGCGCGCCACACGGTCCGGGTCCTGGCCATGGATGGCCTGCCCACGGAATTCAACACTGCCCTTGAACGGGTCGATGACCCCCGCAATGGTGTTGAGCAATGTGGTTTTGCCGGCACCGTTGGCGCCCAGTACCGTGACGATGTGGCCGGCCTGTACATCCAGGTTGACACCCTTGATGGCGTTGACCGGCCCGTACCATGTCTCGAGATTCTTCACGGAAAGGACGGGCGGAACTGAAGCCCCCACGCTGGTCACTGCCCCGGCATCGGCGGCGGCCGATGACGCAGGTACTGCGCTGGACGTGCCACTGCCTGAGGCAGAGGCTCTTCCCCCCGTCCGAATCTGCGCAGGCAGATTCAGAGCCGCGAGGCTCAGCCCCGAGGGGGCGCTTTTTGCCTTGGGGCGGCCCGGCGGCAAAAGTGGGTCGCTGGCGCTGCTCATCTCATCCCCCCAGGTAGGCCGCAATTACGGCCGGGTCGCGCTGCACCTGTGCGGGCGTGCCCAGGGCCAGCACCTGCCCCATGTTCATGCACAACACCCGGTCGGCGGCCTCGGACACCAGCGACATGTCGTGCTCGACCATGATCACGGTGATGCCCAGGTCGTTCTGGATGTCATCGATCCAGAATGCCAGATCGCGCGTTTCCTCGGGGTTCAGGCCGGAAGCCGGTTCGTCCAGCAGCAGCAGGCGGGGTTGGGTTGCCAGGGCCCGTGCCAGTTCGACCACCTTGCGCACACCATAGGGCAGACCCGCCACCGGGCTGTTGCGATGCGGCATCAGATCGAGCAGGTCAATCACTTCCTCGACCTGGGCGCGCGACTGTTCCTCGGCGCGGCGCACAGCCGGTGTCCACAACCACTGCGCAGCGAAGCTGCCGTGGTCGAACCGGTGCCGCCCCAGCAACAGGTTGTCCAGCACGGTGCCACCCTCGAACAACTCGATGTTCTGGAAGGTGCGGGCGATGCCGCTGTGCACGATGCGGTGGCGCGGCAGCTGTGTGATGTCCTGCCCTTCGAACATGACACGCCCCGCACTCGGGTCGAAGACGCGGGTGATGACGTTGAGCATGGATGTCTTGCCCGCGCCATTCGGACCGATGATGGCAAACACCTCACCCGGCGCCACCTCGAAGCTGACGTTGGCAATCGCCTGCACGCCGCCAAAACGCAGCGAGACGTCGGAGACGGCAAATAAACTCATTTGTACCGCTCCGACTTCATGTAACTCTTGCCGCGCTTGAACATGTCCTGCCG
Organism: Betaproteobacteria bacterium; assembly: GCA_031416215.1. Classification (GTDB taxonomy): domain Bacteria; phylum Pseudomonadota; class Gammaproteobacteria; order Burkholderiales; family Burkholderiaceae_C; genus CAISIP01. The sequence goes on from JANOTG010000257.1 coordinate 3,376, forward strand.
GTACAGGGGAAAGGTCTGCATGAAGGCCTTGAACTTGATCCAGCGGCCGTTCAGTCCCTTGGGCTCGAACAACACGAACAGCGCCAGCACCAGCCCGAAGACAAAGGTCTCGAGGCCGAACTGCTTGGCAATCTGGTCCGGCAACAGCGGCTTGATGCGCGAGATGAAGGTCGGCAACATGCTGATCAGCACCGCCCCCAGCAACGCGCCACGCACCGAGCCCAGCCCGCCGATGGTGACCATCAGCACCAGCTCCAGCGACAGGATGAGGCCAAAACCTTCGGGTGTCAGGAATCGCACGTGGTGCGCCAGCAGGGCGCCGGCCAGGCCGGTCACCATGGCCGAGACCACGAAGGCCAGCACCTTGGTGCCGGCCACCCAGATGCCCAGGCTATAGGCGGCGGCCTCGGAATCGCGTACACCCATGAAGGCACGCCCGGTCTGTGCCCGCAGCAGGTTGACAAGACCAAGCACCACCAGAACCAGTACACCCAGACACAGGTAATAAAAGGGCTTCAGGCCGGACAGGTCG
>JANOTG010000258.1:0-6342 GCA_031416215.1 Betaproteobacteria bacterium
TTTCTGGCCTTGTTCATCACGCAAACAGCCCTCTCCATGCCATCCATGATTGGGCTCATCATGCTCATGGGCATCGCCACCAAGAACTCGATCCTGCTGATCGAATACGCCATCATGGCGCGCCGTGACTTTGGCCTGACGCGGCTGCAGGCCGTCCTCGACGCCTGCCACAAGCGCGCCCAGCCGATCGTGATGACGACGATCGCCATGGGTGCCGGCATGTTGCCGATCGCCCTGGGCTGGGGCACCGATCCGAGTTTCCGGGCGCCGATGGCGATTGTCGTGATCGGCGGGCTCATTACCTCGACCTTCCTCAGCCTGCTGGTGATTCCGGTGTTGTTCACCTTTGTCGACGACATGGTGCAGTGGCTGCTGCGGTTGTTGCGGCGCCCGGTGGCTGCGGCAGCAGCGAGCCCGGTACTGCCCGCACAAGCTCAAGAAACCCGCTGAAGCGCCGATAGCTGGAGGCAGAACCCGCAGTCGACCGTCGCATTTGCCCGGCCTGCATGGTGTGCTTTCCATCGGCCCATGGCAGCCAGCGCAGCGGTTTCGTACCACGACAGCGGCGCGCCGGACGACAAGGCGGCGCCGGCTGCAGCGCCGTCGTCGTCATTACACCCGCTGGTCAGCGACCAGGTTCTTTCGCTGGCCTTGCGCGACGCCAGAAATTTCGCCATCCGGCACCTGCGTCGCAGTCTGGGGCAAGCGGCGCAGCCGCTATGTGAACAATTGGCATCGGCCGAGGCACTGCCCGCGCTTGTCAGCCTGTGCCAGCAGGCAAGCACCGTTTTGCTGGACCGCCTGGGTGAGTACGAGGCTCGGACCTTTATCGCCGCCTTGCGACACCGGCTGGCCTACGCCAATCCGACCTGGCAGCTGCTGCTGGACGAGATGCCGATTCCCACCCGCGTCACCCTGTCGTGACAGGGCAGGGCAGGACAACGATGCCGCCTCATGGTGCGCGATGCAGGCGCGGCGCTGACAAGGCCGCGTAACTGTCGCTGATCGCCGTGTCGACGGAAGGCCAACGCCCGACCAGTCCAGCCGCAACCAGGGCACCGTGCAAGGACTTGATCTCCTGCGCCCCTGGTGCCACCTTAATCTGGGCCACGGCGGCAGCGGTATTGCCGCCCCTGATCAGGACCATCACCTTGGCCGCCCAGTCGTTTGTTCGCGCCATCGGTTCACCTGTGTTTTGCGTGGGCCAAGACCCGACTGTACTGGAGCGCTACCATCAGGCATGAAAAAAACGTTCCAGCTCCATATTGAAGGCAAGTCGCGGGACCGGATTCTGGACGCCGTCAAACACGAGATTCGCAAGGCCATCAAGCGCGATCGCCGCCGCGCCCTGCCACCGGGGGTGGACTATTGGGATTTCGACTGCAGGTTTGGCCTGACGCAAGAACTTGCAGAACCCACCCACCTGGCCACCCTGACCGGCCTGATCGACGCCGTGGCGCAGGCGGACGGCGCGCAGTTTTATGTCGAGGTGTTGGTCAAACCCGGGCACCGCAAAACCCGGCCAGCGGTCGTGCCGGAGCTTGTGCCGGCTGATCCGGCACCGTCCTAGGCACTTGCCGCTGCGGCGGCGCGCAGCTTGTCCTTCTTGCTCGGTCGCTTGCCCTTGACGCCACCTGTTCCGGGCACAGCGGCCCGATCAACTGGTATCACGACCGGCTCGAAGCCAGCAATCTGCTCCCGCGGCAGGCTCAGGTGCTGGCGCTTTTCGATCAGGCGGAAGTGGGCGTCGGTATCGGCGCTGACAAAACTCACTGCCAGGCCGCTGTGCCCGGCGCGACCGGTGCGTCCGATTCGATGCAGGTAGTCCACCGCCGAACGCGGCAGATCATAGTTCAGCACCACCGGCAATTGCGCGATGTCCAGCCCACGCGAGGCCAGGTCGGTGGTGACCACCACGTCCCATTGCTGATTCTTGAATTCGGCCAACACCTGCGTACGCGCGCCCTGCCCCATGCCGCCGTAAAACGCCGTGGCATAGATGCCGCTCTGGTACAACTTCTCGGCCACATGCACGGCGGCGTAACGCGTGGCCACAAACACCAGCACGCGTTCCCAGGCATGCTCCTTGATCAGATGCCGCAGCAAGGCGGTGCGCCGTGCGGCATCGACCGCGATCACCCGCTGCAGGATGACAGGTTCATGGGCCGAGTCGGCCGGTACATCCAGCCGCACCGGGTTGTGCAACATGCCCTGTGCCAGCGCCAGCACGCCTGGCGTCAGGGTGGCAGAGAAAAACAGGTTTTGCCGTCGTGCCGGCAACAGCGCCAACACCGCCTCCAGCTCCTCGGCAAACCCCGGCTCCAGCAGCCGGTCCGCCTCGTCGAGGACCAGATGGGCCACCGCCGACAGGCGCAGCGCGTTGTGCCGCACCAGATCGAGCAGGCGCCCAGGCGTGGCAACCACCAGATCGGCGCCACCACGCAGGCCCATCATCTGCAGATTGATGGACACACCACCGAACACGATCATCACCTTGGGCGGACGCGCCTGGTATTGCCCCAGCGCGCGCAGCACCTCACCCACCTGGGCCGCCAACTCCCGGGTCGGCACCAGTACCAGGGCGCGGACCGGGCGTGGCCCACTCCGGGTGGCGGTCGTTTGCAGCAGCTGCAGCAGTGGCAAACCAAACGCCGCTGTCTTGCCCGAGCCGGTCTGCGCCGATCCCAGCACATCGTCGCCATGCAGCACGGCGGGCACCGCCTGCAGCTGGATCGGCGTCGGAGTGGCAAAGCCGATCTCGCTGACGGCGCGAACCAGGGCGGCGGAAAGTCCGAGGAGTGCAAAGGTCATGGCAGTGGCGGCCAGTTTAGCGGCAGGGTAGCGCGTCAGGTGTGCTACGGCCGCGGGTTACTGCAAGGCCCGTTGCCGCAGCGCCGTCACCGCGCCCAACCACAACATGCCTGCCGAGACGATAAATCCACGCGCCAGCCCACCCGGGCCATCGGCGATCCAGCCCACGACGGCGGGGCCGACCATCTGCCCGGCGGCAAACACGATGGTGAAAGCGCCAATACCGGAAGCCCACTGCGCTGGCGGCAGGTTGTGTCGCACCAGGGCCGTCGTCGACGCCACCGTGGACACGAACACTGCGCCAAACAGCAAGCCGGACGAAAACACCAGTGGCCAGGCAGAACTGAGCGCCGGCAGGATGGTCGCCAGGCCCAACAACCCATTCAGCAATGCCAGCGGCCGCCCATCACGGTAGCGGTCCAGCAATCCAGCCCACAAACGCGCGGAGAACATCACCGCCACTCCCAGCAGCGCATAAAACGCCGTGATGGCCGCCGCTGTCAGGCCCTGTTCGCGAAGCAGGGCAATGACAAAGGTCATGTAGCCGATATAACCCATGCCGAACAAAGCGTAGCCGACCAGCGCGAAAGAAAATCTCCGCAGCGGCACTGCCGCGATGGCCACCCCAGGGCTGGGCGCCGCCATCGGCAGGCCGTCCAGTCTCGCCACCGGCCACAACAACACCGCAGTGCCGGCGAAACACAGCAGCGCCAGGGCAAACCAGGCCGACGCCCATGCATCAGCGCTCCGCTCTGCCATCGCAACAACAGCGGGGACCAGCAACGCCGACAGGCTGATTCCAACGCCAATGCCGCCGTAGTAGATGCCAATCAACAGCCCGCCGCGCTGCGGGTCGGCAGCAGCCAGGCGGGCCGCCAGCAAGCCACCGGTCATGAAAACCAGGGCACTGGCAACACCGGCGACCAGCCGATGCAGCAACCACAGGGCCGAATCGGTGAGCAGGCCGCCGAGCAACATCAGCACACTGGCTGCCGCACAGCCGGCCAGCACCATGGCGCCGGCGCTGGTGCGGCGCAGTAGCCAGGGAGCCGCCAGGGCGCCCAGCAGGTAACCAGCGGCATTGCTGGTGTTCATGGCGCCAGCCAACGCATAACTCCAGCCCAGGTCGGCCCGCATGGGCGGCAACAACAAACCGTAGGCGAACCGCGCCAGACCGAGCGACACGGCCGAACCGAGCGACAGGGCCAGAGCGATGCGCAATACAGGGAACTCTGCAACCATGGTGTTGGGTGTGGGTGGGGCCTGTCGATTCATAACCGACACACTGTAGTCGCTGCGGCGAAATTTCTGCCTGCCTGACCAGCCGCGCGCCGTATGGCGCCAACAAAGTGCAAACACCCGCTGGGCGAGGCATACTGCCTGGAACATGCGCGGCGTCACTTGATCTGCGCCCACCGGAGCAACTCCCATGACAAAACTGCTCACCTCCATGCTGCTGGCCCTGTTGGCGTTGCCGTTTGCCGTGGCGCAAGACTACGCACGCGAGAAGCGCTGGGCGGATGAGGTCCTGCCGACCATCGTGGTGGGAGACCCGGTGCAGATACGTGCCGCATCGGGCCGTGACTTTCTCGGCCTGTATGTGGCGGCCAAAGGCTCCAAACCGGCCATCGTGCTGGTGCATGGCGTCGGAGTGCACCCGGACCACGGCGTGATAGGCATCCTGCGCGACAAGCTGGCCGCGCTGGGCTACAGCACGCTGTCAATCCAGATGCCGGTGCAGTCCAGGGAAGCGCAGGTAGACGACTACTACCCCAAGGTATTCCCCGATGCGGCAGACCGCATGGCCAAAGCTGCCGACTGGCTGCGCACACGCGGTCATGCCGATGTGGTGTTGCTGTCACACAGCATGGGCGCCTGGATGGCCAATGAATACCTCGACCGTGCCCACGCCAGCACACCCTATAAAGCCTGGATCGTCATGGGCCTGACCGGCAGCTACTCCTGGACCATGCGCAGTTATGCCATGCCGGTGCTGGACCTCTATGGCGAGCAGGACATCGCGCCCACACTTGGCGCGGCCGGGCGGCGCAAGCTGGCGCTCAAGAGCAGCAACGGCTCACGCCAGGTGATGCTCGCTGGTGCGGACCACCACTACAGCGGGCGCGAGACCGAGTTGGCCGCCGTGGTCGACGCCTTTTTGCGCGAGACCAAATTGCCGTAGCGACGTGACTTGTGGTGGTCCGGCGCTGCGGCAACGCCCGGCTGAGCGCAACCCCACCGGCGCCGATTGCGCTGCGCGATAATTTCATCATCTCCTTCGGCCCGATTGCTGCCTGTTGCCCGGTCGCCTGCCGCCAAGACCGACGCAACCGCATGCAACGCACCATCTTCACTACCCCGATCGTCAACACCGTCCTGCGGGCGTTTTCGGTTTTTTATCTGCGCCGCGCTGGCTGGACTGTGCAGGGCGCGCTGCCGGTCGACCTGCACAAGTGCGTGTTCATCGCCGCGCCACACACCAGCAACTGGGACTTGCCCAACACACTGATGGTGGCGTTTGCGCTGCGGCTGCACATTTATTGGATGGGCAAGGCCAGCATCTTCCGCTTTCCCTTTGGCCCGCTGATGCGGTGGCTGGGTGGCATCTCCGTGGACCGCAGCCAATCCAACAATCTGGTGGCGGCATCGGCCCTTGCCATTACCCGTGCCAACGGTACGCTGCAACTGGTGGTGCCACCCGAAGGCACACGCGACAAAACCCGGTACTGGAAAACCGGCTTCTACCATATCGCGGCGACCGCTGGTGTGCCCATCGTGTTGTCGTACATGGACTACCGGCGCAAGTGCACTGGCATCGGGCCGGTGTTTGTGCCCAGTGGCGATATTGACGCTGACATGCTGCGCATCAAGGCCTTTTACGCGCCCTTCCAGGGCAAGAACGCCGGCCAATTTCAGGCCGATTGACGCGGTATGGGCATTGCCCCGCCTGGTCGATCAACCGTCCATAATTTCCCGGGCATCGAGTGTCTCAGTCAGATACACCAAGGCCGGCCGACCGGTGTCCCGCACGCCAACTTGGGCGGCAAAATGCATGCCGACACTGGCTCATCCCGCCAGCAGGGCGGCATTACCTCCGGCCGCCGTGGTGTTGATGGTGATGGTTTGTTCGGCACAAAAACGGTACAGGTAATGCGGGCCACCCGCCTTGGGGCCGGTGCCGCTGAGGCCTTCGCCACCAAAGGGCTGTACACCCACCACAGCCCCGATCTGGTTGCGGTTGATGTACACATTGCCGACATGCGCGGCGCGGGCCAGCGCCTGAGCCCGTGAATCGATGCGCGTCTGGATGCCGATCGTCAGGCCATAACCGAGCGCGTTGACCTGGGCGATCACCTCCTGCGGGTCGCCGCTCCAGCGCACGATGTGCAACACCGGGCCGAAGATTTCCTGCTTCAGGTCGGCGATACGCGCAACCTCGTAGGCCTGCGGCGCAACCAGATTGGGCGTGGCCAAAGTGCCGGCATCGGCCGCCAGCAGCGGTCTGGCCTCGGCATTGAGCCGCTCGCAGTG
>JANOTG010000259.1:0-10056 GCA_031416215.1 Betaproteobacteria bacterium
CCCATGGCTGCAATGCGCGTGCGCCGTCTTCGCACCACGTCCGCACAAAGCCAGCGACCGACCAAAAGGGTCGAAAACGCTTATCCACGGCCGCGTGATCGGCGCCTCTCACGCAAGACTCGCGCGGCGGTGGGTAAGCCGCCTGGATCAAAAGATGTGACTCTAGCTGTCAGCAATAATGACAGCCACAGCGCAAACCCTCTACCAGTCCGCCATCCCGAGAATAGCTCGACACCACTGCTGTTGCAAACCACAAGAATTTGGTGCAGCATTCGCACAATTCAATTCCCCACTGGCTGAGTCAGCCCGGTTGATGCCCGTTACCGCATCGCCCATGCCCGTTCAAGCGGGCGCCCGCACCGGCCACATCTCCTGAAAGCCGGCAGCCGAAAGGCTGGAGATACTTGTCAACCCTCGGGCACGACAAATGCCCTTCCTGCCCCAGCCGGCATCACAGCCGGTCCCGAGGGCCAACTGCGCCACCGATCCGGCCCGCCGGACCGAAGCGGCGACAGCCGATGTCCAACTGCTGCAATCCCGCAGCGCCCTGCCCCAGGCCGAACCCTGCGCCAACCGCGTCGTCACTACGCGGCGCCCCCATGCGGTGTGCCCCGCAGGCGACAGGTCGAGCACGATTGGTGTGAGACCACCCTGTGCATCAGTGGACAGCGGTGTATCAAGGAATTCGGCGATGCGCAGCCCGAAGTGCTCAACGGCTGGCATGGCCGCCGGAGCGGGCCGATAAGCCCGCGTGCCCTGCGTGCTGACCGGCCAGGCGATCAGGAAACGGGCGATGAAGCCGGTGCCGCGCGGCAGGCTGCCGGCGCGATCCATGAAGCCGCGCATGGCATCTGGCTGGACCATCAGCCCGAAGGTCAGCCGCCGCTGGCGCAACCGGAATGACGGCTTGCTGCGGCGGTCGACGAGGAATTCGCCGCCCTCCCACATGACGTTGAGCAAGGCAAGATAGCGCAGGATGGTGTCCTGGCCCATCCCGTGCGAGCCAAGCACGGCGCCTGCCTCGGCAGACAGCACGCCCGCAGTCGGCCAGCCGGTGGCCAGTGCATGCGCCAGAGCTTCCGGCGTGGCGTCTGCGTAGAGCAGGCGCGGCACGATGACGGTCTGCGGAGCCTCGCGGGCCAGCGCGTCAAGTTCGCCTTCCTCCTTGGCAGTGTCCTGAGAGCGGCGTCGCTTGGTCTTGATCGCATCGAGAACGCCGGCCTTCTTCGCCTCGAAAGCGGCCAGCGCCACCTCTTGGGAAGCAAGTTCCGACGCCATCTGCGCCAATTGGCCACTCTCCCATTTGCGCAGGGCAGGACTGAAGATGCCGTCACAGGTGTTCTTGCGCTCGCCGGAATCGGCCACTGCAAGCAGGTACAGCGACACCGGACCGACCAGTTGGCGATCTCGGCGCACGTTGACCAGCCCTTGCGCGGCCACGGAGAGCACTGCCAGCGCCGAGCACACGACCAGGGCCATGGGTGCCTGCACAAAGGCCTGCGCCTCGCGGACCGCATCGCGCAGCATAGGCGGCAGCGCATCGACCGGATAGCGCAAGGGGTCGAGTGGTGCGGTCAGCGGTTCGGGATCGGGCCATTCACCTTCCGTTGCTTCCGTCCGGTCCTCGCCTTTGCCGTCATCTGTATTGGGGCCAGTTGCCGCACGCACAGCTGTCAGCACAGCTGACAGTCCCCGATTCCGATGCAGATCATTGAAGTCCGTTGCGCCCGCCGGTCGCTCCGACCCGAAGTCCGGGATCGCCAGCCGACCGCCCACGGCCAGAGCGGCCTGCCGCGCAAGCGTAAGCCCAGCGTTGCCCTTTGTCTCGTGATCGTCATCGGCACAGACCACGATGTCAGCCTGGGGATGCCTGTCTCGAATCGCCTTCGCCACGGCCACCAGGTTACCCGCATGGAAGGCGACAGCTACCCGGTGGCCGGTAGCCTCATGAATGCTCGCTCCGGTCGCGAAGCCCTCGGCGACGCAGAAGATCTCAGGTCCTTCGCCGGCTACGCCGGTTTCTCCGATCTGGAAGTAGTGGCCCCGGACCGCTGCGTCCTTGAGGAATCGTTTGATTCCACTCCCGCCGATGAATTGCAGGCCATGAAGATCGCCCACCGCGTCGCGGACGGGAGCGACCAATGCGCCTCGGTACACCCGCAAACCACGAGCCGCGACTACCTTGGCTACCAGATACGGATGATCCGCAGGCGCCAGTTGCGCTCTGGCCCAGATGTGTGCCGCGCGCTCGCGGGCACTGGCTTGGCGCCGCGCCACCTCCGCGAGGCGCTGGGCGTCAGCAGCCTGCGCCCGTGCCTGCATCGCATCACACTCTGCCGCGCTCAGCGGGCGCCCAAGATCCACCCGCCAGGTCTGCCAGCCGCGTCCATCGCGCCAGTTCTCCATGCCTCCCGCAGCCAGGCCATCCAGATGCAGCAGGTAGGCCGCATCCCCTTTGCCGCGCGCGCCCGGCGCATCGCAGCGGTGCAGCCGGCCGTCGGCAATGATCGTGTCGGGCGGAACGATGTCGCGCGCGATGAGCGCGGCGCGGAACTGGTCGAGGGCTTCGGCAGTCGTGACCGCCTTCACGGCCAGCCGACCTTGACCCGGGCCGTGATCCACTTGCTGATATCCGATTCGAGCCATCCCACGGCGCGCAGGCCGAGCTGCACGGGCTTGGGGAAGGCTCCATCCTTCATGTATTGGTAGAGCGTGCTGCGCGACAGTCCGGTGCGCTGCTCGACGTGCCGCCGACGCAATATCGTCGGCTCTTGCTGGATCTTCTGGTGCATATTCCGTTTCTCCTGGGTATGAATCAACATGCGTGGGCCCGACTTCGCATGTCTGCAGAAAATCAAGGCCCTACATACCTGTTACGTAATTGCGCCGGAAAGTGTCGGAAATATTTGAGAAAACCGAGCAGGTGCTGCCAGTCCAACGGCTGTGGTGAATGGGAATTGGCATAGCCGAACACGCAAGACCATGCTGCAAAGGTCAGGTGGGGCGTGATCAGCTAACAACCAACAAAACGCCAAGATAGACTGTCGGCAGAGTGATTGGCATAATATGCCAATCCGGTTCAATTGGAGATCGCCATGCCGACCCGCAATGTTGTACTGACCAATCACCAGGCTTCCTTTGTCGAGCAGCTCGTCAGCAGTGGCCGCTACCAGAATGCCAGTGAAGTGTTGCGCGAGGGTCTACGTCTGGTTGAACAACGTGAGGCCGAAGATGCCTCACGGTTGGAGGCCTTGCGCTCTGCCGTCAAGGTGGGTATCGATGACATTGATGCTGGCCGATTCAAGACTTTTGATACGGCAGCCTCCTTGAGATTGCATCTCAAATCTATCACGGCTGACGCAATCACCGAGGTATGAGGCAAACTTGGCGCGTTCGGTTGACTCAACAGGCCGAGTCGGATTTTCTTGAAATTTCGAGGTGGACTGCTGAGAACTTTGGGCCTCTGCAGACAGCGTTCTACGCTGAGACGGTCACCTTGGCAATCGAGGCGCTGCATGGTGGCCCAGAGGTAGTCGGGACCAAAGCGCGGGACGAGATTGCAAGGGGCGTTCGCACCTTGCATGTTGCGCGCCAGGGCAGGAAGGGTCGTCACTTCGTGGTCTTCCGGGCGGCCGAGGGGCAGATCGTCGAAGTACTCAGGTTGTTGCACGACAGCATGGACCTGGCAAGGCATGTGCCAGCGGCCGATGACCAACAGCACTGACGCCACAAGCCTTGCATGACGCTTGCGGCTCTCACATCCCAAATTCATAGGACGAAAGGGACAACCTCCGCGAACAGGGAACATGTGGCAGCAATGCGTGCTTGGCGGCTCATGCCGCCGTGTCACAGAACTGCGCCCAATCGGCCATCAGACTGCGGCGCTTGTCGAACAAGGTGCCACGTGCATAGGCGGCCTCGGCCTTGTCCTTGAGCTGGTGCGCCAGGGCATGCTCGATGACCTCGCGCGGGTAGGCCGTGGTCTCCCCAGCCCAGTCGCGAAATGTCGAACGAAAACCATGCGCAGTGACCGGGCAACCCATGCGTCGCAGCACGGCCGTCAGTGTCATGTCCGAGAGCGCGGTTCCCTTTGTGTTCGGAAACAGCAACTCGGTGCCCTCGATCCGCGGCAAAGCGCGCAGCATCTGCACCGCAGAGTGAGACAGCGGGATACGGTGCTCGCGCCCGGCCTTCATGCGCTGCTCGGGGATGGTCCAGACCGCCTTGTCCAGATCCACCTCGGCCCAGCTGGCACCGCGTACCTCGCCCGACCGGGCAGCCGTGATGATGGCGAACTCCAACGCGCGCGCGCCCATGCCCGGCTGCTTGCGAAGTTCGACCATGAATGCGCCGATATGGGCGTAGTCCAGCGCCGAGTGGTGTTCGACCTTGGCCACCTTGCTCGGCGTGGCCAGCATCTTGTCGAGGTGACCGCGCCAGCGCGCAGGGTTGTCACCGCTGCGATAGCCCCGGGCACTGGCATAGTCCAGCACGTTCTCAATCCGTCCACGCAATCTGGAAGCGGTCTCGGTCTTGATGGTCCAGATCGGCTCCAGGATTTTCAGGATGTGGGCCTGCTGCACATCGCGCACCAGCATCTTTCCGATCACCGGGTCCGCATACATTGCCAACGTGGTGCGCCACTGCTCGCCATGTCTGGCGTTCTTCCACTCGTTTTCCTTGACCGCAATGAATGCAGCCGCGCACTGCGCGAAGGTCAGCGCAGCTTGGCGGTCCGCCACCATCGCGCTCCTGCGGGTCTGACGCTTCTCGATCGGATCCTGGTCCTCGCGAAGCAGCTTGCGGGCCTCCAGCGCAAGCTCTCTGGCGTCCTTGAGTGTCACCTCGGGGTAAGGCCCCAGGCCCATCTCGCGGGCCTTGCCTGCGCGCGTGTACCGAAAGGCCCACAAGCGGGTACCAAACTCACTCACCCGAAAGTACAGCCCCCCACCATCCGCGTAGTAGCCACGCTCCGCCAAAGCCTTCACCCGATTCGCTGACAGCCTGTTCAGTGTGCGTGTTGCCATCACTGCCTTTTCGCTTCTCTGCCCATGTTTCTGCCCATGCTTCTGCCCATGTTCCTGCCCATGATTTTAGTCGGGAACAGCGCGGAAATGAGCGGAACAAGCGGGACTGAATTTTGACGTTTCTCCTCTGAAACACGATAGCGACGGAACTCCTCGGACCTGCCTGGAGTTATATGCAGGAGACGCCTTCTCCGCCAGTCATATGTGCCTTCGTGCAGGTGAACAGCAGTTCGCCTGACCATCAAGCGGCCCAAAACCCAGGGTCCATCCGTCAATTTAGAAGCGCCGGGGAACACAACGGCTTTGGGTCTCGCTCGATTGCGCGACAGCAAGCGTCGCAGCGAGTGTGCGGGCACCATCAAGCACCGAGACCACGGCTTGTTCGTCCAGGCGCACCAGGCGCTGAAAGTGGCGCAGTTGCTCCTGATAGGGGTCGCCGATCTGGGGCAACAGGTAGTCCCCGACGATCGGCTTGTCCCATGCCGCCTCACCTGGCAAGCGCGCACTCCAGGCCCGCAGCACCGGCAACTCCAGGCTTCCCGCGGTTCCGACAATGCGATACGCACTTTGTCCGGTGTAGCCAAAGCTCGGGTTCTCACCACTGCCCTGTTCGATCGTCCAGGGTGACAGGCCAGCGTCGGTACAGGCCAGTGTGCCAAGGCAGCCGTTCTCGAATTCGAATATCGCCGCGGCCGTGTCTTCGACGGCGAGGCCCCGATTCGCATGGCTCTTGATGCCGCTGACCGACCGGATCTCGCCACACAGGTAACGCAACATGTCAACCTCGTGGATGGCATTGATCAGCAGCGGCCCGCCACCGGGCTGGGTGCGCCAGGCAGTCTCAAAGTAGGCTTGCGGTTTACGCGTGGCCCACAACACCGAAGCGACGACCAAACGCCCCATCCGCCCGTCAATCATCCATTGCCTGGCCTGCTGCACAGTACCAAGGTATCGGCGATGGTGCCCCACCAGCGTCTTGACGCCGCTTAACCGCACTGACTGAAGCAGGGCAGACGCCTCATCCAGGGTCGGCGTCACCGGCTTTTCCATCAGGAAATGGATGCCACGTTCGCAACACCACTGGCCGTGCTGCAGATGCAGCGCATTCGGGGTGGCTATCACCACCGCCTCCGGTTGCACCTGGTCCAGCATCGTTTGCGCGTCGCCATACCAGGCGGCGGCGCCAACATCGACACCCGCGCCGTCAAGCTGCGCATCCGCAACCGCCAGCAGTTCCGCAACCTCTGGCATATTGCGGATGGTTTGGATATGCCTGCGGCCGATCAAGCCTGCGCCAAGTACGGCGATGCGCAAGGGTTTCATGGCGCGATGCTCCCGCCCGCGCGATCCAGCAACACGCGCGTGGCGCGAAACAAGCGTTGTGCGTGGACCGCTGGCGCTCGCCCTGGGGGTAGCGGGACTTCAAGGCTCACCATTTCTGGCTGTGGCATGGCGTGCAACAGCGCGGCCAATGGAAACTCGCCCTCACCCGGCACCAGCCGCGCCGTGCGCGCTTCCTGCAACAGCAAGGCCGGTCCTTCTGGTGCGCGTAGCGGACCGTCGCACAATTGAAGGTAGCCCAGTAACGCGGGGGGCGCGGCGCGGATGTGCTCCAGGCCGTCGCCTGCACGCATCCAGTGCAGTGCGTCCACCAGCACCTGGAGGTTGGGCTGGTCGGCCATGCGCACGATACGCAGCGCCGCGGCCAGCGACCTGACCGCCGTGAACACCATGTATTCCAAGTCGACCACCAGGCCAAACCGGGCCGCCAGGACACATAGCTCGGCCAATACTGTGGCCACATGGCTCTCATCCGGATGGATGGCGACCACCTTGAGACGCCGGGCACCGAGCAGGGCTGCAGCCTCCATGAGCGGCAGGTGGTCCCGCGCCTGGGTCTGGGCGTCGATGCGGATGATCTCCACATCCCACACCCGCACCCCGGTGGCGCGAAGCAGCGGCAACAACTGCCGACAGACCATCAAACGCCCGGCCGCACTGTAGTCGCGGTCGGTGGGTGTGGCCGGGGCAAGACGCAGGTCGACAGCATCAAAACCCGCATCTGCCGCATGGCGCACGAGTGATTCACAGTCGCAGGCGATCAGGCTCAGGTGCGCCAGCGACAGTGGCGTGGCAGTCACCGTCACACCGCCATCCAACCGCATTTGCTTGGCCGCGGCTGCGAACACCTTGCGCGATTGGCGTGTATGTCAGCGCGCACCGCCGAAACACGTGTTGAGGGTCGACGCCTGCGGCTAGTCATCATGGTCCCCGCTGTGTGCTGCATTGGGTGGTACTCGCCAAATGGTGAACTTGAAGTTTATTCCTGAAAGCCATGTCGTGTCGAAATCGCGCGACTGGTTTTTCCGTTCAGCAGGCAAAAAAAAGCCCCGCAGTGCGGGGCCTTTTGGATTTCAGCGAATGCTGATCAGCGGATCACAGCCAACTCGGTGCGTTTGCCACCCTTGTAGGTCATCAGCGTCAGGGCTCCATTCTTGATGTCGCCCTTTTCGTCGAACGAAATGGTTCCGGTCACGCCCTTGTAGTCGGCGGTCTTGGCCAGCTCAGGCAGGTACTTGGCAGGATCAGCCGAATCGGCCTTGACCATGGCAGCGACCATGATGTTGAGCGCGTCGTACACGTACGGTGCGTAGACCTGCACGTCGGCGTTGTACTTGGCCTTGAAGTCGGTCTTGAACTTGTCCATGCCGGCCTTGGCTTCGCCTTCCACACCACCAGCTTCTGCGCAGTAGACCATGTTGTCCTTGAGCGCGTCACCAGCCAGTTTGGCCAGTTCGCTGGAGCAGATGCCGTCGCCGCCCATGAACTTGGCCTTGATGCCGAGTTGGGCCATTTGCTTGATCATCGGGCCGGCAACAGCATCCATGCCACCGAAGAACACCACATCGACCTTTTTACCCTTGAGGGTGGTCAGGATGGCATTGAAGTCGGTTGCCTTGTCGGTCGTGAATTCGTGACCGGCAACTTTGCCGCCGGCAGCTTCAACAGCTTTCTTGAACTCTTCTGCGACGCCCTGGCCGTAGGCGGTACGGTCATCAATCACGCCGATCGACTTGCCCTTGAGCGTGGTTACAGCATATTTACCCAGGGTGCTGCCCAGATGCACGTCGTCAGCCACCACGCGGAACGTGGTCTTGAAGCCTTGACGGGTGAACTTGGGGTTGGTGGCAGACGGGGAGATTTGCGGAATGTTGGCCGCGCTGTAAATCGCCGAAGCCGGGATCGAGGTACCCGAATTCAGGTGACCGATCACACCAGCGACTTTGGCATCAGCCAGCTTGGTGGCAACCGAGGTGCCCTGCTTCGGGTCACCAGCGTCGTCTTCGGCCATCAGTTCCAGTTTGACCTTCTTGCCACCGATCATCACGCCCTTGGCGTTCAGCTCCTCAATGGCCATGCGGGCACCGTTTTCGTTGTCCTTGCCAAGGTGGGCAATGGCGCCGCTGGTCGGGCCAACGTGACCGATCTTGATGACGCCAGGATCCGCAGCAGGGGCGGCAGCTGCAGAGGCTGCAGGCGCGGCGGCCGGTGCGGCAGCAACTGGCTTGGCTTCTTCTTTCTTGCCGCAGGCGACCAACAATACTGCAGCCGCGCAAAGCGTCAAACTGGTGCGAAATTTCATTTGCATAAGGACTCCAAGGGGTTTGTTTGAACAGTTGATGGACCAAAATTCCTCAACAGCCTTCTAGGATACCGCATTTTGGGGCCGATATCCATAGGGATCGCCCTAGGCCAAGCCAGCGCTAGGCACGGTCGCGCGACGCCATTTCATTGGCAACGGCATCCACGACCGCCTGCCGTACCAGGGGCTCGATCTCCTGGCGCAGCCTGGCCGAGACCAGGTCGACTTGTTCCACCAAGGCATTGGCGATCAGGTCATGCAGATTGCGGTTCAGGGTGTCGCTCACCTCGGCTTGTACCCATTCGATCATCAAGTCCGCATCGGGAGACGGACGCGACGGTTGCGCGGCCGGGCGCAACACCGGCACGGCCCCGGCCGGTCCCTGGACCACCTCGGTCAGTGTCGGCACAAACCGCGGCGCAATGCGTGGCGTGGCTGCCATCAGCCGGCGTCCTGTGCGGCCAAATCGTGCCGGGTGATCGCATAACCCCGGTCCTTGTAATGCTTCCAGCGCACCCGGGAACGATCACGGTCGCCGACCTCCAGTCCCACCACCTCAATCAGTCGCTCGTAAAGCTCAAAACCCGGCGGCACACAAGAGCCCAGATTGAGCAAGATCTCGTTGTTGCCAACGATGTTGCCCGACTGCGACAAGACCACTGGCGACGCCTGCAGCACCGATGCCTGCGGGCAACTGGCAAAACAATGCGGAACAAAGTCCGTGGCTGAAAACTCCCACAACTGACGGTCCAGTTGCTCCAGCACCTCCGGCTCGGCCACCACTGCAACACGTGTTCCCCTGTTCACTGCCTTGCGCAGCAGGCGGCAGCAATAGTCCCATTTGTCCGGTGCATTGAAATGGAAAGCGACTTCAGTCATGGTCGACAGCTTGCTTGGTGCATCACGCGCCCTTGCGACGTGCGCGGGCCGTCGCCGGCTTCCCGGATGCGGGGCTGCGGCTGGCCTGCGCAAGCAGGTAATGCAGCAGCAGTGCCACTGGGCGCCCCGTGGCGCCCTTGGCCGTGCCGCTCTTCCAGGCCGTACCGGCGATGTCCAGGTGCGCCCAGGGATATTTGCCCGCAAAGCGTTGCAGAAACTTGGCCGCCGTCACCGAGCCGGCGGCCCGCCCCGCCACGTTGGCGACATCGGCGAAATTGGTCTTCAGGCCTTCGGCATACTCCTCGTCCAGCGGCATCCTCCAGCAAAGGTCCTGAGATTTTTCCCCCGCTGCAAGGAGTTCGGCAGCCAGGCCGTCAGAGCCGGAAAACAGCCCGCTGCGCACACCGCCCAACGCAATGACACAGGCGCCGGTGAGTGTCGCGATATCGATCACGGCGCTCGGCGAGAAACGCTCGGCATAGGTCAGGGCGTCACACAGGATCAGCC
>JANOTG010000260.1:0-27795 GCA_031416215.1 Betaproteobacteria bacterium
CACGGCCGCGTACGAACAGATGCCGGAAATTGCCCCGCAGCGCAATCTCGCGTCGGTATGCAGAGTGCCTGCGCGAAGTCAGCGCGGTGTGGCCGGCCATGCCCTCCAGCGCAGTCGAGGAAGGCGTGAAGCGCAGGTCCAGGTCACCCTGCTGGGCCACGAATGCAATGAGAGCGCGTACCGCGACGGTGTAGGGCTGGGCGATGCCAACCATCATAGCGCCGCCACCGGAATAAGGAAGCACTGAACAAGTCCCCGCCATGCGCGTTCGAGTCAAAAACGGGATGATTTGGCCGCCAACACCGCGCGTCGTGTGCCTTGCGGCACACGCAAGCGGTTTGGTGGACAAAGGGCCCGTCAGCACAGCCGGTCGGCTGTGCGTGCCGGCCCGGCCGATATGGCCCGCAAACGCGACCGCGTTTGCTCAGGGCCGAACCCCTGTGGGGGCGCGGTTTTGCGGGCGATTCGCTGCGTTGCAAAACCAGGCAAGCCGTGCAGGCTTGCCTTGGGTTTTGCGCCTTGCGCCTCATCCCGCAAAATCCACGCCGCGCACGGCGCGGACTTGTTCAGTGCTTCCCTAAGCCCCCATCCGCGAAAACCGGACGTCGTTTGGGTTCGTTGCCTATTAGGGTGAACATGGAGACGGGCATGGGCACAAATCGGCTATGGTTCAGGCTGCGGGGTGGAACGCAGTTCGGGCTGCCGGTTTTTTGACCGGGGCGTTGGTACTGCGTCAGCGCCACGTCTGACAACCCAACAATCCAATTCGAACCAGGAGCACCCCATGGCCAAACTCGACCCCAGCGAACTTCTCTTGCAGCGTGCCTACCGCTGGGAAAAAGAACGCGCCAATGCAATCTTCCTGACGCAGCCCATGGGTGGTGGCGTCGTGCGCGACTGGACCTGGGCGCAGACCATGGATGAGGCCCGCCGGATCGCGGCATACCTCAAGGCGCAGGGATGGGAGCCGGGCTCGCGTATTGCCATCATGAGCAAGAACACCGCCTGGTGGATCATGTCGGATCTGGCCATCT
Source organism: Betaproteobacteria bacterium (assembly GCA_031416215.1). Lineage (GTDB taxonomy): Bacteria > Pseudomonadota > Gammaproteobacteria > Burkholderiales > Burkholderiaceae_C > CAISIP01. The sequence goes on from JANOTG010000260.1 coordinate 1,035, forward strand.
GGATGGCCGGTTACGTGAGTGTTCCGATCTATCCCAACCTGGTTGCCGAAACGGTGCGCCAGATCATGGAGCACTCGGAATGCAAGTTGTGCGTCGTCGGCAAACTCGACGACTGGAAGGCGATGCAGCCAGGTATTCCCAAGGGTTTACCCTGTATCAGTACCCCGTTGTGTGACGCCAAGGGATTCACGCCCTGGGAAGACATCGTCAAGAAGACCCAGCCCATGAAGGAAAGCCCGACCTTTGGTGAAGACGCGATGTCCACCATCATCTACACCTCGGGCACCACCGGCATGCCCAAGGGCGCAGTACACGGTTTCGCGGCCTTCACACACACAGCCAAGGCCCTGACCCGGGTGCTTGATTCGACCCAGGAAGAGCGCGCACTGTCCTACCTGCCGCTGGCCCACGTCGCCGAGCGCTGCCTGGTCGAAGGCACGGGCATCTATATCGGATCGCATATTTTCTTCGCCGAGAGCCTGGACACCTTCCTGGCCGATCTGCAACGCGCTCGACCGACCTTTTTCTTCTCGGTGCCACGCCTTTGGGTGAAGTTCCAGCAGGGCGTGTTTGCCAAGATGCCACCGAAAAAACTCGACCGCCTGATGTCCATTCCCATTTTGGGCGGCATCGTCAAAAAGAAGATCCTCAAACAACTCGGGCTGGACTCGGTGCGATTTGCCGGTACCGGTGCCGCGCCACTACCGACCGAAGTGATGACCTGGTACCGCAAGCTCGGTCTGGAACTGCTGGAAGGTTACGGCATGACGGAGCAGTTCGCTTACGCCACCAGTTCCATGCCCGGAAAATCACGCATCGGTTATGTGGGCAGCGCCACCGACTGTTGTGAGGTCAAGCTCTCCGATACTGGTGAAGTGCTGACGCGCGGGCCGGCCCATATGCAGGGCTACTTCAAGGAGCCCGAGAAGACCCGCGAGACCATGACCGAGGATGGCTGGCTCAAGACTGGCGATCTCGGCTCGCTCGATGAAGAGGGACGGCTGAAGATCGTCGGGCGCGCCAAGGAGCAGTTCAAGAGCAGCAAGGGCAAATACGTGGCTCCGGCGCCCATCGAAAGCAAACTCGGCGCCTTCACGAAAATCGAAGCCTGCATGGTGACCGGTGTTGCCTTTCCGCAGCCGTTTGCGCTGGCCATGTTGCCTGCCGGGCAATGGGACGCGCTCAAGGCGGCCGATGCGCGCAAGGATTTCACCGCGGAACTCAGCGCGCACCTGAAGGTGGTGAACGAACAGCTCGACCCGCACGAGCGACTGGACTTCATCGCCGTGGTGCCCGAGCAGTGGACCGTGGAGAGTGGTTTTGTCACGCCGACGCTGAAGATCAAACGCAACGTGGTCGAGAAACACTACGACAGCCACTTCGAGAAATGGGCCAAGGCACGCAAGCCGGTGGTCTGGCACGAAGGCTGATCGGGTGGTCACACGACTGCACCGTGGGGCCGCCGCGCAGGCGCCAGCCGATGCACCTGTGCACGGCGCCTCGCAAGTTCGACTCAGTCCACTGGATGCGGCCTGGTTATTCACCGAGACGCGTGCCACACCCAACCACGTCGGCGGCCTGTTGCCGTTCAAACTGCCGGTCGGTGCGCCCAAGGACTTCATGCGCCGCCTGATGGCGGAATTTCGCAACCACCGGGAGTTTGCTCCACCGTGGAACCGGCGCCTCAAGTACGCCTTCAACAAGAACCCGGTGCCGGCCTGGATCGTCGACAACAACATCGACCTCGAGTACCACGTGCGCCATGCCGCATTGCCCTGGCCCGGCGGCGAGCGTGAACTCGGTGAGCTTGTCGGACGGATGCAAAGCCAGCCGCTGGATCTGAGTCGTCCGCCATGGGAATGCACCCTGATCGAGGGCCTGGAGGGCGACCGATTCGCCCTCTTCATCAAGATGCACCATTCGCTGATCGACGGCGTCAGCGGCATGAAACTGCTGCAACGGGCGATGTCGGATGATCCCGACACGAGCCTTGCCGCACCGCCTTTCTGGGCCACCGGGCAAGGCAAGAGGGATGCGCCGGAACGCGATGCTTCGGCAGCCACCTTTGCCAACGCGGCGGCCAATGCCCTGCAGGCTCTGCGTGGCCAGGTGCAATCCGTGCCGCAGCTGATTCTGGCGTTCGGCAAGATGGTGCAGCGGGTCGGTGATCCGGCCGAGGGCATGGTGGTACCGTTTGATGCACCGAGTTCGCCACTCAATGGCCGGGTGCGGGAAAAACGGCGTTTTGCGACCCAGCAGTTCTCGCTCGAACGCATGCGCGGGCTGGCCGGTGCAGCAGGCTGCACACTCAACGACCTGGTTTTGGCGATGTGCGCGGGAGCGCTGCGACGTTTTCTGCAAGACAGCGGCAGCCTGCCAGACAAACCCCTCACGGCAGGCATTCCGGTGTCGGTGCGGCCCAAGGACGACGAAGGCACGGGCAACGCCATCACCTTCATCATCGCCTCGCTGGGCACCGACATTGCCGACGCGGCGCAACGCCTGGCCGCCATCCGTGCCTCGGTGCAGCACGCCAAGGAACATGTGCAAAGCCTGCCCAAGGCGGCCATGATGCAATACACGGTGCTGCTGATGGCGCCCACCATACTGACACTGCTGACCGGCATGGGCGGGCGCACCAGGCCCATGTTCAACGTCACCATCTCCAACGTGCCGGGGCCTGACAAACCCATGTATTTTCGTGGCGCCGAGCTGCTGGCCACCTACCCGGCGTCCATCGTCACCCACGGGCAGGCGCTCAACATCACCTGCCAGAGTTATGCCGGCTCGATGAATTTTGGCTTCACTGGCTGCCACGTATCCATGCCGCACATGCAGCGCCTGGCCGTGTACTGTGCCGATGCGCTGTCAGAACTGGAAGCGGCATTCCTGCCAGCGCCCAAGACACCACGTCAACGCCGTGTCAAGCCGGCTGCCACGGCAAAGGCGGTCGCCGTCACGCCACGCAAACAGACAACCAGGAAGACGGCCCGGCCCCCTGGCTGATGCCGGGCCACGGCCACGCGGCCACGCGGCAAAGGGTGCAAAGCGGACATGCCGGTTCCGCGGCCGGCCGCAGCCGCCTGCCACGGATCGCGCTCAGGCGCAACGCGACAACATCGCCATGGCGCGGGCCACCTCATCCGCGGTATTGTAAAAATGCGGAGCCACGCGAATCACCGGGCCGCGCGCCGACACAATGAAGCCGTGGGCCGCCATGCTTTTTTCAACAGCCGCCGAATCATCGACAAATACCGCTGTTGTCGAGCCCTTTTGCATCGGGTCCAGCGGACTGGCAACAGACAGGCCGTGCTCGCGTGCAGCCTGCAACGCAACCTCCGAAAGATGCCCGATATGGCGCTCGATCTGCGCCATATCCAGGCTGTTGATCAAGCGCAGCGCCGCCCGCGCAGCCATCGCGGCAATGTAGGGCGGTGTGCCGGTCTCGAAGCGGCGTGCGCCGTCTGCGTAATCCAGCAGATGGATATCAAAGGCAAAAGGGTTGACGCGTCCGAACCAGCCGGTGTTGGGTGGGCGCAGCCGCTGCGCAATGTCACGGCGCACGTACATGAACGCGATGCCAGGACAACCCAGCAGGTACTTCTGTGCGCCCGACACCAGCACGTCGATGTCATCGCGCACCACGTCGATCTGCATCGCACCAGCGGACTGGTAGGCGTCGACAAACAACAACGCGCCTTGTGCATGCGCCAGCTTGGCAAGCGCCGCAATATCCTGCAACTGTCCATTGGAATACGAGACCTGCGACACCATCACCAGCTGCGTGCGCCCGGTGATGGCGGCTTCGTAGCTTGAGAGGTCGATCCGGCTTTGCGCGTCGTCACCGACAAACTCCAGCTTCGCCCCGCGTTGCTGCTGCGCCAGCCACACATGGCCCAGTGACGGAAAGTCGACCTCTCCCAGCACAATGCCGTTGCGCTGGCCGCCGAAGTCCAGGCTGTTGCCGAACGACGACGCCAGGTCCGACACACAGGACATGACCGCGATGTCCTGGGCCTCGGCATGGATCAGCCGGGCGAACTCGGCCTTGGCTTCGTCCAGCGCCGCCGCCCAACCACCCCAGTGCATGCCCAGCTCCTGCCAGGAGGCCATGTATTCGCGGATCGCGTCGGCCACCGGTTGGCTCAAGGCGCTTTGCGAGCAGCTCGACAATTGCGCCTTGTGTTGCAGGATCGGGAACAAGGCCCGTTGTTCGACAAAGGGGAAGGCGACGTTCATGGCGTCACTCGCTCCGATGACGCTTCGAGACGCGTGGCATTTCCATGGCCGCCCGCAGGCGTCAGCGGCTCGCCATCACGGACGGGGCAAACTCATGCGCTGCACCAGGCGGTCGACAAATGCCTCGCACTGCGCCAGTTGCTCCAGCGGTACGAACTCGTCGGGCTTGTGCGCGTTGTTGATGCTGCCCGGTCCGCAGACGATGCTCGGTATGCCGGCATTGTGAAAAAACCCGGCCTCCGTGCCATAAGCCACCTTGGCCGATGCATGCGGCCGCAGCAGCGACAGCGCCAGTTGCGCAATCGCCTGTTGCTCGTTGCCGTCGAGCGCCGGCACGTCGCCGGTCAGCTCCAGTTCGATGCCGGCATGGGGATGGTGGCGCTTCATGCGCGGCTCCACATGCTGTGTCACATAGTCGCGGATAGTGTCGATGAAGTCCTGGGGCGCCTTGCCTGGCACGTAGCGGTAGTCGAAGAAAAACTCACACAGCGCCGGGATGATGTTCCTGCCCGAACCACCCGAAATCACATTCGTCGAGATGGTGGAGAACGGCACATCCAGCCCGTCCACCCGCACGCCCTGCTCCTCCTCGCGCCACGACAGGTCCTGGATGAAGGTGATCACCCGCGCCGCATACTCGATGGCATTGACACCGCTGGGCGTGAGCGACGAGTGCGCTGCGTGGCCATGGACGCGACAGCGGTAGACCCGCCCACCCTTGTGCGCCGTCACCAGCTGCATGCTGGTGGGCTCGCCCACGATACAACCATCCGGGCGGATACCGGCAGCAGCGAGGTCGGCGATCAGGCCCGGAACCCCCAGGCAACCGACCTCCTCGTCGTACGTCAGTGCCACATGGATCGGAGAGCTCAGCGTTGCCGCGGCAAACTTGGGGGCGCGGGCCAACACCACCGCGATAAAGCCCTTCATGTCGCAGGCGCCGCGGCCAAACAGCTTGCCATCGCGTATTTCCGCCCGAAACGGGTCGGAGGTCCAGTTCTGGCCGTCCACCGGCACAACATCCGAATGGCCAGACAACACCGTGCCGCCCGGCCCCTCACCGAAGGTCGCGAACAGGTTGGCCTTGGTACGGTCGCGGTTGTAGTCCATGCGGATACTGGCCCCGAGTCCGGCCAGCCGCGCCCGCGCCCAGTCAATCAATGCCAGGTTCGAATTGCGGCTGGTGGTGTCAAAACCAATGAGATCGCGCAGACAGTCCGTCGTGAGCTGATCAGGCGTTTCATTTTGCATGGCTGGATGGTAGCTGCGAACCGGCTGCCGGTGTGTAATACGGATGACAGTGCCGCGCCCTGCCCGGCACAGCAGATCCGACAGGCCAGCACCATCCGACACCATGAAGACCACCATGCAGCACGACGCTCCCACCGATTCCATCCAGACCCAGGGCGTGCGCGGCGCCCAGGTATTGGTCCTGTGCGCCGAACTGGAGCCCAATCTGAGGTTCTGGACCGAACGCCTCGGATTCCGGATTGAGGCCATCTTTCCGGCCGACGATCCGACAACGGCCATGATCTCGGGCCACGGACTGCAATTGCGACTGCAGCAAGCGGCGCACAATGGCGTGCAAACGATCTACCTGTTGTGTGACGACCCGCTCCAGACGGGCGCCGGACAGGCCACGCTGACGGCGCCCAATGGGCTGGTGGTCAGACTGGTGCACGCCAATCCGCCCATGCACCTGCCCCCCACGGAGCAAAAACTGGTGCTGACGCGCGCGACCGGCAGCGATACCTGGGGCCTGGGGCGAGCCGGCCTTCGTTACCGTGACCTGTTGCCCGAGCGCCATGGTGGCGCTTTTATCGCATCGCACATTCGTGTTCTGGACGGCGGGCCGGTGCCCGACTACGTGCATTTCCACAAGATCCGTTTCCAGACGATCTTCTGCCGCAAAGGCTGGGTGCGCGTGTCGTACCAGGGGCAGGGCGAGTCCTTCATCATGCATGCGGGCGACTGTGTGCTGCAGCCTCCCATGATTCGCCATCGGGTGCTGGAGAGCTCTGCGGGCGCCGAGGTGGTCGAGGTCAGTGCACCCGCCGAGCACATCACCATGGCCGACCATGGCCTTGCCCTGCCCGGGCCGGATCTTCCCCCTGGGCATGATTTTGCTGGCCAACGCTTTGTGCGCCATGTGGCCGCCACAGCGGCCTGGATGCCATGGCGGGCGGCCGGCTTCGAGGTGCAGGACACCGGGATCGGCTCGGCAACCGACGGTCTGGCGGGTGTACGCGTGGTGCGTGCGATGCGCGCGGGTGCTGCCACGCAACAGAAGCACAATACCGAACTCTGCTTCTATTTTGTACTCAGTGGCGAGCTGACCATCCAGTGCGACACCTTGGCCGAGACCCTGAGGCCGGACGACTGCATCACGATTCCGGGCGGCATGACCTACAGCCTGGGCCCATGCAGCGCCGACCTGCACATGCTGGAGGTCACGCTACCGGCAGAAGTCGCCGCGCAAGGTTGAGCGCAGCCATTCTTGCGCCTTGCCGACTACGACCGCCAGCGGTGCTCAAACCTTCGCAACGACGCGCTGGGTTGTCCAGGCGTCCGGACCCCAGGGTGTGACCGGCGCGTCACCAGCATCCTTGAACCGGTCTGGCAGGTCCTCGGTCATGTTCCAGGTGGCAGAAAGCCGCCCAACACCGACACATACCGCGCAGACCATCCCCAGTTCGACGATTTCCATTTCGGTGAAATGCTCCTTGAGCCGTGCGTACAAGGCGTCATCCACCGCCAGGTGGTTGGTGGCCAGCAAATCGGCGTAACGCAGCGCCACACGCTCGGCCGCTGTCAGGTCTGCGGCCTCCTGCGGCTGCTCCAGTGAACACACCAGATCTTCCGTGACACCCGCATCCACCGCATCGGCGTAACGCATGGCCATGCAACTGCGGCACTGGTTGTGAAAGGCGATGCGCAGGCGCACCAGTTCGCGCAGGCGCGCCGACAACACCGAGTGCAGCTTGAGGGCGCCGCCAAACCGGAGGAAGGCCTTGGCAAGCTCGGGATGGTGCGCCCGTATGCTGGTGGGGCGCAGTTCGCGTTCGGTCTTCTGGTCGGCGGCCACCATCTGGCGCAGCTCCGGGTCGAATTCCTCGATGGACAGTGATCGCAGTGCTTGCATGGCAATTCCCCCGGTTTCAGGTGTTGGGCGGCACAGCAGGCGGCCCTTGCACGCGCCGGCTGTCGAGGTAAGTCGGCAAGGACTCCGGCAGGTCGGCCCGCTGCGCCGGCGAACCCGGCCAACGAACCCGCATGGGGTCATCCAGCCCGTGCGCGACTTCGTCAAATGCCAGTACGTAGCGAAACTTCAAATGCCGCACCAGAAACATCCAGCGCCCCTCCTGCTTGACGTATCGGTCCAGGTAACGCAGGGCGAGCCGCACGGTCTTGCCACCAATACACAATTCAGCATGGGCATTGACGACGCCACGTGCCAAGACATCGGATTCGAAATCAAAGTGCCAGGTGAGGGCGTAGTGCGAACTGGTCGTGAACGTGGCGGTGCGGGCCCGGTAATAGTCGACGATCTGCGCCCGGCCGACCACCCCGTGGAACTCCCCATCCGGTGCGAACAGCTGTCCCAGAGTGTCGAAATCCCGGTCGTCGACCGCCATGCCGTAACGCGACAGCAACTCGCCGAGTTGTTGCCGTGCATCCACGCGCTGAACCAGCGACACGAGATCATCCTGCATGGGGGTCGGTAATGTTATGACGACTACGCCCAATTGTTGCTCCAGTTGGCCGATTGTCAAACAAGAGGGCAACTGCGCGCCGAGTGCGGCCAGTTCTATGCGGGAAGCCGCGCCCACAACCATCCGTCACGCGCGCCACACGTCAGGCACGGCAGGGGCGCGACCGTAGTGCATCGCGCCAAAGTCAGTTACGCTGGCAGCATGTTGCAGCAGCGCGAGATCAACCTCGGTTTCATGAGTATGCGGCACGCGTCATTGCCAGAACGCGTGGCAGCAGCAGCAGCGGCCGGCTTCGACGGCTTGTCCTTGCGCGCCGACCAGTGGCCACAGATGCAGGACAGCGGCTGGGGCGCAAGCCGCGTGCGGCAGTTGCTGGCTGACCATGCCATGCGGGTCAGCGAGATCGAACCGATGCGCTTTCTGCGCGACGACTTGCTGCAAGCCGCCGCCGAAATGGTCGAGGCATTCGATGCGCCACGGGTGCAGGTGACTCCACCCCTGGAGTCCGGACCGCTGGACTTTGCTGCCTGTGCGCAGTGGCTGGCCAAAGCATCACAAACACTACCGAAAACCCAACTGGCGATCGAGTTTCTGCCGCCGACCGATGTACCCGATGCACCCACAGCGCAACGGCTGATCGATATGGCCGGCAGCCAGGCCAATCTGGGATTCTGCGTCGACAGCTGGCATGTGTTTCGCGGCGGCGGGTTGGCGTCGTTGTGCAACATCCAGGCCAACCGGGTTTTTGTGGTGCAGATCAACGACGGGCCGCTGCAGGCAACCATCCCCGATTACATCGCTGACTGCCTGCGTTTTCGGCTGCCCTGCGGTGAAGGAGAGTTTGACCTGACCGCCTTCTTGCGGCTGCTGCCGGCCACAGCGCCGGTCAACGTCGAGGTGATCAACGAAGTGCTGGAACGGCGCCCTGCTGGCGATATCGCAGCGCGGTTGCAAGAAACCACAGTCGCTGCATTGCAGCGCGCCCGGTGACTCTGCGTGGTGGCCGGGAGACGGTCACACCCCGCGCAGCGATACCCTCGGCCGGATGTATACCGTCACCGGCTGACCTACGGCACCGGCCGGCGCAATCGAACGCAGGTCGAACGGGCGCAACCCGGTGCCATCGAAGCGCCAGCCGAATTCAGCTCCGCCAGCCACAAACCGGACCGCTTCGTCCTGATTCACATTGACCCATCGGGTGTCTGAAGTCAAGGTGATCGTCCGTTGCGCTTCGGCCACTGGCACCTGGGTACCCAACTCCCAAACCGCCCGGCTCTGCGCACACACGGTCAGACTGACGAGCAGGGTTGCGGCGGCGGTTATCCTGGAAAATGCAAGCATGGTCTTTCTCCTGTCCGGGTTCAATAGGGCTTGGTCTCGCACCGTCCGCGCGTATTACATAGATTACCAAAATTGGGCCTCCACGCTTGTCACTGCGTGTACTGCGCTGCCTCCCGAGGAGGCGCATTTTGCCTTGGGACGGCCCGGCGGCTAAAGGAGTGAACTTGCGCATCGTCAGTTACAACATCCAGTACGGCAAGGGCAAGGACAGCCGGCATGACCTGGCGCGTATTGCCGCTGGGCTGCGCGGCGCCGACCTGATCGGCTTGCAGGAAGTCACACGCAACTTCCCGGGCGTTCCGAATGAACAGGCGCAACAACCGGAAATGCTGTCCGCCTTGTTGCCGGAATTCTTCTGGACCTTCGCGCCGGGGCTCGACATAGACGGTGGATCAAGCATCGTTGATACACGCGCGGTCAACCGGCGCGTGCAGTTTGGCAACATGCTGCTGTCGCGCTGGCCGATCCGCTCGACACGCAACCTGCTGTTGCCCCGCGCCAGAAGTCTGGACCGCGCCGACATGCAGAACACCGTGCTCGAAGCCATTGTCGCGGCGCCGCACGGCGATGTGCGTGTTTACGTGACGCACCTGAACCACCTGCGCAGCCAGCAACGCCGCGCGCAGCTCGACTGGCTGCTTCCGACACTGCACGCGGTACCGTCACAGGGAGCAAGTGTCAGCGGCCTCAGCGCCAAAAGCGGCATGACGGCGTTGCCGGTCCTGGGCGTGCCGGACGAATTCTTGCTGATGGGCGACTTCAACCTTACACCCGGCCAGGCGGAGTACGACCGTGTCGTCGGCGAAGCGGACTACTTCTACGGCCGCCAACGTGTCCACGGATTCCTGGTCGACACCTGGGTAGCAGCGGGAAACCGCGAGGACGACGGGCTCACCTGGTTTGACGAAACGAAAGACTTCGCAAGCGGGCTGCGATTGGACTACATCTTCACCACACCGGCGCTGGCAGGACAGGTGCGGCGCGCCTGGATCGACCGCGACAACCCGGCGTCAGACCACCAACCGGTGTGGGTGGATCTGGAAACCCCGCCGCTCAATCCAGCTTGATGCCCAGATCAACCGCCAGCTTGATCCACACCGGCACATCGTTTTCCCAGTCCTTGCGCGTCTGCTCCAGATTTTTCGGGCTACTCGGAATTGCAAACGACTCGCGCAGTTTGGCGGCACGTTCACTCTTGGCACCGTCCACCACCACCTTGGACAGAATCCGCAACACTGCTTCCGGTGTGCCAGCGGGAGCCAACAGCGGCAAGCCGCCTTCCAACCCGACCAGGCGGCCGCCTATGCCCTGCTCGACCAGGGTTGGCACGTCGGGCAATTTGGGCGAGCGATAAGAACCCGTCACACCGATCGGCCTGACGCCACGCGTCTGCACCGTGGCAAAAGCCTGGTAACTGCCAATCGCGATCTGTATCTGCCCCGAGGCCAGGTCGATCCACATCGGCGACTCGCCGCGGTAATGCACCGACAGAATATTGGTGCCGTCGCTGCGATTCGTTTGATCGGCCACCATGTGCGGGTAGGAACCCGGTGCATAGGTTCCCATGGAGGTCGGATTGCGTTTGGCGTAGTCGATGAACTCGCGCATGGTGCGTGCCGGCACCTTTTCCGACACCGCCACCACCAAAGGGCCGGATGGGAACATGGCAATCGGTGTCAAGTCCTTGTCCAGGTTGTAGGGCAGCTTGCTGTAGAGAACCCGGTTTTGCCACACGGTGCCGGACGTGGTCATGAGCAGGGTATAGCCATCGGGCGCGGATTTGGCCACGGCGTCGATGCCGATCACGGCACCGGCACCCGGCTTGTTCTCCACCACGGCGGTCTGCCCCAGAGCGGCTGTCAACTGCTCGGCATACATACGGGCGTAGGCGTCGGTCAACCCCCCGGGCGGAAACGCCACGACGATCCGTATCTGTTTGGTCGGCCACTTGCTGGTCTGGGCCATGGCCGCAGGCACCAAGGCAGCGGCGCCAAGTCCTGCTGTGGTAGCCAGAAAACTGCGCCGGGTTGACTCACTCGGATCGGACATGGTGTGGCCCTTGTTGTTCAACACGAAGCTGTGTCAGGTTAGTCTAGCAGCGCATTGGCAATTTTCAGACCGGTGGAAACCCACAACCCGCGCCCCGGGGGCTCAGCCTATCGACCAGGGGATGATCAGTTCGCGCCCATCCCAGGCGGCTGCCGCGTCCCGGGTCTGCTGGTATTTGGCCCGTATTGCCGCATGCTCCGGGTACAGCTCGATCATGTGGCCGAGCACGGCGCGCGCATCGATGTAACAGATTTGCGCGCCAACGCCGGCCGTGAACTCGCTGGCAACCGGCAATCCTGCCGCCACGTACACATCGCGCTCCCTGGCATAGTCGTCGCAGAAGATGGCGACATGGTGAAACCCCGGCCCGCCATCCGGGAACATGTCGTGGAACGCGCTGGGCGCCGCGGACAGTGGCTGGATCAGCTCGACATTGAGTTCACCCGACTGCACAAACACGCTGCGGTAGCGGATCGCTGCTGCAGCGCGGCCGCGGTACACATGGTCGCGCAACACACCCGGCTGGCCGCCAAGAAACGGGCCGATGCCGTAGAGCCGGTGCATTTGTGCGCAGGCCCGCTCCAGGTTCGGGACGACGTAACAGTTCTGGACGATGCAAGCCTGCCCGATCAACGGTTTCATAGGCCTCCTCTCGCGATGTTGTTGGTACCTGCAACTGAACACATCGACGCTCGATGTCGCAACGCGACCCCGCTATCGGTCGTCGCGGGACGGCAATACGTTGGCCTCCAGCATGGCCACCAGTTCCGCACCGGTCGCCGCAGACTTCGGCGTGTGTTCATAAATATGCACCGCGCGCTCCTTGCGGTCAAACCAGATTGACTCGGCTGCCCGTTGCGGCGGGCGGGTTGCGGCCAGCCAGACAATGGTGTCGGCCCCTTGTGCATGTTCACGCAACACCGACTTGAGGATGGCGCGAAAACGCGGCATCGATCGACCCACAGCGGCTGTGTCCACCCAGCCAGGATGCATGGCGTAAAACAACTTGCCGCTACCCGCATGCTGCTGGCGCCAGTGTGCTGCAAGCATCACCTGCGCCCGCTTCGACAGGCCGTAGGCGCGCACACCCAGATAACCCTCGCCAGTCAAATGGAGGTCCCGAACGACCATGGCGTGGTTGTACATGCCACCCGACGACACCTCGATCACTGCAGCGTCTTTTGCGAGAAGCGTGCGGCTCAGAAGCTCGCGTGTCAGCAGGTAGTGGCCAAGGATATTGGTCGCAAACGAAGTCTCCAGGCCTTCGCGCGTGATGACCTGTTCGCGCTTTTGTATGCCCACATTGTTGACCAGCACATCGATGCTGACACGGCGGGCTTGCAGACGCTGCAACAGCGCCCAGATGTCACTTTGCAGGGACAAATCCGCCACTTCGGTGAGCACCTTGCCTGGCCCATGCACCGACGCCGCAAACTGCTGCAGTTTGCCGCCGTCTCGGGCAACGGCAATGACGGTGGCGCCCCCCGCCACGGCGGACCGCGCAGCCGCCCCACCGATGCCTTCCGAGCCACCGGTGATCAGCCAGGTCTGACCCGAAAAATCCGGCTTGACGCGACGCCAGAAAAGGCGCCGCGCGTGGTAGCCGATGGCGCTGTAACTCGGCGTGAAACGGCAGTAGAAGGTGATGATCTTTTTCAGGGGTGCGTTGGCCATGGCAATAATCCGAAATGCTCAGGCCATGACTTCGCCGCGCGCACGCAGCAGCTGGGCGCGGTCGTAGTACTCGCGCCACAGCGATACCAGCGGTCCGTCGAACTCCATGATGCCCACCACATGCACTTTGCGGGCCACACCGTCCACCGATATTTCGTCAGTCCGCTCGGCCACCACGGCACCGTCGATCACGCCGATACGGTGGATGTGCATCCGGATCTCCTTGTTCGGTCGCTCCAGCTTGACCATGCGCTCATAAAACACTTCACGCCCCACCACGGGCTCGAGCATCATGGAATGCAGAACGCCGTCGGGCGCCAGCAAGTCGGCGCAGACACGCCACTGCTTGGCCTGCCAGGCATCCTCCATGGCGCGGAATGTGGCAATTTTTTGCGCGTCACTCAATTCGGTAGTCATCGTTGGGGTCTTTCGGTTGCAACGCCATCCATCCAGGGCGTTCCACGCGCCACACAGCGGACGCCAGCGATGCAGATGATAGACACGGGTGGCACGCTGGCAAACGCATTCCGCCAATATTCTCAACCTATGAGAAAAGTGAAGTCACCCATGGTCTGACTTCATGGCGTGGAACTACGCCATTCAAAAGCCTGCATTTCCCGCTGCAGTTCTGCACCCACTTCTTTGCGTCGCTGCGCCGGCATGCGCGAGCTGATCGCCGCCACGCTAATGCCACCGTGACCGTTGCTGGACAGGCGCACCGCGCATCCGACGCCACTGGTTTCCTTGGTACGAAAGTCCTCCATTTCGACATAGCCGCTCGCGCGCGCCGCACGGACCATCTGCTGCAGGCGCGACAACGGCATTCCGACCGCTGTGTATTCGGCCACGTGGCGGGCATGGGTCGCCAGCAGTTCGGCGTCCGGCAGACCGGCCAGTACGGCAATGCCGACCGAACTGGTGCCCAGCAACCGCCGCGTTCCCGGCTCAACGACAAACGCCTTGATCGGGTAGGACCCCTCTTCACGGTGCAGACACAATGCATGGTCGGCACTGCGCACCATCAAGAACACGGTGTCACCCGTGGTGCGGGCCACCCGTTGCATGACCGGACGGAAGCGGTCCACCAGGGGAGTCAATCCGGCCGAGACCAGTCCGAGCTGCATCGCCTCCATATCCAACCGGTACAACTTGGGCCCGGCGGTGCGCTCGACAAAACCGGCCTCCATCAGACACGCCAGCAGGCGATGCGTGGTCGATCGATCCAGCCCGCTTTGCACGATCAGGTCGGTGAGCCGAACACCTTGCGGGTGGTTGGCACCCACCAATTTCAGCAGATTCAGCACCTTGCCGGCACTTTGGGCACCAAGGACGGGGACAAAATTCTTATCCATTGGGATAAATGGTGGAATGGGTTTGAATTACATCATCTTTGTGTTTCTAATTTCACCGAGCAACGCCAATCGAATGAAAAAAGGAGACACGCAATGGCACTACCCATACTTCAAGGTCCGGCAAGATTGCTGGCGCAACAGTGCCTGACCGCGCTCGCCATGCTGGCGGCTGGCTCCGCGCTGGCACAGGCCTACCCGGCAAGACCCGTCAAGATCATCGTGCCGACGCCAGCCGGTGGCGGCAACGACTTCATCACCCGCACGGTGGCAAAGAAGCTGGAGGACATGCTCAATTGGCAGGTGGTGGTGGAGAACAAGCCTGGTGCCAGCGGCATCATCGCCGCCGACTTTGTTGCCAAGTCAGCGCCAGACGGCTACACCGTGTTGTTCAGCGGCCCGCTGCTTGTGCAGGCGGCCGGGTTGCACAGCAAGCTGCCATTCGACCCGCTGAAAGACTTCACGCCGTTGACCGACGTGATCCGCACGCCGCTGTGGTTTGCGGTCAGCGCCGCCAAGGTACCGGCGCGTTCCCTGAAGGAGTTTTCCGAGTTGGCAAAAACCAGGGGGCGTGATGACAGCTACGGCTCCATCGGCCCGGGATCGTCGCACCACCTGTATGCCTTCGGTGTGAACGAAGCCGCCAGTCTCAACATGATCCACGTGCCCTACAAAGGTGGTGCACCGGCCATGGTGGCTCTGGTTGCCGGCGAGATTTCTGCCGTGATGCTGGATTTCGTCAGCCTCAAACCCTATGTGGCCAACGGCAAGGTCAACCTGCTGGCAGTTACTGGAACGAAGCGTTCACCACTGACCCCCGATGTGCCCACCCTGTCCGAACTCGGGTTTGCCGGTTTCGAGTCCTATGGGTGGGGCGGCCTGTTCCTGCCGTCCAAGACCCCGCCCGACGTGGTGCAACGGCTGGAAGCCGAGATTGGCAAAGTGCTGCAACAGGCGGATGTGATCACCAAGTTCAAGGACATGGGCTTCGAGATCGGCGGTACGCCACAAGCGCAGTTCACGCGCCAGGTCGCGGGTGACCACGAGCGTTGGACGCGCCTCATCAAACGCGCCGGTGTATCGCTCGATTGAGCGCCGCAGCGGCACCCATGTAACAACCGAGGAGACCGAACCATGAATATTTCACGCAGGACAGCCATCACCCGTTCGTTGGCTGTCATGGCGACCGGGGCATTGGCGGGGGAACATGCGCTGGCGCAAACCTATCCGAACCGCACTATCAGGATCGTCGTGGCCTTCGGCCCGGGCGGGCCGAGTGACCTGATTTCGCGTCTGGTGGCACAAAAGATGACCGAGTTGCTGAAGCAACCCGTGATTGTGGAAAACAAGCCTGGTGCCAGCGGCGTCGTGGGTGCCGATCTGGTGGCCAAGTCGGCACCCGACGGTTATACCGTGCTGGTCACCAACCAGCTGCTGGTACAGGCTCCGGCCCTGCTGGCGTCGGTGCCGTACGACGCCTTGCGCGACCTGGCCCCGGTCACCGACCTGTTTTCGTCCCCGTTGTGGCTGGCGGTGAACACCGGCAAGACCTCGGCAAAAACCGCACGCGAGTTCGTGGCCGAGGTCAAGGCGCAACCCAAAACCCACAGTTATGGCTCGGTCGGGGTTGGCTCCATCGGCAGCCTGTACGGCTACAAACTCAACGAAGTGGCGGCTCTGGACATGGTGCACGTGCCGTACAAGGGCGCCGGGCCGGTGGTGCAGGCCTTGCTCAGCGGCGAGATATCAACCGCCTTTGTGGACTACGCGACGCTCAAGGCGCATGTCGCCAGTGGCAAAGTGCGCGCGCTGGCCGTCTCCACGCCCGCCCGGTCCCTCTGGACACCGGAAGTTCCCACCTTTACAGAACAAGGCATACCGGGCTTCGAGGCGTTCAGCTGGGTCGGCGTGTTCGCGCCTGGCAAGACCCCGCCGGAGCTGATGCAGCGCTTGCATGCCGAATTTGTCCGCGCCCTCAAGCAACCCGATATCGCAGCCAAACTGAACGAGTTGGCGCTCGACCAGGGAGCCATGGCACGTGAGCAATTCGCGGCCATGGTGACGGCCGATCACGCGCGCTGGGGCGCGGTGATCAAAAGCTCGGGCATGAAGCTGGAGTAGCGGGCAAAGCACCGTTGGCAGTAGCCACGCGGTTTGCAGGTTACGCCGCCGACGGCACACTCGGCGCCGTTTTCTCCCCGCGCTCGTAGACCACGTGGGCGCGCCCGACGATCAGGCTGTCGACCTTGCCGATGCTTGCCGTGTCCTTGTCGGCATACGGGAGTGCCGATAGCAGGTAGCGCATGGCGTTGAGGCGCGCACGTTTCTTGCAGTCACTCTTGATCACCGTCCAGGGCGAGTCGGCGGTGTCGGTCTCGAAAAACATCTGCTCCTTGGCAAGGGTGTATTGCTCCCACTTGTTGAGCGAGGCCTTGTCGATCGGGCTGAGCTTCCACTGCTTGAGCGGGTGGTTCTCGCGCTCGCGAAAGCGCCGACGCTGCTCCTTGCGGCTGACCGAAAACCAGAATTTGAACAGATGCACGCCGCTGCGCACCAGATGGCGCTCGAAGTCCGGCGTCTGGCGCATGAACTCCTGGTACTGCGCGTCGCTGCAAAACCCCATCACCCGCTCGACACCGGCGCGGTTGTACCAGGAGCGATCGAACAGGACGATTTCCCCAGCGGTGGGCAGGTGCTGCACATAACGCTGGAAGTACCACTGGCCCTGCTCGGTCGGTGTCGGCTTTTCCAGCGCCACCACGCGCGCGCCGCGTGGGTTGAGGTGCTCCATCATGCGTTTGATGGTGCCGCCCTTGCCCGCCGCGTCACGTCCTTCGAACAAGATCACCACACGTTGGCCGGTTGCCTTGACCCAGGCTTGCAATTTGAGCAATTCCACCTGCAGCCGGTACTTCTGCTCCTCGTAGTTGCGCCGCAACATGAGGTTTTTGTAGGGGTAGTGTCCGTTGCGCCAGCCTTTCGCGAGCTCGTCGTCGGGGTTGACACCCGGCTCACGGGTCGTCGTCGTCGCGTCACCCAGCAGGCCGCGGCGAATCACGCGCAAATCGTCCGCCGACGCGCCATCGAGCAGGGCACGCAGGGCCCGCGCCTTGGCCGCACCGGTCTTTGCGCTGTGCAGCACCGACTGCACCGCTGCCAGTTCCGTCAGTTGCGCGGCATTGCCGGCCTCACGCGCAGCGAAGTGCTGCAGTGCATCCGCCTGGGTGCTGGGCGCGGTGTCACCCTGCGCCACGCGACGGGCGGTCTTGGCGTCGGGTGGCCGGCGTGCCGATTTGACCATGGGGCGTCCTTTGACTGGTTGAAGCGCCTGCCCAGTGTGTGACCACACCGCAGAGCCTGTTTTGACATGGGTCAAACTGCCACGGCACGGCAGAGACTGTGTTCAGGCATCCAGCATGAAGGCGCCAAAAAACTCCGCCAACAAGTCTGTTGCCTGCAACGGCAGCACCTGTGCAATGGTCTGGTCGGGCCGAACCACCACCAGACAACCCAGCGAGCGGTCGATACGGCGCAGGGTGTAGATATCCCGGCATGGTTGTTGTGGCGAATCTGGCAGCGCGCAGAACACCTTTTCATAGTCGCGCAGTCCGTATCGACCCTTGCGGGGAAACAGCAGTTCAGGCATTGCGGTGATGGTCAGTTGATGGTGGTGTTGCTGAAACACGCAGCGCACATCGAAGATGGCGTCTGCGTCTGCACCTGCCGGCGTATAACGCTGCAGGGGTGAGTGCGCCGACCCAAGGAGGTGCTGACACAGCCTGCCCACCGGCGACGTCGGTCCGGCATCATCGCCGCGGCCGGCAAATGCGATCAGACGCCAGCGGCCATCCGCGGTCAAGGCCTCACCCAACTGCAGGTGCCTGCCGTCGGCGACGCGGATGACCGGCGCGGAGTGAAAGCGGGTACCGATCAACAGCCCTTGCGCCAGGTGCTGGTGGGTGGCCCCTGCGGTGAGCAGGCTCGGCTGGTAACGCGTTGCAGTACCGGCCGTGTAGCGCCCGTGCTGCACAAAATATCGCTGCACCTCTTCTGGCGCGACACCCGCGCCGTCCGCGGCGTCCGACTTCTTCGATGGCGCGCTGAGCATCGCGGCCCACTCGCGGTCGAAGTCGATCAGCTCCTTGGCCACCGCCTGCCTCTCGGCTGAATAGGTATGGAGCAAACCCGCGGCGCAGCGCCCGCGCAGCACCGCCGCGAGTTTCCAGCCCAGGTTGAAGCTGTCCTGCATGGACACGTTCATGCCCTGGCCGGCTTTCGGGCTGTGGGTGTGACACGCGTCGCCAGCAATGAAGACGCGCGGCAGGCGCGTAGCGGCATCCTGGGGCTCCAGATCGTCGAACCGGTCACATAGCCGCTGCCCGATTTCATAGACCGACCACCACGCCACCTCTTTCACCTCCAGTGTGTAGGGATGGAAGACACGTTGTGCTGCCGCGATGAGCTGTTCGATGCCTATGTTGCGTGCCGCCACACGTTCATTCACATCGAGCCGGTCCAATTCGACATAGATGCGCACGAGGTAGCCGCCTTCGCGCGGGATCAGCACCACACTGCCCTGCGCCGCCGATTGGATCAGGGCCTTGAATCGAATGTCCGGGAAGTCGGTGACCACCAGCACGTCCATGACGCCCCAGGCGTGGTTCGCGGAATCGCCCCGCAGGACCCGGCCCATGGACTGGCGTACCGCGCTGCGCGCGCCGTCGCAACCCACCACGAAACGCGCCCGGATGGTCTCCAACTCGCCCTGGTGCGCATCGCCTTGCCGCTCGAACCGCAGCACCACCGGGTGCTCCGATTCGCCATCGGGCGCTCGCTCGAGCTGCACGAGGCGGCGACCATAATGCGGCACCAGCCGCGACGGCGAGCGCTGCATGATCTCGAGGTAGAAATCGTGTACACGTGCCTGATTCAGTATCACATGCGGCATATGTGACAGCCCATCTTCCACGTCCTGCACCCGACCACTGCGCACAATACGGCTGCCGTCGTTGTCGTCGGGCTTCCAGAATGCCGTCTCGTTGACCCAATAGGATTCCTTCAGGACGCGTTCGGCAAACCCGAACGCAGCGAACATTTCCATGGTCCGGCAGGCCACGCCATCGGCCTGTCCGAGCTGCAGGGGTCCGGGCTTCTGCTCCACGATCACCGTCCGGATATCCGGGAAAGCCGCCAGTTGCGCAGCAAGCGTCAGTCCGGCCGGCCCGCAACCGACGATCAGTACGTCGGCAACGCCGGGAAGCGTACTGCCCGCAGGAGCGGCCACGGTTGGCGCCACGGCTTCCAGCAGCTCGGGGTCACCGGTTCGAAATCCATCAAGATGAAACTGCATGCGGACATTTCCTTTGTTGCTCCGGCCGCGGCCTGGCGATCACGACAGCGCCCGGGATGGCCTGTGTTCCCGGGGCGCCTCACAACGGCACTGCAAACTGAGGAAAATGCCCGAATCAGGGCCCCATCAGGCTGGCATGCCGCAACGTCCCTTGTCAGACGCCAGCCGTCATGTTGCAATACCGACCATATTCGTGAATCAACCAGATGACCGTGAACCATACCGCATCCATCGCCTTGTCGGGCATGCACGCTGCACAGGCACAAATGCGTGCCGCCGCGCACAACATTGCCAATACCGATACGCCCGGTTTTCGGCGCCATCTGGTCCATCTTGAACCACAAGCGGGCGGTGGCGTGGCTGCGACCATCGACAAGGCAGATTCGGCGGCGCGAAGCATCGAATCGGACTTGGTGGCGCAATTGCAGGCCAAACAGTCGTACCTGGCCAATCTGGCGGTATTCAAAACCGGCAACCGCATGGCCGGCTTGTTGCTGGACGAGAAGGCCTGAAACACTGCAAGGCGGGCCGAGCAAGCGGCGATGCCGTGGTTGTGCGAACGATTGGGGCGCCGCTGACGGTGCGCATCCGGTGGCGCTGAAGTCCCGGCAGTCGGTCATCCGCTTCTTGCGCGGCGTCTGGCGGTCACTTCGATCTCAACCCGGCACTCTTCCAGCGCGAGCGGTACACACAGGGTGGTGTTGGCTGGTCGCGCCGGGCCGAAGCGTTCGCGGATGACCGCGCTGACTGGCACAACATCGTCGCGACTGGCCAGATACACCACCACGCGCACCACGTCGAGCAATACCAGACCAGCGCGGTACAACGCCACCTCGATGGTGTCAATGGCGCGTTGTGCCTGGGCGGGTGCACCGGACGCCCAGACGCCGGTCGCGGGATCCACGCCGACGGTTCCGGATACGAACACCCAGTCGTCCTCGACAACGGCGCGTGAATAACCCGCCAGCGCCTCGTAGGTTGTGCCACTGCTGATGAAAGCGCGCGCCGGGGCGGGCAGTTCGGCTTCGGCTTCGATTTCGACTTCGCAGTCTCCAGCGAGGTGGGCCACCCCCAACACCGTGCTGACCGGGCAGATTCCGGCAAACATCCGGGCATGGACGGCGGCGACGCCGCTGGCCGCGCGCAGATCACGCAGGTAGACGCGGGTGCGCACGACATGCTGCAGGCTGGAACCGAGTGCATGCAAACTTGCGGCGATCCTGTCGAGCACAAACACCGCCTGGGCTTCGGCGTCGCCGGGCGCAACCAGCACGGACGCACCATGCAAGGCATGGGTGCCTGCGACCACGACGCGCGACCCTGTGCGCAGCGCCTGCGAGCCGCCTGCGTGATCGACCCAATGGTTGCCGGTCAGCGGGGGCGACCGCGATCTGCCAACACGGGTGGTTGCCGCACTCCGAGACGCGGTGACAGAGGCGACGGCAGCCGCATGGGGCTCTGCCCCGCAGTCTCCCGCAAGCGGCAGGGTCTTGTCCAGCACGGCCTGCAGCTGGGCCCGGTCGTCGTCGTCGAGCGAAAGCCTGTCCAAGCGCTGCCTCCATGGCGTCGGGTCATCGAAGCGCATCGCGTCATCGGTCATGACGGCAGCAACACCCGGTTGGTCGCTCACCCAGCGCATGGCAACATCCGCGATCTGCACCTGATGCCGCTGGGCAATACGATGCAATGTGTGCAGCATGTGCTGCACAACAGCCCAACCGCCGACTGCCCGTACCAAAGCGGCACGGGCTGACCCACCTCCCTCGGAGTTTTCAATCGGCTCCGGTTGATCAAGCCACCGATCGGTCAACAGTCCGTCGGCCAGCGGGGCGCACGCCAAGAGCTGAACCTGGCTGCTTCGACAGAGATCCACCATACGAGTGAGTGCACGCCGGTCCAGTAGCGACAGCCCAACCTGGCTGCTCGCGACCGGTACGCCATGGCGCAGCAGCAGGCGCAGATGGTCGGTGTCGAAATGCGCCACACCCAGGTGTGTGAACAGACCTTGCGCCCGTAATGGCAACAGGTGGGCAATCACATCCAGGTAGGTCGGATCGGTGTAGTCGCTCCAGCGCAGATGCAACAGGTCGATGTGCGCGACACCCATGCGCTGGCACAGTCCTTCAACAGCATCACGCACCTGTTCTTGATGCCAGGTCCCTGCCCCGGGGCTCCATGTGGTGACGGCATGCTGCGCTACTTCCGCCGATCCGGATGACGCGCCATCGGTGATCCAGCGTGGCGTCCACAAACCGGGCGCGAGTTCGACCTGGCCGTGGAAGACGGACGATGGTTGTGTGGCCATGACGAAATTATTCGGTTGGGCTGTCCAACGCCGTCACCCTATCGCCGCATTTGCGCTGCGCAACAGGCCGTGGCGCTGCCACCAGCAGATCAGGTCAAGGGCAGCGGCACGACCGTCGTGTCGGCATGCCGGAACGTCCGCTTGCCCAGACGGGTAATGCGAAAACGCGACGGGCAATGGGGGTCGGGACATGCCACTTCGGCATCCGTGCTCATCCAGTCGTTTGCGTCGGTGGCACGCTGCTTGGCCGGCAGCAGTGGTATGACGGCTGCCAGCGAATACATCGAGAAGCCCTGCCCAGCCGGGAAATGCAGCACCTCGCCACGCACCTCGAACCAGTCGCCGACCTTGGCGTTGCACAGGATGCGTGCGCCCGGCGGGGCCACCACCTCGACTCGCAGGTCGTAGAGCTCGAATTCGTCATGCGGCATGGGGTGCTCCTGGCAAGAATGGTGGGGAATCAGCGCTGGAGTCGCGCCTCGCGTGACGCATTGCGCCGCTCCGGCAGCAGGCCCTGCGGTCGGTACAGCAGCATGGCGACCAGGATCGCGCCGACCATGACAACCCGGATCGCCGACACCTGCTGACGCAAGCCCGGCGGCAAAACGGCGCTGAGTACCGACTCTGTCACAGTCCACAGCGCCCAGATGATCACGGCTCCGAGCAGCGCGCCGTAGTTGTTGCCACTGCCCCCGACGATCAGCATCACGAACACCTGAAAGCTAAAGATCGGCAGCAGGTCCTGCGGGCTGATGAAGCCCAGGAAATTGGCGTACAGCGCACCCGACAGGCCCATCAGCATCGAGCCCAGCACAAAACTCTGCAACCGAATGGCGAATGCGTCTTTGCCCAGTGCGGCGGCTGCCTGCTCGTCTTCGCGTACCGAGCGCAACATCCGGCCCCAGGGTGAGCGGACCATGCGCTCCAGCGCAAAGGTGATGGCAGCAATGATGAGCAACACCATGATCAGGTACAACAGGTTGGCGCGAAACGGCGAGCCGGCCAGTGCGGCAAACGGTTTTGGCAGACTGTGCAAGCCGTCGAAGCCCCGTGTCACCACTTTCCAGTTCATGGCCAGCAGCTGTATGCACACTGCGATGCCAAACGTCACGATGGCCAGAAAATCATGCTTCAGGCGAATCGTCGGCAGGCCCATAATGACGGCGATGACACCGGATGCCAGCATGGCGCCAAGGTAACCGAGCACGGGGTGCAGGCCGAAGCCGCCAAACGCATCGCGGTAGTCCGGCCCGGTGATGAAGGCGGCAGCATAAGCGCCGACGCCGAAGAAGCCGACGATACCGACGTTCATGATGCCGGTGAAGCCCCACTGCAGGTTCAGCCCGAGCGTGGCTATGGCAAAAATGCCCGCCGTGACGCTGAAAAAGACCGCGTAGGAGAGCAGGTCCATCAGGCCTTCTCCCCCAGGATGCCGTTCGGCCGCAGTGTCAGAACGATGAAAACGGCGATGAAGGACACGGCCTGCCGGTACTCGGGCGCCAGGTAATGCACGGTCAAGCCCTCGGCCAACCCAATCAGGATGGCGCCCAGTACCGCACCGTAGATGCTGGTCATGCCACCGACGATCAAGGCGGCGAACATCGGCAGCAACAACTCGAAACCCATGAACGGATGGATTTGCACCACCAGTCCCAGCAGCACCCCGGCCACCGCAGCCAGCGCTGCGCCGATGACCCAGGTCCACAGGATCACACGACCCACGTCGATGCCGTTGACCCGTGCCAGCGACGGGTTTTCAGACACCGCCCGCATCGACTTTCCCAGCCAGGTGCGCGACAGGAAAAGATGCAATCCCAGCACCATCAGCACCGTGACGCAAACCGAAATCAGTTCGTTGCGGGTGATCCGCACACCCCCGAGGTTGAGCGCGGGCTCGATCACGAAGCTGAAGTACTGCGGATCATGGCCGGCAAAGACAATGATCAGGTGGCGCAACATCAGGGCGACGCCAAATGAGGCCATGATCAGGCTGATGCGCGATGCGTTCTTGCGCCGCAGTTGCGAAAAAATGGCCCGGTCCAGGGCGAGCGCCACCACCGCAGTCAGGACCATCGCACAGATCAACGCCAGAATCAACGGCCAGCCAAAACCCAGACCGAAGATGGAGCCGGCCGTACCCATCAGCGCCACCAGGCCCAACGCGAAATAGGCTCCGGTGGCAATATGGTCCCCCTGGGCAAAAGTGGGGAAGTTCAGGATGTTGTAGACCATGCTCAATCCCACCACACCCAGGGTGATGAAGGAGGCGGCGACCATGCCATCGACAAACACTTGCATCATGACGCAAGCCTGGTCCTGGAGCCGAGGTACAACTCGCCGACTTCCGGGCTCTCCAGCAGTTCGCGCGCCGTTCCGGTAAACCGCTGCTGTCCCTCGGCCAGCACATATCCGCGGTCCGAGATGGCCAGCGCCGCCTTGGCGTTTTGCTCGACGATCAGCACGGTGACCCCCAACGCCCGGATATCGAGCAATTTCTGGAACACCATCTCGGTCAGCTTGGGTGACAGGCCGGCGGATGGCTCGTCGAGCATGAGGCAGTGCGGTCGGGCCATCAAGGCACGTGCCACGGCCACCATCTGGCGCTGACCGCCCGACAGCTTGCCTGCGGCGAGCCGGCGTTGGCGCGCCAGATCAGGGAACAACGCATACATTTCGCCGATACGCTGCGCCAACTCGCGCGGGCTTGCCATGCCGCCAAGCTCCAGGTTTTCCTGCACCGACAGGCGGGTGAAAATGTTGTCGACCTGCGGCACATAAGCCACCCCGGCGCCGACCAGCTTGTGGGTCGCCAGACCGACGATGTTCTCACCTCGCACCCGGATGGCGCCCGACTGGGTCGACACCAGGCCCGCCACCGCCTTGATCAAGGTGGACTTTCCGGCACCATTGGGTCCCAGCACGGTGACGATTTCGCCGCCGAGCACATGCAGGGTCACGCCGCGCAGGATCGGCACGTCCGGCACATAACCGGCGACCAGATCCACCACCTCGAGATGCGGCGCGATCTGCATCAACTGCCCCCGCCGAGGTAGGCGTCGAGCACGCGCGGATCACGGCGGACCTCCTGCGGGCTGCCTTGCATCAGCAGGCGCCCGGACGCCATCACCACCACCGGACTGCACAGGTTCATCACCATGTCCATGTTGTGCTCGATGATCAGGAAACTGATGCCGCGGCGGTTCAGCTCCACGATGCGTTCGATGATGTGCCCCAGCAGGGTCGGGTTGACGCCGGCGCCCGGTTCATCCAGCAGGATCAGTTGAGGATCGGACATCAGCGTGCGCCCGAGTTCCAGCAGTTTGAGCTGCCCACCCGACAGGTTGCGCGCCGGCTCGTCGGCCAACCGGGTCAGGTTGAGGAAGTCGAGGACTTTCACCGCCTTGTCGCGGTTCGCCCGCTCTTCCTGCCGCACGCGGCCCGGACGGACGAGGGTATTCCACCACTTTTCGCCCGATTGCCCGAGCGGGGCCAGCATCAGGTTTTCAAGCACAGACAAGGCGCCGAAAGGTCGCGGAATCTGGAATGTGCGCGCGATGCCGGTCCGATATATCTGGTGCGGGGCCTTGCCGGCAATTTCCTGACCATCGAACAGAATCGAGCCGCTGCTGGGCGCCAGCGCTCCGGCGATGGTGTTGAACAAGGTCGTCTTGCCGGCGCCATTGGGACCGATCAAGCCGGTGATGGCGCCGCGGGTCAGGCTCAATGTCACGTCGTCGACCGCCCGCAAGCCACCGAATGCCTTGCAAACGCCCTTGAGTTCAAGCATGGCTACCTGGCCTCATTACGCAGTCTGATCATTGTCATGTCGAACGTGTTAATATATGATATCAGATATTTGATCAAACAATGACCACGACCGCAACAGATTCCTGGACACCCCAGTCTGGCACCGCTGGTCTGGATGTATCTCCCATCGTCCGTTCGACCGTACATGACCGCGTCTACAGCGATTTGCGGGAACGGTTGATGCGGGGTCAGTTTGCGCCCGGGCAGCCATTGACGATCTCCGAGCTTTCGGACGCCTTCGGCACCAGCGCCCAGCCAGTACGCGACGCCATCCGCCAGCTGTGCGCCGAAAAAGCGCTGGAAGCCCTGCCGAACCGGACAACACGGGTGCCGGTGCTGGACCGTGAACGCCTGGAGGACTTGCGCCGCGCACGCCGCGCCATCGAGGGCCTGGCCGCCGAGCTTGGCGCGGGCAAGGCCGGACCGCAGGATGTCGAGCGGCTGGTGGATATCGTCGAGCAAGAAACACAGGCTGACGACACCAGCCGGGTGGAGACCAGCGTGCGCCAGAACCACGACTTCCATTTCGCTCTGTACCATCTGTCAGGCTCCACCGTCCTGCCACCGATGATCGAGAGCCTGTGGCTGCAACTCGGGCCCTACATCCGTCAGTCGGCCGAGTTCTTCGA
This sequence comes from Betaproteobacteria bacterium, assembly GCA_031416215.1. Lineage (GTDB taxonomy): Bacteria > Pseudomonadota > Gammaproteobacteria > Burkholderiales > Burkholderiaceae_C > CAISIP01. The sequence goes on from JANOTG010000260.1 coordinate 27,491, forward strand.
CGCCAGCCAGGGTCGCGGGGTGGAGTTCCACCAGCTGGCGCTCGACGCCTTGCGCGCGCATGACCCACCGGGTGTGCGAAAGGCGATCGAGCAGGACATCGACCGCTTGTTCGATCTGGTCACCAGTGAAGATTTTTTCTCCCGGATGCGCCTGTGGAAGGCTGCCGCATGAGACATCCTGTGTCAACCCCCTGTCGCAGAAATTGTTTTGAGAGAGCCCAGATGCAAGAGGGGGTCGTAGGTCTTGCGGTCCCTCCAAGCCCGCCAGATGACACGCAGCCAGGCGCGAGCCAGGATGCGGATTG
>JANOTG010000261.1:0-5598 GCA_031416215.1 Betaproteobacteria bacterium
GCCCGCCAGAAGCACCAGCACGGAGACGCGGCGAATCTTCCCCGGGACACGCATCGGATGTGTTGCTGACGAGAGGCCGCGTCGCGCCTGACTTCAGGCGCTGCTACTGGGCCCGGTAGACCTTGAAATCGAAGGTGGCGAACGACTCGTGGCATGAGTTGCAAGAGCCGCCGACCGCTTTGACAGCGGCGGTCACGCCCGCCTGGTCAGCGCCGCGAGCCGCGGCCACAAGTTTCCTGACCTCGACCTGAAACCCGTCGATTGCTGCCTTGAACTTGGCCGGATCCTTGAAGGCTTCTTCCTTGGTTCGGCTGTTCGCGACGCCCACCGTGATGGGCTGGAAGTCGTCCCAGGCCAGCTGGGTCAGTACTGCTAGGTAGTCCGCATTGCGCTGCACGATCGCCGCGTCATAGGGCATGCGCCCCTGCGACATGGCGACGATCGGGCCGAAGTACTTGCCTTGCAGGGCCATCGCACCCTTGCGGCTGTTGATCAAGAGGTTCGGATTGGGCTGGGCCGAGACTTCAGCGACGAAGCCGGCGACCAGGGTCAGGGCAACTGTAGCTGTCAAGAATTTGATTTTCATACGATTTGAAGACGGTGGTTGGGGTTGATGGGACGACAGAAAGAGAATCGAAGAAGGCCTTTCAGGTCTTACATCGACGGAACGACCTGGGCGCGGATTTCGCCGCCGGGGTACTTCGCGGTATGCAGGTTCACATACCATTTGCCAGCCAGCATGTCAGCAGCTTGCGCGGGGGTCAAAGTGGCCTCGCCCTCGATCGGGCTGGCGACACTGCCCTTGAAGCCCAGCACCACACCGGCGTTGGTCCCGGCGGCAGCCGGACCGTGGAAATGGCCCGCACCTGCAGGGCCACTCAGGCCGCTGTAGGCGACCTTCCACTTCAGCAGGTTGGATTCCTTGTTGAGTGTCGCCTCGACCGTGCCCGACCCGTCCGTCATCGCGGCGGGTACCTCGGAGGCACCGGACAACTTGCCCGACAAGCGCACAGTGTTGCTGCCTCCCATCATGGCGCACGCCGCGAGCGTCAGGCTGGCCAGAAGGAGAAGGGCCCTTCGGGCGATGTAGGAACGGCTCATGACTATCTCCTTGAAAATGTGAAAGCCGAAACGGCTGTTGGCAGTGTACTGGCGGTCCACACACCTTGATGAGGACGATGGGTGGAGCCGCAAGATTGCCTTTCAGTTCCGCTGAAATGTCGGAACTAGGGAAACTACTTAGTGGCGGGTGGATGACTAAATGATCAGTTCCACCGGCCCCGCACCGGCGCGCGCCACCTGCGTCGGCAGGAAGCCACCCGACTGGTGCCGCCACAACGCGCTGTAGTGTCCGTCCAACGCCAGTAACTGCGCGTGGGTGCCGGTTTCGACGATGCGCCCCTGGTCGAGCACGATCAGGCGGTCCATGCGCGCAATGGTGGACAGGCGGTGGGCGATGGCGATCACCGTCTTGCCATGCATCAGTCCCAGCAGTTGCTGCTGGATTGCCAGTTCGACCTCACTGTCGAGCGCCGAGGTGGCCTCATCGAGGATCAGGATCGGGGCGTCCTTGAGTACCACGCGGGCGATGGCAATCCGCTGGCGTTGCCCGCCAGAGAGTTTCACACCGCGTTCACCGACCTGGGCGTCGAACCCGCTGCGTCCCTTCCAGTCGCGCAGGCCGAGAACGAAGTCTGTCGCCTGAGCCTTGTGTGTGGCGGCGATGACCTCGCCCATGGATGCCTCTGGTTTGCCGTAGCGGATGTTGTCGGCAATGGAGCGGTGCAGCAGGGAGGTGTCTTGCGTCACCATGCCTATCTGCGCACGCACACTGTGCTGGGTGGCATGAGCCAGGTCCTGGCCGTCTATCAGGATACGGCCGCTGTCGGTGTCGAAGAAGCGCAACAGCAGGTTGACCAGGGTCGATTTGCCGGCGCCCGAGCGCCCGACCAAGCCGATGCGTTCTCCGGGCTGTATGGTCAGGTTGATGTCCTGCAGCACCGGTTGCCCGGGGCTGTAGGCAAATGCCACATGGTCGAAGCGGATCTCGCCACGCCGCACCTGCAATGCGGTGGCGTTCGGGTGGTCTGTCATGCGGTGCGGTACGGCGATGGTCTGCATGCCCTCCTGCACCACGCCCACGTTCTCGAAGATGCCGGCGACCTCCCAGGACACCCAGCCGGCCGCTGTGGTGATCTGCCAGGCCAGCGGCAAAGCCATGGCAAAAACCCCGACCTCGAGCTGGTTCGCCTGCCACAGCCACAGCCCGATCGCGGATGTCGCTACCAGCAACAGGGCGTTGAGCATCCACAGGCTGCAGATGAACTGCGTCACCAGCCGCATGTGGCGCGCCATGGCGGCCTTGTGGTCGTCGACCACATCCTGTACATAACGGTCCTCGTCGCTGGGACGGGCGAACAGCTTCACTGTGAGAATGTTGCTGTAGGTGTCCACCACCCGCGCCACCACGCGCGAGCGCACCTCGGAGCTGGCCTTGGAAAGGTCGCGCATGCGTGGTACAAAGTGGCGCAGAAACAGTATGTAGGCCAAGAACCAACCCACAGTGGGCAACGCCAGGCGCCAGTCGGCCAGACCCAGCAGCAGCATGGTGGCCATGCCGTAGATCACGATGTACCAGACCGCGCGTACACCCGACACGGCGCTTTCGCGCAGCGCGTTGCCGGTTTGCACCACGCGGTTGGCGATGCGCCCGGCAAAGTCGTCCTGGAAGAAGGGCCAACTCTGTCGCACCACGTGCCAGTGGTTTTGCCAGCGCACCAGATTGGTCAGGCCGGGCATCACCGCATTGAAGCGCAACAGGCTGTCGAACAGCAGGATCAGCGGGCGAAGCACCAGCATGAATGCCAACATGCCGAACAGCATCGGCCAGGCTTGCTCCAATGCCAGCTGCCGGTTGCTGGCGGTCATCAGCGCCACCAGTTTGCCGATCAGCACCGGCAGCACGGTATCGCTCAGCGCGACCAGCAGGCAACTCAGCAGCATGGCCATGAAGAGCGTGCGGGTCTGGCGGATGAAGTGCCAATAAAAGGCCAGCAGGCCCGTCGGCGGCGCTCCATCGGGCGGCAGCGCCGTGGCATCCACACGCGACTCGAAACGGCGAAACAGGGCGTCCAGCATCAAGCCAATGTAGCCGAGTGGCCGTTAAACTGGCGGCCCGTCCGGAGATTCGTCATGTCCAGCACCCCCGCGCCAAAAGCCTTTGCCTCCCAGGCCGACCTGGAGGACAGGAAAATCACCTTCGAGCAACTCAGCGCCCACTGCTGGGCCTATACCGCCGAGGGCGACCCGAACTCGGGCGTCGTCATCGGCGACAAGTTTGTCCTGGTGAGTGATGCCACCGCCACACCGGCCATGGCGCGCGACCTGATCACACGCATCCGCACGGTTAGCGACAAGCCGATCAAATACGTGTTGTTGACGCATTACCACGCGGTGCGTGTGCTGGGTGCCAGCGCCTTTGCAGCAGAAGGCGCGACCGAGATCATCGCCAGCCAGGGCACGCTGGATTTGATCCACGAGCGTGGTGCACAGGACATGCAAAGCGAGATGGAGCGTTTTCCGCGCCTGTTTCGCAACGCAGACAGTGTGCCGGGCCTGACCTGGCCGACCCTGGTGGTGGGAGGTGGTGACCCGACGCGTGGCGAGGTGCCGGGCCGTCTGACGCTGGACTTGGGCGGCGTGCAGGTCCAGATCTGGCATCCCGGGCCCGGCCACACCCGTGGTGACACGATCGCCTGGGTGGCGGAGGAAAAAGTCCTGTTCAGTGGTGACCTGGTGGAATACCGGGCTGGTGTCTATACCGGTGATGCACACCTGCAGGAGTGGCCGGCCACGCTGGAGGCTTTGCGCACTCTGGGCGCCACCGCCATCGTGCCGGGGCGCGGCGAGGCCATGCGCGGCCGCGCCGACGTCGACAAGGCGCTGGACTACACCCAACAATGGGTCGAGACCTTGTACCGCTGCGGCAAGGAGGCCGCCGCGGCCGGCATGGACCTCAAAGCAGCGATGGCCCACACGCGCAAGAGCATGGACCCGATTTTTGGCGACGTGTTCATCTACGAACACTGCCTGCCATTCGATGTCAGCCGCGCTTATGACGAGGCGCGTGGAATCAAGAACCCACGCATCTGGACGGCGCAACGGGACCAGGAAATGTGGGCGGCGTTGCAGGATTGATTTTCACGCGCTGGCAATCGCGAGCAAATCGCCAGCCAGTAACTGGTCGCGGGTCGACCGGCCTTCGGGGACCGCTTCCAGGGCGTCCTGCAGCAGGATGACGGCGGTGGTCGCGCGGCCCATCTGCAGGCTTCGCCGAGCCATGCTGGTGGCAACGCGTAATTCCAAGGAGTGGTACCCGAGCGCGTGGGCGGCATCGCGGGCAGCGGCAAAAGCGCTGTCTGCCTGGACAAAGCTGTCAGCATGTCCGACTGCTCCCTGCAGCAGCAGCAATTCGCCTTTGACGCGCAGCACCTCGGGCTCGTAATAACGCTCCCCATGCTCGCGCACAATGCGGCAGGCTTCGTCCAGCAGGGCGAGGCCTTCGGCAACACGGCCCAACGCGCCGCAGGCGTTGGCGCGCAATGCCAGGTAGAAGGTGCGGGTGACCACCGTGCCGGTCGACGTCCACAGCGCATAAGCGGCATCCATCATGGCCAAGCCATGTTCCGGGTTGCCCAGCTCGCCGAGACAACAGCCGTGGATCAGCCGTGCGTGGGCCTTCCACATGTCGTGTCCGCCCGCCTGACAGATCTCGAGTGCTTGCTGGCTGGTCTGCAGTGCCTGTTCGAACTCCCCGCACCACATCAGAACCATGGCCTGCATGCCGAGCGCCTGACCCAGGCCGAGTCGTTGTCCCAGGTGATGCGCAATGGACACACCCTGCTGCGCGCGCTGGCGCGCCAGATCCACCTGCCCGGTTTCCCACAAGGAGACCGATGAATACATCAGGCTCATCACTTGCGGGCTGTGTGCCAGCTTGCCTTGCATTGCAGACTCGCCGCAAACCCGCAGGCAGTGGTCACAGTGCTCCTGCATTTCCCGTGCCCGGCCCTCGAAATGCAGCATGTAAGCCAATGCAAACAGGCACAGCGCGCGGGTCAAGGGATCGTTGAATTCCTGTGCCGTGGCTTGCGCCTGAGCCAGCCAGGCATGCGCCTGTTCGAAGTCGGCACGCATCAGGTGGTAGGCCTGCAGGCCCAATTGCGCACGCAGCAGAGCCTTGTTGTCACCGAGTTGCTTCGCCAGCGGGAGGGCTGCCAGATAACTCTCGCCAGCCGCGTTCGAGCCGTAACCTCTGGTGGCGATCAACTGGCCAGCCATGGTCAGTTCGATTTCCAGCTCGGTTGCAACACGCTGCACCGTCGGCGGCGTTTTGTGCACAAAACGCTTGGCCGAAGCCAGCTGGGCCAGACTCTCGTTGTGCGCCTCGGCGCTCTTGTACTTGCGGGCTGCCACCCAGTGCCATTTGGCGGCCAGTTCTGCCGATTCACAGGCCTGGTAGTGGTGGGCCAGCAGTTCTGGCTGGTTTGCCGCGACGTCGGGCATCCGTTCTTCGATCACCCGCGCGATCGCGCGATG
>JANOTG010000262.1:0-7302 GCA_031416215.1 Betaproteobacteria bacterium
AGCCTTGCAGTGCCCCCAGCAGCGCCGCCAGCCAGAGCAGGCCGATAATCCTGCTCCAGGAAGAAGTGCGACAACAGGAAACAACTATGGCAACAGGCAGTGCAGCGGTCGATGTGGTCATCATGGCAGCGGGCAAGGGCACCCGCATGAAAAGCAGGCTGCCCAAAGTATTGCATCTATTGGCCGGCCGCGCGTTGGTGCAGCATGTCATCGACACGGCGGCTGGTCTGGGCGCACGATCCGTGGTCTTGATCACCGGGCACGGCGCCGAAGTGGTTGAAGCTGCGTGTACTGCCGATTCGGCCCGGGCTGGCGCGCCGGTTCTGTGCTTTGTGCGCCAGCAGCCGCAGCTCGGTACCGGCCACGCGGTGCAGCAGGCGGTGCCGGTGCTGGCCGATGACGGTATCGTGGTAGTGCTCAGCGGGGACGTGCCACTGACACAACAAGCGACACTGCGCCGGCTGATCGAGCTGTGTGCCGGCACACAGCTCGCGCTGCTGACGCTGGACATGCCCGACCCGGCCGGCTACGGGCGCATCATCCGGGGGACAGATGGCGACGATGCCCCGGTGTTGCGTATCGTGGAGCAAAAGGATGCCAGCGCCGATGAGCTGCGGGTGCGCGAAATCTACAGCGGCATCATGGCCGTGCCGGCGCGCCAGCTCAAGTCCTGGCTGGCGCGGCTGGACAACCGCAATGCCCAGAACGAGTATTACCTGACCGACATCGTGAAGTTTGCGGTGGCCGATGGCGTGTCGGTGCTGGCACACCGGATAACCGATGCGGTACAAGTGGCCGGCGTGAACAGCCCGGTGCAACTGGCGGAGCTGGAGCGGGCCTGCCAGCGCCGGCAGGCCGAACAGCTGATGGAGCAGGGCGTGCGGCTTGCCGATCCGGCGCGCTTCGACCTGCGTGGTGACCTGCAATGCGGGCGGGACGTGTCCATCGACGTCAACTGTGTGTTCGAGGGTTCGGTGGTGTTGGGTGACGATGTGCATATTGGTGCCAATTGCTGTATTGCCAATGCCAACATCGCGGCGGGCGCGGTAGTTCATCCCTTCACCCATATCGATGGTGAAAAGTCCGGCGTGACGGTCGGTGAAGGTGCGCTGATCGGGCCCTTTGCGCGCTTGCGACCGGGCGCCGTCCTGGGGCCGCAGGTGCATATCGGCAATTTTGTCGAAGTCAAGAATTCGACCCTGGCGCGAGGCGCAAAGGCGAACCACCTGGCCTATCTGGGTGACGCCACCGTGGGGGAACGTGTCAACTACGGTGCTGGCAGCATCACGGCAAATTACGATGGCGCACTCAAGCACCGCACCGTGATCGAGGCCGACGTGCATGTAGGCAGCAATTGCGTGCTGGTGGCGCCGGTGACCATCGCGGCCGGCGGAACGGTCGGGGCCGGCTCCACGATTTCGAAAAACACGCCGGTCGGCGCACTGAGTGTGGCGCGTGGGCGCCAGACCGTCATTGCGGGATGGAAGCGCCCGCAGAAATGACGCACGAGTCGGTGGATGTGCAACAGCACCTGGCCGGGTTGCAGCAGGAGCTGCAGGTGGCGCGCCAGGCGCTGGAAGACTTCACCTACTCGGTGTCGCATGATCTGCGCGCCCCGCTGCGCCATGTCGGCGCCTACCTCAAGATCATTCGTGAAGATCTGGGCGGCGGTATTGATCCCCGCATCAGTGCGCACCTGCAGACCGCCAGTGACGCCGCACTGTTGCTCGGACGGCAGATGGATGGGCTGCTCGAATTGTCGCGTCTGGGCCAGTCCGACCTGCGCCTGGTCGATGTGGATTTGTCGCGCCTGATCGCCCAGGTGTGTGAGCAGGTGGCGAGCGCATCGCCCGAGCGGCTCTTGCACTGGCGCGTGGCGGCTGGTCTGCCTGTGGTTCGCTGCGACATGGCGTTGCTCGGGCAAACGCTGATCCACCTGCTGGGCAATGCGGTCAAGTTCAGCGCCACGGCCGAGTCCCCCTGTGTCTCGGTCGGCTGGAGTGCTGCTGCCGAGGGGTTTTGCCGCTTGACGGTCAGCGATAACGGCGTCGGGTTCGACAGCCGCTTCGAGGACCGCCTGTTTCGGGTCTTCCAGCGCCTGCACAGCAATCGCCAGTCGCCCGGCTTCGGTGATGGGCTGGGCATCGGCCTGGCCTTTGCGCGGCTGGTGGTCGAGCGCCACGGCGGCAGCATCCAGATACGTGGCGATCTGAACCCGGGGTGCGAAGTCAGCCTGACGCTGCCGCTGGTCCGCGTCTAAGCGGCAATCGGGCGGAAAATTTACTGCGCTTGACGCTGAAAAACGCCTTCACGTTGCGCACGTTCGCGCTGTCGGCGAACAGGCGCTGGGCCAGCGCCAGGTAGGCCGGCATGTCTGGCACATGCAACACCAGCACGAAGTCCGGGCCCGGTGACACCCGGTAACACTGTTGCACTTCGTCGTCCTGCGCCACCAGTTGTTCAAAAGCCTCCAGCCACTCCGTACCCTGGCGGTCCAGGGTGACCTCGACGATTGCGCACAGACCCGCGCCCAGCAACGGCGCCAGCTTGTCGGGCGACAGATGGGCCACTTCGCGTTCGATCACACCGATTTCGCGCAGCCGTTTGACCCGACGCAGGCAGGTCGGCGCCGATGTATGCACACGCTGCGCCAACTCGAGGTTGCTGAGTGACGCGTCCTGTTGCAACTGGTCCAGGATGCGTATGTCTATCGCATCAATGATTGATTCTTCCATCTGTACATGATATTTGAAATATTTATTTTTATTTTACACACGGTGAAATTATCAACAGAAATATCTACAAATTAGACGGCATATTTCTCATGCTTGACGCTACTATTGCGCCTCTATCCCAAGGAGAAAGCCCATGTGTGGCATCGTCGGTTCAGTTTCCACCCGCAATATCGTCCCTATTTTGGTGCAGGGCCTGCAACGACTGGAATACCGCGGATACGACTCCTGCGGCGTCGCAGTCCATGCAGGTGGGCTGCAACGCGCTCGCAGCACCGCCCGCGTGGCCGAGCTGGCGGAACAAGTGGAAAGCGGCAAGGTACAGGGCAGCACCGGCATCGCCCACACGCGCTGGGCCACCCATGGCGCGCCCGCCGTGCACAATGCGCATCCACATTTCAGCCATGGCAGCGGCGCAGCGGCTGCCGGGCGGCCCGGCAGAATTGCCCTGGTGCACAACGGCATCATCGAGAACCATGATGAGTTGCGGGCCCAACTCAAGCAGCGTGGTTATGTATTCGAGAGCCAGACCGACACGGAAGTGGTGGCGCACCTGGTCGACAGTCTGTATGAAGGTGACCTGTTCGAGGCGGTGAAAACGGCCGTCAGGCAGTTGCATGGTGCCTATGCCATTGCGGTGTTCTGCAAAGACGAGCCGCACCGCCTGATCGGCGCGCGCGCCGGCTCACCCCTGATTCTGGGTGTGGGTGGCGACGGGAAAGAGCACTTTCTGGCCAGCGATGCAATGGCATTGGCCGGAGTGACCGACCAGATCGTTTATCTGGACGAGGGCGACGTGGTGGACATCCAGCTGGGCAAGTACTGGCTGGTCGACAAAAACCACAAGCCGGTTCCGCCAGCACAACGCCCGGTGAAAACCGTGCAGGCGCACAGCGGCGCGGCCGAGCTCGGACCGTATCGGCACTATATGCAAAAGGAGATATTCGAGCAGCCACGCGCCATTGCCGACACGCTGGAAGGGGTGGCTGGTATCGTGCCCGACCTGTTTGACGGGCAGGTGACGGCCGAAGGCTTGTTCAAGCAGATCGACTCGGTTCTGATTCTGGCCTGTGGCACCAGTTATTACAGCGGATGTACCGCCAAGTACTGGCTGGAGAGTATTGCCGGCATTCCGACCCAGGTGGAAGTGGCCAGTGAATACCGTTACCGTGATTCGGTGCCCAATGCGCGTACCCTGGTGGTGACCATCACGCAGTCGGGCGAGACGGCAGACACGTTGGCCGCCCTGCGCCACGCCCAGAGCCTGGGTATGCAGCATACGCTGACGATCTGCAACGTCGCCACCAGTGCCATGGTGCGCGAATGCAAGCTGGCCTATATCACCCGCGCCGGCATCGAGATCGGCGTTGCATCGACCAAGGCCTTTACTGCCCAGTTGGCCGGCTTGTTCCTGCTCACCCTGACGCTGGCCAAGACACGTGGCCGCCTGAGCCAGGCGCAGGAGGACGCGCACCTCAAATCGATGCGCCATTTGCCGGCTGCGCTGCAGGCCGTGCTGGCGCTGGAGCCGCAGGTGATCGCCTGGGCCGAAGATTTCGCGAAAATGGAAAACGCGCTGTTTCTCGGGCGTGGTCTGCATTACCCGATTGCCCTCGAAGGCGCTTTGAAACTCAAGGAAATCAGCTACATCCACGCCGAGGCCTACCCCGCAGGCGAACTCAAGCATGGCCCGCTGGCCCTGGTCACCAGCGCCATGCCGGTGGTCACGGTGGCGCCCAACGACGCCCTGCTGGAGAAGCTCAAGAGCAACATGCACGAGGTGCGTGCGCGCAGCGGCGTTCTGTATGTGCTGGCTGACTCGGACAGCAAACTCGAGAGCGGTGAAGGTATCCACGTGATCCGCATGCCCGAGCACTACGGCGCACTGTCGCCACTGCTGCACGTGGTCCCCCTGCAGTTATTGGCCTACCACACCGCCTGCGCCCGCGGCACGGATGTGGACAAGCCGAGAAATCTGGCCAAAAGTGTCACCGTCGAATGACGGTGGCACTTTTGTGCCGCGTAGCGGCAGCGCCTACGGCGCGCCGGATTTCTCGGCTTGCGGCGAGGCTAACTTCGCGCAGCGAAGTTAAGGCGCACAGCGCCGGCCGGAGCCACAAGCATGCTGGATAAGAGGCTTGCGGCGAGGCTCACTTCGCGCAGCGAAGTTAAGGCGCACAGCGCCGGCCGGAGCCACAAGCTACCTGGCTTGGCCAAGAGTGTGACCGTCGAATGACGGCGGCGTCCATGTGCCGCGCAACGACACCATGAAGTATCCACCGTCGCCAGGCGGCCTCGTCTACTCCACCGAGCTTGGACGTACCTGTCCGGTATGTCGCCGAGCCACGGCGCAATGCTGTTGCAAGTCGGCAACAGCTGCGGTGCCGAAGGCTGGAAAAGTCCAGGTGGTGGTGGAGAACAAGGGTCGCGGCGGCAAGACGGTGACGGTGCTGCGTGCCTTGCCGCTGGACGGCGCTGCCTTGCTGCTGTTGGCGAAAGACCTGCGCAGCGCCTGCGGCAGCGGAGGCACGGTCAAGGATGGTGTGGTCGAAGTGCAGGGAGACCACCGCGACAAGGTGGCGGCACTGCTGCGCAGCCGCGGGTTGTTGAAGTAGGGCCTGTCGCTACACCAGACGGCTCTTGTGCCCGGCCCAGTACTGGTCGCGCAGCAGGCGCTTGTACAACTTGCCGGTCGGCAAGCGCGGCAACTCGGCGGTGAAGTCCACCGAGCGCGGGCACTTGTGTCTGGACAGATGCTCGTTGCAAAAGGCGATCAGTTCCTGTGCCAGCTCCGGGCTTGCCGCAATGCCGGCGAGTGGCTGCACCACCGCTTTCACTTCCTCCCCAAAATCCTCATTCGGTACGCCGAACACCGCAGCGTCGGCTACCTTGGGATGCGTGATGAGCAGGTTCTCGCACTCCTGCGGGTAGATGTTGACACCACCCGAGATGATCATGAAGCTGGAGCGGTCGGTCAGGTAGAGGTAGCCGTCGTCGTCGACATAACCCATGTCGCCCACCGTACTCATGCTGCCGTCGGCAGATCGGGTCTGCGCGGTGCGTTCGGGGTCGTTGAAATAGACAAACGGGTTGGCGGTCTTGAACCACACTTCGCCCGACGTACCCCTGGGCACCGCTTGCATCTGCTCGTCCAGAATATGCAGGTCACCCAGCAAGACGCGGCCCACACTGCCACGGTGCGCCAGCCACTCGGCTGTGTTGCAGGCGGTGAACCCAAGCCCTTCGGTGGCACCGTAATACTCATGGATGATGGGGCCCCACCAGGCAATCATCTGTTCTTTCACAGGCACCGGACACGGCGCCGCGGCGTGGATGGCGATCTGCAACGACGACAGATCATGCCGGGTGCGTTCCCCGGCCGGCAGTTTCAGCATGCGGCTGAACATGGTGGGCACCAACTGCGTGTGCGTGATGCGGTATTTCTCCACCAGCGCCAGGTATTGCAGCGGGTCGAAGTGCTCCATGATCACCACCGTGCCGCCGTTGCGCAGGGTAACGCTGACGTTGGACAGCGGCGCCGAGTGGTACAGCGGCGCGGGCGACAGGTACAACATGCCCTCCCTGCCTTGCCACAGGGTCTGCAGAAAGTCAAACAGCACCAGTGGCTGGCTCGGCGGGTTCTCTGGCAAGGGGCGCAGAATGCCCTTGGGCCGTCCGGTGGTGCCGCTGGAATAGAGCATGGCTGCACCCAGCCATTCGTCGGCAATCGGTGTATCCGGCCAGACTGCCGTGGCGTCGGCATAGTCGCGCAGATCGGCCGAGCCAGCGCGGCCATGGGCTGCAGCGCCGCCATCGACCACCAGGCACAGCAGAACCTTCGGACATTGGACCAAGGCTTCTTTGGCGACCGCCAGTCGGGACACCGACGTCACCAGGATTTGTGACTCGCTGTTGTTGATGATGTAGGCCAGCTCGTCCGCCTTGAGGTAGGAGTTGGCGCAGGTGTAATACAGGCCGCTGCGTTCACCGGCCGAACAGACCTCCAGGAATCGGTTGTTGTTCTCCATGAACACCGCGTAATGATCCAGCCGCTGCAAGCCGTGGTGGCGCAGCAGGTGCGCCAGGCGGTTGCTGCGTTGCTCGAATTCACGGTAAGTCACCGCCTCACCGGTGCCGGCCATGACGAAGGCCGCGCGCTCGGCGTGTTGCTGCGCGTACTTGCCTGGATACATGCGGGTCTCCTGTTATGCCCTGTCAGTCTGTTTCGACCGCGAAGGAGATGCCGGCGTTTTTCTGCAAACGCGCCATCAGCGGCAAGCCCATGGCAGCACCCGGTGTCCAGATGCCGCCGGCAGTTGCCGCTGCATCCTGCAGCAGGCATACGGCTGACTCGGCGATCATCTTGCTGGTGGAGCCGTAACCCGGATCGCGGTCGCCTTTGACGCCGACGCGCAGGCTGTGACCGGCTGCGTCTTCACCGATGAACAACAGGTCGTAAAAGCCGGCCTCGCGCTCGGCGCGTGACGGGCCCTCGCCGGGCTGGGGGCCACCTTCGGCGCCGAGTGACTTGTCAGCGGCCACCGCATTGGCAAATGCCTGGCCTTTTTCA
>JANOTG010000263.1:0-5717 GCA_031416215.1 Betaproteobacteria bacterium
ACCGGGCCGGTCTGGCGGTGTTGTGGATCGACAACCAATCCGGCTGCAAGGGACTATGTGACCGTGTCCCGCAGCTTCTGACGCGCGCGCTCGATGTGCCCGGCCTGTGCTCGGGCGGCGAGTGTTTCGACGAGATCATGCTGCGGGATCTGGACCAACGCATCGCTGCGCTCGACCCGGTGCGGGTGGCGCGTGGCGTGGTGGTGGTCATGCACCAGATGGGTAGCCACGGACCGGCCTACTTTCGCCGCTCGCCGCCAGCCTTCAAGAAGTTCATGCCCGAGTGCGCCAGCACCACCTTGCCGGATTGCCCGCGCGAGCAATTGGTCAATGCCTATGACAACACCCTGCTGTACACCGACCATGTACTGGCCAGCACCGCGCGCTGGCTGCAGGCCAAGAGCCGGGACAGCCAGACCGACACCGCCCTGCTGTACGTGTCGGACCATGGCGAGTCACTGGGTGAAAACAACCTCTATCTGCACGGCCTGCCGTACGCCCTGGCACCACATTTCCAGACCCACGTACCGATGCTGAGCTGGGTTTCCGGTGCCATGCAGCAGCGCCTGGGACTGCGCGCCGACTGCCTGCAAAAGCAGTCTGCGACAACGCTGAGCCACGACAACCTGTTTCATTCGATGCTGGGCCTGCTCGACGTCCAGACCGCACTGCACCGACCAGCCCTCGATGTGTTTTCGGCCTGTCGCTGAGGCCTACAATTTGGTTTTCCTCTGGCTGACGCAGTACCAACCACAACCCGTGCCCATGTTATTCATCCGCTTCTCCGATCTCTGCGCCGATGGCCGTGTCACCGGCAAACGGGTTTTTATCCGTGCTGATCTCAACGTGCCGCAGGACGCGGCTGGCAACATCACCGAGGACACCCGGATCCGCGCCTCCGTCGCTTGCATCCGCTTGGCGCTGGATGCGGGTGCAGCGGTGATGGTCACCTCGCATCTCGGCCGGCCCACCGAGGGTGTCCTCGCCACAGCGGATTCACTCGCGCCGGTGGCGCAGCGCCTGGCGGAGCTGCTCGGTCGACCGGTGCCGTTGCTGGCCAACTGGGTCGACGGCGTGTTGCTCGACGGCCAACCGGTTGCCGCCGGGCAGGTGGTGTTGCTGGAAAACTGCCGGGTCAACCCGGGCGAAAAGAAGAACGACGAAAGCCTGGCGCGCAAGATGGCCTTGTTGTGCGACATCTTCGTGCACGACGCGTTTGGCACCGCCCACCGGGCCGAGGCCAGCACCTACGGTATTGCGCAATTTGCCCCGGTCGCTTGTGCCGGCCCCTTGCTGGCAGCAGAAATCGACGCCATCACGCAGGCTTTGAAGGCGCCCAAACGCCCGCTGGTGGCGATCGTCGCGGGCTCCAAGGTGTCGACCAAACTCACCATCCTGAAAAGCCTGGCCGCAAATGTGGATCAGCTGATCGTCGGTGGCGGCATCGCCAACACCTTCATGCTGGCGTGCGGGCTCAAGATCGGCAAGAGCCTGGCCGAACCAGGCCTGCTGGACGAGGCGCGCGCAGTGATCGAGGCCATGCGCGCGCGCGGTGCGGCAGTGCCCATCCCCAGCGATGTGGTGACAGCCAAGGAATTCAGAGCCGACGCGCCAGCCACGGTAAAAGACGCCACCGAGGTGCAGGACGACGACCTGATCCTTGATATCGGGCCGCAGACGGCCGCCCGCTTGGTCGAGCAACTGCATCAGGCCGGTACCATCGTCTGGAACGGCCCGGTCGGTGTGTTCGAGTTTGCCGCATTCGAGGCAGGTACCAAGGCCATCGCGCAGGCGATTGCAGACAGCGATGCGTTCTCGATTGCCGGCGGCGGCGACACGCTGGCGGCGATTGCCAAATACGGTATAGAGCGGCAGGTCGGCTACATCTCCACCGGCGGCGGCGCCTTCCTCGAAGTGCTCGAAGGCAAGACGCTGCCGGCGTTCGACATACTGGCATTGCGCTCCAGCCTTTAAGCTGCTTGCGGACGGCGGATGGCGGATGGCGGGTGGCCCCGGCGCATCGCGGTCGCGGCAAGGTCGGCTGCGCGCGGTAACCGGCTGGTAATTCTTTCCATGTGAAAATGGAAATCACAACAAGGAGACTTCCCCATGGCACCACGCCGCGCCACCAAGATCGTTGCCACACTGGGTCCGGCATCGAGCGACCCGGCATTGCTGGAACAGATGATCCGTGCCGGTGTCAATGTCGTGCGTTTGAATTTCAGCCACGGCAAGGCGCAGGACCATATCGACATGGCGCAGCGTGTGCGTGAGGCCGCGCAGCGCGCCGGGCGCGAGGTCGCCATCATGGCCGATCTGCAGGGCCCCAAGATACGGGTCGGCAAGTTCGCGCAGGGCAAGGTGTTGCTGGCGCCCGGGAACAAGTTCGTGCTGGACGCCGCGCGCGTCGAACTGGGTGATGTCGATGCGGTCGGGCTGGACTACAAGTCGCTGCCGCGCGAGGTCAAGGTGGGGGACACCTTGCTGCTCAATGACGGCCTGATCGTGATCGTGGTCGATGCCGTGGTGGGTGAAGCCATCCACACCACGGTCAAGCTTGGTGGCGAACTGAGCAACAACAAGGGCATCAACAAACTCGGTGGCGGCCTCACCGCGCCGGCCTTGACCGGCAAGGACATGGATGACATCCGCACCGCCATGGCTTTCAAGGCTGATTATGTGGCGGTGAGTTTCCCCAAGAACGCGACCGACATGGAGATGGCGCGCCAGTTGTGCACGGTAGCGGCACTCGACCACAACCACCGGCCCGGCCTGATCGCCAAGATTGAACGTGCCGAAGCCATACCCAAGCTGCTGGAGATACTGCTGGCCAGCGACGGCATCATGGTGGCGCGTGGTGATCTCGCAGTCGAGGTTGGCAATGCGGCCGTGCCGGCCCTGCAAAAACGCATGATCAAGCTGGCGCGGGAACACGACAAGGTGGTGATCACAGCGACCCAGATGATGGAGTCCATGATCACGAATCCGGTGCCGACACGTGCCGAGGTGAGCGACGTGGCCAACGCGGTGCTCGACGGCACTGACGCGGTGATGTTGTCGGCAGAAACAGCCGCCGGAAAATACCCGTTGGAGACGGTGGTGGAAATGGCCAAGATCTGCCATGCCGCCGAAGCCCATGAGGTGGTGAAGCTGGACGCCGACTTCACCGGCAAAACGTTTGCCCGCATCGACCAGTCGATCGCCATGGGCGCACTTTTTACCGCCTACCACCTTGGTGCCAAGGCCATCGTGGCCATGACCGACAGCGGTTCAACCGCCCTGTGGATGAGCCGCCACCTGATCCAGGTGCCGATTTATGCACTTACGCCGCGCGTCGCCACGCAACGCAAGATGGCGCTGTACCGCAACGTGCGGCCGCTGCTGATGGACTCCAGCGCGGACCGCGACACCGCCTTGATTGAAGCCGAGGCCCACCTGAAAAGACGCGGTATTGTGCAAAGCGGCGACGTCTATGCCATCACCTGCGGTGAACCCATGGGGGCACCGGGCGGCACCAACATGCTCAAGATCTGCCAGGTGGCGTGAATGGATTGCCGCGGGCAAAACGTTCGAGCGCCAGCATCGTCGCGCCTGCAACCACCCAGCAGATCCAGGCGGTCCAGAAGGTGTGGCTGAGGTAGTGGGCGCCGCGCACCTGTTGTGCAAAGCCAATCAAGGCACCAGCGGCGAGCGTCACGACCAGCCAGATCAGCGCGGCGCGTGGCGCCTTGTGGCGCAAGGCGAAGTAGCCGGAGAAGAAACAAAAGGCGGCTGACGCGTGACCGGCCGGAAAACACTTGCCCTCGCCGCCATCCGGCACACCCCAGCGCCAGTGTGAGACGTATGCGGCAACGCCGCCGAACTCGCGCAGCTCCCACGGACAACTGGTGCTGCTCGACGACTTCAGACCGGTCAAAACCAGCAGAACCACCATCGAGGTGATGAACATGTCGACCCGCTCGCGCCGCGACAACAGGCGCAGTACACCCACCGGCCACCCGATGGCGAGGATCAATGCGAACTGCAGGGTCCATGCGACGCGCCGTGCGCCGCGGTGCAGAACACCCGAGAACAACCAGTGGTCGCGGTAGGCGAAGCCGGAAGTGTCACCGAACCAGCGTGCCAGGGCCAGATCTTGTCCGGCTGTATCCCAAGCCAGGCACCACAGCAGAGTGAGCACGGTCCACAGCAGCAGTCGGTTGTCGGCAGGGCGGGTCACGTGGCTTGGCAGTGCAGGGGATGTTGTGGCAACGGCGAGCATACACGGCGACGTCTTCGGGCTCAGGGGTGCCCGTGGCGCCGCTGGTGCAGGCTAAAATTCGCTGGTTACCAACCGGTTACGGCGGTCATCCCACCAACATGTGTGTCAGACCGGGATCAGCACCATCAACTCTGGGGAATATGCACCATGGCACTCGTTTCAATGCGCGAACTGCTGGACCACGCGGCGGCCAATGGCTATGGCATTCCGGCCTTCAACGTCAACAACCTCGAGCAGGTGCAGGCCGTGATGTCGGCCGCCGATGAAGTGGGCGCCCCGGTGATCCTGCAGGCCAGCGCCGGTGCGCGCAAATACGCCGGCGAGGCGTTCATCAAGCACCTGATAGCGGCGGCGGTCGAGAGTTACCCCAAGATCCCGCTGGTGATGCACCAGGACCACGGTCAGAGCCCGGACGTTTGCCAGGGTGCCATCAACCTCGGCTTCAGTTCGGTCATGATGGACGGCTCGCTGATGGCCGACGGCAAGACCATTGCCGACTACGACTACAACGTCAGCGTGACACGCAAGGTGGTCGACATGGCACATGCCACCGGCGTGACGGTGGAAGGCGAGCTGGGCTGCCTGGGCTCGCTGGAGACCATGCGCGGCGACAAGGAAGACGGTCACGGCACCGAAGCCACCATGACCATGGACCAGTTGCTGACCGACCCCGAGCAGGCGGCCGATTTTGTGCGCCGCACCCAGCTCGACGCCCTGGCCATCGCCATTGGCACCAGCCACGGCGCCTACAAGTTCACCCGCAAACCCACCGGCGACATCCTGGCCATGGAGCGTATCAAGGAGATCAACCGCCGGCTGCCCAACACGCACCTGGTGATGCACGGCTCCTCGTCGGTGCCGCAGGACCTGCTGGCCATCATCCGCCAGTACGGCGGCAACATGAAGGAAACCTACGGTGTGCCGGTGGAGGAGATCCAGAAGGCGATCCAGTTCGGCGTGCGCAAGATCAATATCGATACCGATGTGCGGCTGGCGATGACCGGCGCGGTGCGCAAATACCTGGCCGAGAACCCGGAGAAGTTCGACCCGCGCGACTGGCTCAAGCCAGCGCGCGAAGCGGCCAAACAGATTTGCAAGGAACGTTATCTTCAATTTGGCTGCGAAGGCCAGGGCGCCAAGGTCAAGGGCCACAGCCTGCAGGTGGTGGCGGCTCAGTATGCGCGCGGCGAGTTGGCGCAGGTGGTGCAGTAGGGGTTCGGACACGCCCCGACGCGACAGGCTGCGGGTGTCGACACGGCTGCTGTTTTTGCATTTTGTGACACGATAGTGCTACAGTCGGGGCATGGCCTTGGAGAACTTGTATGTCCACTACCACGATCCGGATTGACGATGCGTTGAAGCAGCGTGTTGCGGCCGCAGCGGAACACGCTGGCAAGTCGTCGCATGCTTTTATTGTGGACGCACTGTCGCGGACCGTCGAGCAGGTGGAGATGGA
>JANOTG010000264.1:0-2636 GCA_031416215.1 Betaproteobacteria bacterium
ACCCAGTACGGCGCCACCAGCAAGCGCTCCAGCCAGTTGGCATGCGTGGTGCGCGCGTGGCGCAGCGGGTCCGGCTCATTCTTGGCCACCAAGGCGTGCTCCGAAATATTGCGCAGGCGTGTCACGAGCGGCAGCCAGGTCGCCATCGGCAACAGCCACATCAGCAACCAGGCCCACCACAGGCCACAAGCGGCAAACACTGCCAGGCCCACGCCATTGCTGAGCAGAAACCCGCGTCTCAGGCGTGCTTCGGCCAGCACCAGCGGCAGCCAGCGCGACCCGACGGGCCGCGAACGAACGGCCCGCAACAGGCCGCCAAACTGCTGCTTGAAGAACGTCTGGCCAGTGAGGTCGCGTACGATCTTGCGCCGCAACGAACCCCGCGTGACCGGGAACGGCGCCGACAACACCAGATCCGGGTCTTGTGCCTGTTGCGCAAACCGGTGGTGTTGCAGATGGTAGGCACGATACGCATGCAGCTCCATGCCACACATCCATTTGCCGACCCAGTCGTTCACCACACGATTGCGGTGCAACAAGCCGTGTGCTGCGTCGTGCATCAGTATGAACAGCCCGAGCTGCCGGTTGCCGATCAGCATCACCGAGAGCGGAATCAGCCAGGGCCAGAGAACTCCCAAGGCCAGCGCCAATCCAATCACCAGCCAGCAATGCGCCACCACCAGCGGGCCGCGCCACGACGAGCGCGCGCTCAGGCCGGCCCATTCGTCGGGCGAGAAATAGTCTTCGGGCTTGACACGGGCGGCGGCGGCCATGGCGTGAAAGTTATGTCAGCGTATCTCGAGCAGGCTATCGTCCCACTTGGCATGTTTTTCCAGACCAAGCAGGTTCGCGAGCGTCGCGGCAATGTTCGACAGACCGGCGTTTGCCGTCTGCTTCAGACCCAGCCTGCCACCGCTGGCATTGTCATAGAGGATCAGCGGCACCGGATTGAGCGTATGCGCGGTCTTGCCCTTGAACGTTCCGTCGCTGTGCCGTGCCGGTTGGCCGGTCTTCTTGTCGATTTCGACCATTTCGTCGGCATTGCCGTGGTCGGCAGTGATCAGGGCGACGCCGTGCAGCGCGTCGATCACCGGCAGCAGGCGTGCCAACTGCAAATCGACCGCCTCGATGGCCATCGTCGCCGCACGAAAGTTGCCGGTATGCCCGACCATGTCGCCGTTGGCAAAATTGCAGCGCAGTGTGCGGTACTGGCCCGACTTCAGCGCCGCAATCATGGCGTCGGTGATCTCCGCAGCCTTCATCCACGGCCGCTGCTCAAAAGGGACAACGTCACTGGGTACTTCCAGCCAGGTTTCGCCGGCGAACTTGCCCGAGCGGTTGCCATTCCAGAAATAGGTGACATGGCCGAACTTCTGCGTCTCGGAGCAGGCGAACTGGGCCAGACCCATCTTGGCGAACCATTCGCCCGTGGTATCGCGGATCGCCGGCGGCTCGACCAGAAAGCGCCTGGGCAACTTCAGATCACCGTCGTATTGCAGCATGCCGGCATAGGTGACCCGCGGCACCCGGACCCGGTCGAAGCGGTCGAAATCGGCTTCCTCGAAGGCGCGGCTGATTGCAATGGCGCGGTCGCCGCGGAAGTTGAAGAAGGCCACTGCGTCGCCGTCTTCGATCGTACCCACCGGCTGACCGTCGGCCGCGATGACGAAGGGCGGCAGGTCCTGGTCGATCGTGCCAGGCAGCCGCCTGCGCAGTTCGACCACGGCCTGCGAGGCGCTGGCAAACTGTTCGCCTTGGCCGAGAACGTGTATGTGCCAACCGGTCTCGACCATCTTCCAGTTCGCCTCGTAACGGTCCATGGTGATCACCATGCGCCCGCCACCGGATGCGATGCGGGCGTCGAAACCGCCACGGGCGAGTTCACCGAGAAAGGCCTCGAACGGCAGCAGGTAGTCCAGTGCGCTGCTTTGCGGCACGTCGCGCCCATCAAGCAAGGCATGGATACGCACCGCCTTCACTCCTTCCTCGCGCGCACGCAGCACCATGGCCTTGAGGTGGTCGATGTGGCTATGGACATTGCCGTCGGAAAACAGCCCGATGAAATGGATAACGCCACGTCCGGCGCGGGCAGCGGCAATCAGTTGGAGCCAGCCGCTACCCTGCCAGATGGCGCCGGATTCGATCGCGCTGGCAACCAGCGCCGCGCCCTGGCGATACACCTGGCCGGCCCCGATGGCGTTGTGCCCGACCTCCGAGTTGCCCATGTCCTCGTCCGAGGGCATGCCCACCGCCACACCGTGGGCACGCAGGCTGACATGCGGGTGGTTGGCAAAAAGCGCATCGAGGGTTGGCTTGCGCGCGGCGGCAATGGCATTGCCGACGTCGGAGCCGGACAAGCCGTAGCCGTCCATCACGATGGTGACGACCGGCCCGGGAACTCCGGAAAAAGTGGCAAGTTGGGGCAGCATGGGGCTTCCTGCGCAGAACGACTTCCGTCGTGGCAACCCGGCGTTGACGACGCACACCGCGCCTTGATGATTCTACTGGTCGCCTGCCGCGTGTGCAGAACAACAATGGTCGCATGCGGTCAACGACACCACGCGCGCTGCTGCGAGAATTCGATTTGACGAGGCAGTTGAGGCCCATCAGCAGACAGCACCTGCTCGCGCCGGAGA
>JANOTG010000265.1:0-20441 GCA_031416215.1 Betaproteobacteria bacterium
CGCGATATCGAGCTGGGCGGCTTGGTCGCCAACACCGCGCCGGTCGACGCCTTGGAGGCCGAATACCGGGCGGTCGCGTCCGCCCTGCTGGAGCTGACCCGTGACTGAAGATATGGCCCCCAAGACGCCTGCGGCGTCGGCACCTCGGGGGGGCGCAATGACGGCTTGGGGCGGCCCGGCGTCCGTCGGCGCCCGTCTGCTGGTGGCTGACGACAACAAGGTCAATCGGCTGTTGCTGACCCGCAGCCTGGAGTTGCAGGGCCATAAAGTAGCCACCGCCGAGAACGGCCTGGTTGCCTTGCACATGCTGCGTGCCGAAGCGTTTGACCTGATGCTGCTGGACATGGAGATGCCCGAGCTCGATGGTTTTGGGGTGCTGGAACAGATGGCGGCTGACGGCAAGCTGCGCGACCTGCCGGTGATTGTCACCAGCTCACTGGAGGGCGTGGCCCACGTGGTGCGTTGCCTGGAGCTGGGCGCTGACGACTACCTGCACAAGCCGGTGAATCCGATTCTGCTCAAGGCGCGCATCAACTCCAGCCTGGAGAAAAAGCGGCTGCGTGATCAGCAAAAGGCGCTGATTGCGCGTTTTGCCACGTCCGAGGTGGCCGAAGACTTGCAGCAGTCCGGTTTTGCGCTCGGCGGGCGCAGGCTGCAGTGCACGGTGATGTTCTCCGACATCCGTGGTTTCACCAGCCTGTGTGAAAAGCAGGCGCCGGAGGAAACCATCGAGCTGCTCAACACCTACTACACGCTGATGTTCGACGCCATCAGTGGCCACGGCGGTGTGGTGAATCAGATGATCGGTGACGGGCTGATGGCGATATTCGGTGCGCCATTGCCTTTGGCCGAGCCCGAGCTGGCGGCAGTGCGCGCGGCGCTGGACATGCAGGAGATGATCGAGATGTTCAACCACGAGCGCGTGGCCTTCGGCAAGGACGCGATCCGTATCGGCATCGGCATTGCGTCGGGCGAGGTGGTGGCCGGTTACACGGGCACGCAGCAGCGGGCGACCTATACGTGTATTGGTGACACCGTGAACCTGGCGGCGCGGCTGGAGGCACATACCAAGGTGGCGGGGCGGGGAATTCTGGTGGATGCAGCCACCCAGGCGGCCATCGGGGACCGGGTGGGGATGGAGGGGCTGGGGGAGGTGCAGTTCAAGGGGAAGGGGGCGGGGGTGGGGGTGTTTGGGGTGGGGTAGGCACCGCAGGCTGACCCAGACCCGGCGGCGAAGCATCCACAATCATGCGCCCGGAGCGACCCCAACGACGATGAGCCTCAGTGATAGTCCTCTTCACGCTGATGGCGTACCGCCAGCACGACGACTTTCGACGGGCCGACAATCTCATACAGCGCGATATATCCTGTGCGTCCGAACGGAATGATCAACTCGCGTTGCGCCGGGTTGCGCGATGCCTTGCGAAAGCTGAAGGGCGTCTTCGTCAACTGGTGCTGAGCGGCCTCTCTGATTGCGTCGATCGCGGCCTGCGCGCGATCAAGGACTTCACTGACCGCGGCGCGGTCGAGCAAGAAATCGAAGAGCCGTTCCAAGTCAGCCTCGGCCGTAGGCGACAGCTCAACGACAAAGCTCATAGTCCAAGCGTCTTGCGCCTGGCGTCCAGCTTGGATTGGAGTTTGTCCAGGACGGTCGCAACGGGCACCGAAACGCCCGTCCGGTGGTACTCCTCCGACGCCGCTTGCGCGCGCGCATGGAAGGTGGACTGGAAGCGCCGGAAAGCGATCGCGTTTCGCACCGTCGCTTCGATGAATTCGGTCAGCGTTTCGCCCGGCTGGAGCACGGACTCAAGTTCAGCTCGCAACTCTGGCTCGACGCGAATCTGGGGTATGACGGCGGACTTCATGCCAGAAGTGTATTGCGTCTGGGTTACACCCGCAACCGGTGTGGCCCCAAGGTAGTAATGCCCCCTTCGCGCAAAGTAGAAATGTCACCTTTGACATCGAAGGGGCAGCATGGTGGCGCAGCGCTGACTGCTGCCCCGACCCACGGGACGAGCCGCTCAGCGCAGGCCGAGCCAGCCCAGTACGGCGCCGATCACGACAACCAGGCCGACGATGTAGATGATGGTACTCATGGTGTTTCCTTGGTGTTCGTGAGTGGCTTCAGATCAGACGCGCGGCTCGCCGTCCCAGTTCACGCGGATCTTCTGGCCGGGTGGCGAGGTCATCTGAACCCGGTGCTCCTGGCCACGGAAGTTGTAGGTGACATCCCACAAATCGGCGCGGGCCTGGCCTGGCACGTTGGTGCAGCGTTGCACATCCTGTGCCTGTGGCTGGTTCTGGACCCGGCCGTCGCGGCCGATGACGTTGCCAAGCGCCCCACCGGCGACTGCACCACCGACCGTGGCCAGATCGCGTCCGCGGCCGTCGCCCACCTGGTGGCCGAGGATGCCGCCGATGACGGCGCCAATGATGGTGGCCGGCACGTTGTTGTTGTTGCGCGCCGGTTCCTGCATCACCTGGTCGCGTTCGACCCAGCAGCGTTGCTCTGGTGGCCCGATGACCGCGCGTACCGCGATCACGTCTGCTTCGTACAGGGGTTCATTGCCGCGGCGGCGCGGGTCGTAGGGCGACGAGATCGGTCCGGCCACGGGAGCCCGGTTGTCCAGCGCGCGACCATCACGCCCCACCGCGCGGATCGACGAAATGTTGTTGTTCAACCCGATGGTGCCCAGAGACGGGTACTTGCCGGGGCGCAGCAGCACACATGGCCCGTTGAAGCCGATGCCCTGGCAGGCTTCGACCCAGCCGCCGATCACTTCTACTGACGAGGCGCGGTCGTTGAAACCGCTGGCGCGGAAATCAGCCACGTCGTTCTGTACGGCGAAGGATCGGCCATCGAAACTCTCGCGTTCATAAAAGATGACCCGGGGCGTGCCTGTTGGCTGCGTGTTTGTCTGCGCCATCGTACGTGCGGACGAGATGTTGTTGTTCAGGCCCATCGCTGACAGCGACGGGTATTGGCCTGGGCGCAGGACGACGCAGGGGCCGGAAAAACCGGCATCGCGGCAGACTTCCCAGGGCCCACCGAATACCTCGACTGAGGAGACGCGGTCGTTGAAGCCGGTGCGGCTGAAATCGGCCAGCTCGGCGTCGTTGGTGAAGGATCGCCCGCTCAGGTTTTCCCGCTCATAGAAGACCACTTTGCTGGGCGTCGCTGCGGCCACCGGCGTTTCGCGCCCCAGCGCTTGCATCGATGAGATACGGTTGTTCAAACCCATGGCACGCAGCGACGGGTATTGCCCGGGCGTCAGCACAACACAAGGGCCGCCGAAACGCACGTCCTCGCAGACCTGCCAGCGCTCCCAGCTCTCGCCGGCCACTACCACGGACGAGGCGCGGTCATTGAAGCCGAAGCGCCCGAAGTCGCCGATCTGGCGTCGGGTGGTGAATGACTCGCCCTGAAAACCTTCGCGTTCATAAAATGTGACCTGGGCAAAAGCCTGTGCAGCCAAAGTCATGGCAACAGCGGCAACGGCGGTGGGAATTAGAGGTTTCATGGTGGTTCCTTGTGTTGGCTTGGGGGTTGTCGCAGCCCGCGCGGCTGGTGTGCCGCGTGTCGGGCCAGTATCTGGTTTCCCCCAAAGTCGTCCTAGCAGACAACACCGCCGTTGCGGGTAGTTCATGTCCTACGTGGGCGGGCTGCGGCTTGGATCAGGTGAATCGATTAAGCTTGTGCGATCCCGTTTTTCATCCAGGAGATTGCCCGTGTTGTTCAAACCCATGCTGTTGCTGGCTGCTGCCGGCTTTTCCCTCGCCGCTTTTGGCCAGGCCTGGCCCAACAAGCCGATCAAGGCCATCGTGCCGTTCGCGGCGGGCAGCGCCACCGACCAGATCGGCCGCGCCTTTGCCGCCAAGATGTCCGAAACCCTGGGTCAGCCCATCGTGGTGGAGAACAAACCGGGCGTCAACGGCATGCTGGGTGCCGATGCGGTGGCCAAGGCAACGCCGGATGGCTACACCATCCTGTTCGGTACCAACAGCACCAATGCCGCGCTGAAAAGCCTGATGCTGAAACTGCCGTATGACCAGGACACGGCGTTTGCGCCGGTGGCTTATATGGGCTCGGTGCCGCTGATCATTGCGGTGAACAACGATGTGCCGGTGAAGACCCTGGCCGATCTCGTCAAGCTGGGCAAGACCAAGGCCGGCCATGTGACGTTTGCCAGCGCCAGCACCTCGCAGCTGGTGTCGGCCGAGATGTTCGCCAGCATGGCGGGCATCCAGATGACGCATGTGCCCTACAAGAGCGGCCCGGCCGCCATGACCGACCTGATTGGCGGCCAGGTGATGATGTTCAGCGCCGACTTTGCCGTCACGCTGCCACAGGTCAAGGGCGGCAAGATCCGCGGGCTGGCAGTCACCTCGACGGGCCGCTCGGCGGCCATACCCGAGCTGCCTTCGGTGAACGAGGCACTCGGTTTGAAGGACTATGAGCTGATCGCCTACTTCGCCGCCTTCGCACCGGCCGGCACGCCGGCTGACATCATCATCAAGCTGAATCAGGCCGTCAACGCGGCGGCGCAAAGCAAGGACTTGCAGGAGCGGTTTGCCCCCCTGGGGTTCGCCGTGGAGCCCGGCACACCCGAGGCACTGGCCCAGCGCAGCCGGGTCGAGACCGCCAAATGGGCGAAAGCGATCCGGGAGGCGAAGATCGAACTGCAATGAGTCCCGGCGATCGGCCGACAGTGGATCGGCGTGGCCGACCACCCGAAGACCGGGGCGATCGGCCGACGCGTATCCACCACGCCGTAGTCAGTTCGGGAATCTGACGGTCGGTGTCATGGTGACGACGTTGTCGTAGGCGATTACCACGTGTTCGTGATTTTCGTATTGGTCAAGTATTTCGACAGCGCAAGAGGATGACGGAGAACAGTCAAAACTCGCCTAGCGTATTACAATGTCGTACAAACTGGAGCCTGCCGTGCAAACCACCGTCACCGTGCGGATTACCGATCAAGAAGCACAAACACTGGATAAGCTCTGCACAAGCACCGGCAAATCCCGCAGCGAGGTGGTGCGCGATGCGCTGCGGGGCTTCAGCCTGCGTGAGAGCCTGCGCCAAAGTCAGGCGCAACTTGCGCCATTGGCGCGCGCTACCGGCTGGTTGACTGAAGACGACATTCTCAAAGAGGTTTCCTGAGCCTCGCCCGTGAAGGTTTTTCTTGACACCAATGTCTGGCTGTCCGCCACGATTTTTTCCGGGTTATGCGAAGAGCTGCTGCTGCAGTGCGCCGACCGTGGTTGGCTGCTTGGCAGTGCCTTGGTTCGGGCTGAAGCGCATGCCGGATTGCAGCGCAAGTTTCCGCATGCGCCCCATGCCTGCGGGCTGTTTGATGCCTCGTGGCGAGTGGCCCGGATGATTGAAGACGTTGCCCAGCCAGCGGATGACAATGACCGGCGCCTTGTCGCTGCGGCGGCGATGGCAGGTGCTGACTTGTTTGTTACAGGCGACAAGCGGGTGTTGGGCTGGAAGGCCGTGCCGCAGGCTTCTGGCACGTTGCGCATGGTCACCCCAAGGGAGGCGTGGGGCCTGCTGCTGGGCGGGCCGGGCAGCCTTTGAGCCATGTCGCATGGCCAGATCCCTTCACTGGCCATCGCCGCACCTTCTGCCATGCGGACCCTTTGGCCATGCCTGCCGATGCCGTTCTGTTCGTCAAAAAATCGGCGTGACGACTTTGTGGCAGAGTGCTAATCTTCAGCTTTAACCACGGGCAAGCGATGAACTTTCCGGTGTCATTCCTGTGGCCGCAGTACCTCTGGTTGATGCTGGCCGTGCCGCTGCTCGTATTGTTTTATCTGTGGCTGCTGGCGCGGCGCAAGAAGCTGGTGTTGCGGTTCGCCAGCCTGGCGATCGTCAAGCAGGCGATGGGTCGCGGCATGGGCTGGCGCCGCCATGTACCGCCGGCCCTGTTTCTGGTGGCCATGAGTGCCTTGCTGTTCGCGGCGTCGCGACCCCTGGCCATGGTGTCGCTGCCTGCCGATCACGCGACCATCATGCTGGTCATGGATGTGTCGCTGAGCATGCGCGCGCCCGATGTCAAACCCACCCGGCTGGTGGCAGCGCAGGAGGCCGCCAAGGCATTCCTGAAGGAGTTGCCCCGGGCCATCAAGGTCGGCATCGTCACCTTTGCCGGTACCGCGCAGGTGGTGCAGCCGGCGACACTGAACCGCGAGGACCTGGTCGCGGCCATCGACCGGTTTCAGATGCAGCGGGGCACGGCGGTGGGCAGTGGCATCGTGGTGGCCTTGTCCGAGCTGTTCCCCGACGAAGGTATCGATCTGGGTGAAATGACCTACGGCAATGTGCAAAAGCGCGGCAAGAGCCTGGATGACGTCGGCCGGGCAAAACCGAAGAAGGAGTTCGTGCCGGTCGCGCCAGGCTCGTTCGAGTCGGCGGCGATTGTGCTGTTGACCGACGGGCGGCGCACCGCCGGCATCGACACGCAGGAAGCGGCGCTGATGGCGGCGAACCATGGCGTACGCGTCTATGCCATCGGCCTGGGCACGGTGGACGGCACGATTCCGGGGTTCGAGAACTGGTCCTATTACCTTCGGCTCGACGAGCCCAGCCTCAAGGCGGTGGCACAAGTGACGCAGGCCCAGTATTTCTACGCCGGTGACGCCGACGCGCTGAGGAAGGTCTACGAAAAACTCGGCACGCGCTTGCAGCTGGACAAGAAGGAGACCGAGCTGTCGGGCCTGCTGGCACTGGCTGCGGCTTTGTTATCCTTCGGCGCAGCGGCTTTGTCGATGGTCTGGTTCAACCGCGTTCTCTGAACCGGCCTGCTGTCCTGGTCAAGCGGCGTCAGCGTCGGCTGAGAACACCATGGAGGCCAGCAGGCCGACCAGTGCGCCGATCGACACCGTCTGCCCGATGGTCGCCAGTACCGGCGTGGACGAAAATCCGAGGATGAAGAATCCGATGAAGGTCGACTCAGCGGCCAGCAGCACCGACAGGGCGGCGCGCTGGCGTAGCGCGGGCTGGGGCGACAGCGTGGAAAAGAACAGTGTGTAGTTGGATGCCACGCCCACCACCAGCAACAGTGACACCAGGTTGAAAATGCTGAGCTGGCCCTGGTACAGCAGCAAGATCGCCGTCGTGATGGCAATGGTGGACAGGATGCTGGCGAACATCGACATCAGGGCACGCATGCGGCGCAGCTGCAGGCCGAGCACAATAAAAATCACCAGCGTGCCGGCAACGGCCGCCAGCATGGCGCGCTGGCGGTATTGCGCCACCAGTGCCTCCACATCCGTTTTCAGGTCGACCAGTGTGACACCGGCCAGATCGGATTGCGCCAGCGCAGCGGGTGTGTCAGCCCCACGCAGCAGCAGCAACACGGTGACGCCGTCCGGGCCGGTGACAATCTGGGACTGCAGCCAGGAGCCGAGCAGGGTACCCGCGTAATATGCCGGCAGCAGCGGCGCCATGGCGCGGCTGGCGGCCACATCGGCGACGAAGGGCTCAAATGCCTCGGCCTTCAGATTGCCGCCGCGCACCGCTTGCGCTACCAGGGCGCGTAATGGCGCGGCCTCGGGCAGCGTGTCCTGACGGCGCTTTTGCAGGGCCTGGCTCGGCAACAGGTCGCTCGGGCTGTTGTATCCGGCCAGGAGCTTGTTCGCAACCAGGGTGTCCAGAACCCGGGTGGCTGCTTCGGCCCGTTGCAGGGCCTGCTCCAGGTTTGCGCCTTGCACCGCCACCATGGTGCGCAGGTCGGGCACACCGGCATCGGAGCGGAACTGCCGATCCCGCGCAGTCGCCTGCGGTGAACTGGACGACAGCTGATCCAGGCTGTCCTGCCACAAGCGCTCGTGGCGATACGCCAGCAGCGCCACACCGGCCAATGACAACACGCAAAATATCCAGCGCAGTCGGCGCATCTGCTGGCACAGCGCAGGCAGCCAGCCAAAGCGGTCGCCCTGGTGCGAAGGGCTGGGGCGCGGAAACAGCGGCGGCAACAACCAGCGCGTGCAACCGACCGCCACCAGCAGGCCGGTGATCGAGAACAGCCCGAGTTGTTGCAGCCCGGCGAATCCCGACACATACATGGCGGCAAATCCAATCAGCGAGGTGGTTGTCGCCAGTACCACCTGGCGCCAGAACCGGGGCGGGTGTTGGCCCTGTTCGTCGGTCTGCACGAAGGCATAGATCGCGTAGTCCACGGCTTCTCCGATCAGCGTGACCCCAAACGCCAGCGTGATGCCATGGATGGTGTTGCCCAACGATCCGACCATGGCGAAACCAGCCAGGGTGCCCGTGGCAACAGGAATCAAGGCAAGTGCCAGAAATCGGGGCTGGCGCAATGCCCACCACAACAACAGGGCGACCAAACCCAGTGCCAGCAGGGCCAGCTGGTGCGCATCCTGCCCGATGGCATCATGGGCCAGCACGTTGAAGTAGGCAGCGCCGGCAAACTCGACCAGCGGCACCACCGCTCCGCCCGGCCATTGACGCAGCACGTCGTCAGCGCTGCGCCGCACCATGTCGATGGTGTCACGCATGGCAGCAATGTCGTTGCCGCGGGCGCGGGTCTCCATCAGCAGCAGCGCCACCCTGCCGCTGTCTCCCAGCCAGACGCCCGCGCTGTCGCCCGGCGCCAGCTGGCGCGCCGCCCTGTCCGCCAGCTGCAGCGCCGACAGTGTCGGGTCGTTGGCGGCAATCGGCATGATGGCCGCGCCACGCGCCGACACCAGTTCGCGCTCCAGCCGCGCAAAGGCCGCTGCCATGCCACCAGGAGAAAACAGCTTGGCGTCGATGCCGGGGCTGAGCAGGTAACGTGCGGCAAACAGCCGCTCGCGTTCCGGCGCCAGTACTTCGGGGTCGCCGTTGCTGACCCATGCCAGTTCGGGGGCGGCGCCCAGTCGCTCACGCAGCGTCCGGCTCGCTTGCGCCAGGGCCGCTGTCTGTGGGCTGGAGAGCGGAGCGGCGGCACCGTCCAGCCGCAGTCCGACCAGCAGGGTGCGGGTCGACAGGCCGTCGCGCAATTGGTCCAGCATCAGGCGCTGGCTGGCGTTCGCTGCCCCGGGCAGGAAGGCGGACACGTCGGTCACGACCTTGGTGCGGCTGATCTGCAGCAAGGACGCCAGAACCACCAGCAGCCAGACCAACCAGGACCAGTGCCTCATCGCGTGGTGATCGTCATCAGTTGCACATCACCATTGATTTCGGTGGTTTCGATCTGCTGAACCTGCCCCGCGACGCCCGCCACCACGATCTGCCGGATGCCGCGCCGCGGCAATGGCCCCTTGGGCAGCAACGTCACCTTCCAATTGTCGAAGCTGCCCGCGGGCCGGCTGTCGAAAACCTGGGCCAGCAGCTTGTCGTCACCGCCCAGGATCGCCCGCAACCCCTGCACATGACGCGCCATGTGGCTGCCCTGCGCGTCCAGCCGCAACACCTGGGGCGGCGTACCGTTGCCGGCGTCCACCGTCACCGTCTCGGCCGCGATGGTGACGGTTTCACGACTCGGATGTGTGGTCTGCTTCTCGATCACGCCCTGGGGCTTGAAGTTCAGCGTGCCGCGCGACTCCAGTGGCTGAGCGAACAATGCCGAGCTGCGCCGCTCGACGAAGGCTGCATTGACCAGTGGCTGGGCGGCGACAGCCGCCAATACCCGCTGCAGCAGGGCCAGTGCCCGGGCGTCGGCGCTGTTGGGCTGGGATTGCGCGGCCAATGGCAGGGCGCCCAATGCCGCCAGGGCGATGGTGATGAACGCAGCGAAAAGTTGCGGGAGCGACATGGGCGAAGCAGAACGGGTGGGACAGGCGCGGTGGCTGCAATGCAGCTGCAATGGCAGCGGCAGCCCGCGTTCTTCATAATACAGCCGATGGTGGTGATTCGGCGCTGCCGGACTATGCCCTAACAAGTTGGCGCAACTGTTTCTTCCCGATTCCCATGAGTAACACGATGACGAACACCCCAACCCCGACCACGCTGCGTGTTGCCTTGATAGGCGCTGGTGCCATGGGTGCCGACATTGCGCTGGCGCTGAACCAGCAGGTAATTCCTGGTGTGCGTCTGGTGGCGGTATTGACGCGCAGCGCCAGTGTGCGCGCCGACGGCGCCGCGGCGGTGACTACGCTGGCCGCATTGCTGGCTCTCCAGCCGGACGTGATTGTCGAATGCGCCGGAGCCGACGCGTTTGCCGCCCATGTGCCAGCCGCGCTCGCTGCCGGAGTCGATGTGATAGCGGTGTCCATGGCAGCCATGGCGCGCTTGGAGGTCGAAGCTGCGATCGATGCGATCAGGTTGGAGCAGGGCGGAAACCTGTTTTTTGCCAGCGGGGCTGTGGGCGGGCTGGACGCCCTGTCGGCGGCGCGTGAAGGGGGTCTGACGCGGGTCGACGTGATACAGCGCAAGCCGCCAGCGGCCTTGCTGGACGCGGCACAGGCGGCGGCGCTCACGGAGCCGCGCATTGTCAAACGCGCCAGCGCGCGTGAGGTGGCGCTGGCCTTGCCGCAAAACTCCAATGTCGCCGCTGCTGCGGCCATTGCCGGGTTGGGTTTCGATGCAACCCAGGTCACGGTGATTGCCGACCCGGCAGTCAGCAGGAACACCGTCGAGCTGGAGGCCCAGGGCCGGTTCGGCAGTTTTCGCATGGTGATCGAGAATCACCCCAGTCCCGCCAATCCCAAGACCTCGATGACGCCGGCCATGAGTGTGCTGGCGGCACTGCGTCGGCGTACCAGCCGCATTCGCATCCCGGCTTGAGCGGGCACCGCCTGACACTGCCGCGCCCACCACCCACGCGTTTGTTGCACCACTGATGCCTTTGTCCGGAAACCTGCGCGCCATCGTTGCGATGCTGATTGCCGCCGCCATGTTCTCGTGCATGGATGCGCTGCTCAAGACGCTGGCAGGTACCTACTCGCCGTCGCAGGTGACTGCAATGCGTGGTCTGGTGGCGATGCCGCTGGTGTGCCTGTACATCGCGTGGCGGCGTGAATTCGGTGCCGTCTTCAGCCCGCGACTGCGCTGGCGGCTGCACCTGCTGCGCGGCGTGCTGGCGGTGGCGACCATGACACTGTTCACGTTCGGCCTCAAGGGCATGGGGCTGGCCGAAGCCTATACCCTGACCTTTGTGGCACCGCTGATCGTCACCGTGCTGGCGGTTCCGGTGCTCAAGGAGACGGTGCAGCTGCGGCATTGGGTGGCGATCGGGGTCGGAATGTGTGGCGTGGTGATCGCGTTGCGGCCCGATGGAGCGGCGTTCTTCTCGCTCGGTGCACTGGCCGTGCTGGCGGCCGCCGTGACCTACGCCCTGGGCAGTGTGGTCGGGCGGCTGATCTGCCGCACCGAGCCCAGCGCCACGCTGGTGTTCTGGACCACCGTCAGCATGGCGCTCGGCGGCAGCGTGCTGGGCCAGTCGGGCTGGGTGGATGTGGTGTCGGCGCATGGGCCGATCTTGCTCGGCCTGGCCATCACCGGGTTTCTGGCGCAATTGGCGATCACCGAGGCATTTCGCCACGGCCAGGCATCCGCCGTGGCGCCGTTCGAATACAGCGCACTGGCCTGGGCCGTGGCGCTGGACTGGCTGTTCTGGAATGCCGTGCCAGACGCCTACACCATGATGGGCGGGGCCGTCATCATTGCCAGCGGCATCTACCTGATTCGACGCGAGGCACCGCGGGTGGTGGTGTTGCCGCCATGACACGGGAGCTGCAGCTGTTGCTCGACTTCGCCCGGCGCCATCGGCGCTGGGTGGTGTTGACCGGTGCCGGGTGCAGCACGGCGTCCGGCATACCGGACTACCGCGACACCCAGGGTGCCTGGAAACGCAGCGAACCGATGCGTTTTCAGCTTTTTGTCGCCGATGCGCTGGCGCGCAAACGTTATTGGGCACGCAGCATGCTGGGCTGGCGCACCATGGCCCAGGCGCGCCCGACTGCGGCACACCAGGCGCTGGTCCAACTGGAGTCGGCCGGGCGGATCGAGCTGTTGGTGACCCAGAACGTGGATGGCCTGCACAATACCGCTGGCAGCACGTCGGTGGTCGATCTGCATGGCCGCATCGACACCGTCTGTTGCCTGGCCTGCAGCGCGCGCTCACCACGGGCCGCGCTGCAGGAGCGGCTGGCGCACGGCAACCCGGGTTGGCTCACACGTTCCGCGCTGAGCGCCCCGGACGGCGACGCCGACCTCGAAGCTCAGGACTTTGCGCAGTTCGATGTGCCGCCTTGCGCAAGCTGTGGCGGTGTGCTCAAGCCCGACGTGGTTTTTTTCGGCGAGAGTGTGCCGCGCGAACGGGTCGCGGCAGTGCGTGCAGCGCTGGCGCGGGCCGACGCCTTGCTGGTGGTCGGCTCGTCGCTGATGGTGTACTCGGGGTACCGGTTTGTCGAAGATGCAACGGGGCTGGGTAAGGCGGTGGCGATCGTGAACCTCGGTCGCACACGTGCCGATGGGGTGGCAACACTCAAGGTGGAGCACGAGGTGGGCACTGCATTGCTGGCATTGGCCGACACGCTTGCGTCCGCCACAGCGTGAGAGGTCCCCAGGGGTAATCCCCAATGCGAATTTGTTAATGTATGCGTTAAAGTATCCATTAATGAACGCATTGATGGATTCTTTCAAGTCAGAAGCGCAGCCAGTCGTCTCTCTGGACCAGTTGCAGCAAGTCGGTGGCGGATTGCTGCGCCCGGAGTGTGTTCTGGCCACCGCAGCAGGGGATTTCTTCAGCGCGGATTGGCGCGGTGGTGTGGCGCATATCCGCCCCGATGGTTCGCAGACCCTGTACACGGCCCGCCTGCCCGACGGCGGTGAGCTGCGCCCGAACGGCATCGCTCTGAATCCGGACGGCAGTTTTCTGCTGGCGCACCTGGGCTCCGACGCCGGCGGTGTGTACCGACTGCAACGCGACGGGCAGATCACGCCCTGGCTGCTGGAGATACATGGGCAGGCGTTGCCGCCCACCAATTTTGTGCTGCCAGACACCGCCGGGCGCACCTGGGTGACCGTCAGCACGCGCCAGGTGCCGCGGGCGCTGGGATACCGGCGCAGTTGTGACGATGGCTTCATCGTCTGTGTGCAAGCCGATGGCCAGGCGCATGTCGCCGCCGACGGTCTCGGCTACACCAACGAGGTCGCCCTGCATCCGGATGGGCAATGGCTGTACGTCAACGAAACCTTTGGTCGGCGCTTGTCTCGATTTGCTCTGGGTGTGGACGGCCGTCTGGGCCGGCGTGAAACGGTGACCGAGTTCGGCCCCGGCGACTTCCCCGACGGCCTGGCCTTTGACGAGGCAGGCCATGCCTGGGTAGTGAGTATTGTCAGCAACCGCCTGATTCGTGTCGCGCCCGACGGCAGCCAGACACTGTGGTTGCAGGATGCCGACCCGCAGCACCTGGCCTGGGTGGAGCGTGCCTATGACGAAGGCCGCATGGACCGGCCGCACCTCGACGGCATCAAGAGCCGTGTGCTGCGCAACATTTCGAGCATCGCCTTCAGCGGCTCCGACAGACGCACCGCCGTGCTCGGTTGCCTGCTTGGCGATGCGCTGGTGACGCTGCGCTTGCCAGTGCCCGGTGTGGCGCCGATTCACTGGAGTTATGCATGAAGGCACACATCGCCGCTTCTGCCCCGTCGATGGTGGAGGCGGCCTATGAGCAGATGCGCCGCCGCATCCTGGACAACATCTGGCCGCCGGGCCACCGCGCGTTGGAGCAGGAGGTGGCGCTGGAACTCGGCATGAGCCGCACGCCGGTGCGTGAAGCGCTGGTCCAGCTGCAAAACGAAGGCCTGGTGGAGGTGATACCGCGCCATGGCATGCGGGTGTTGCCGGTATCGCCGACCGACATGCGCGAGATCTACCAGATTCTGACCGCGCTGGAATGTATGGCGGCAGAGTTGCTGGCGCTGCGCAAACCGTCCGACGCTGAACTGCAGCCGTTGATGGACGCCAGTGCTGCCATGGACATGGCGCTGAAGGCTGACGACCTCGACGCCTGGGCGCGCGCCGACGAGAGTTTTCACGCGCAGCTGCTGGAGCTGGCCGGCAACCGTCAATTGCAGGCCACGGTACTCAACTACTGGGATCGGGCGCATCGGGCGCGCATGTTCACGCTGCGGCTGCGCCCCAAGCCGGTGAATTCGACCCAGGAGCATGGGCAACTGGTGGACTGCCTGCGCCGCGGCGACGCGGACGGTGCGGCGCGGGTCAACCGCGCACACCGTGAGCGGGCCAACCGTGAGTTGTTGGCCATCTTTGAGCGTTTCAAACTGGCCCAGATGTGAACCGACCATGAAATCAAGCCACTACGCGATTGCGGTGTTACCCGGCGACGGCATTGGCCGCGAAGTGATGGCCGCTGCGCTCGAGGTCCTGCACGCGGTGGGCGAGCGTGTTGGCCGGCGCTTCGACACCGTGACCCATCCGGCTGGCGCCCAGCACTACCTTGACAGTGGCGTCGCGCTGCCGGAGTCGACCCTCGCTGCCTGCCGCAGTGCCCATGCCATCCTGTTTGGCGCCATGGGACTGCCCCATGTACGCGGCAGGGATGGTACCGAGATCATTCCGCAGCTGGACATCCGTTTTGCACTCGACCTGTATGCCGGTGTACGGCCGATCCGCAGCTGGCCCGGGCTGCCGGGGCCGCTGTCGAGCCCGCGCGCCGCAGAGATTGACCTGGTGCTGGTGCGCGAAAGCACCGAAGGCCTGTTCTACGCCCGCGGGCGGGGTGAGGTGCATGCCGACGCCGCCTACGACACCATGATGATCTCGCGCGTCGGAACCAGCCGGGTCTGCGATTTCGCGTTCAGGCTGGCGCGCCAGCGCAAGGCCCAGGGCAAACGCGGCCATGTGACAAATGTCGACAAGGCCAATGTGTTTGCGTCCATGGCGTTCTGGCGGCAGATTTTCGAAGAGCGGGCGCGGGCATTCCCCGACCTGAGCACCGACCATGTCTATGTCGATGCCATGGCGCTGAACCTGGTGATGAAGCCCTGGGAGTACGACGTGCTGGTGACGGAGAACATGTTCGGCGACATCCTGTCAGACCTGATTGCAGCACTGGTCGGTGGCATGGGCATGGCGCCGTCGGCCGATATCGGTGACCAGTACGCATTGTTTCAGCCGGCGCATGGCACGGCGCCGGACATTACAGGGCAAGGCATTGCCAATCCGTCGGCCATGATCCTGTCGGTCGCCATGATGCTCGACTGGCTGGCAGATCGCCATGACGACGCAGCGCTGGCCGACGGGGCTCGGGTAATCGAGTCCGCGCTGCAGGGCGCTCTGGCCGGCGGCAGCGTGCGTCCGCGGGATTTTGGTGGCACGAGCGGCACGGCGGATATCGTGCGCGCCGTGTTGGAGCGACTTTGATGGTGCAGCGCGTCGCCATGGTGGGTGCCGGTTACTTCGCGCAATTCCAGCTCGAAGGCTGGCGCGATGTGGGTGCACCCGTGGTGGCGTTGTGTGACCTGGACCAGCGCCGCGCCAGCATGCTGGGTGCACGCTTCGACATCACGCGGTGTTTT
The DNA here is from genome assembly GCA_031416215.1 of Betaproteobacteria bacterium. Taxonomy (GTDB): domain Bacteria; phylum Pseudomonadota; class Gammaproteobacteria; order Burkholderiales; family Burkholderiaceae_C; genus CAISIP01. The sequence goes on from JANOTG010000265.1 coordinate 15,497, forward strand.
GCCGATGTCGAGGCAATGCTCGACGCGGAGCGCCCCGACTTGCTTGACGTGGTTTTGCCGCCTGCGGCCCAGAGCGCAGTGGTGTCGCTGGCCATGGAGCGGGGTATCCCGACCATTTGTCAGAAACCTTTCGGTGTCGATTTGGCGCAGGCGCGGGCCATGGTGGCGCTGGCCGAACACCACGACACCGCGCTGGTGGTGCACGAGAACTTTCGCTTCACGCCCTGGTTCCGGGAATGCCGCAGGCTGATCGACGCCGGCCACTTCGGGCGGCTGCATGGCATCAGCTTTCGCTTGCGTCCGGGTGATGGGCAGGGCCCTGGCGCTTATCTCGACCGACAACCCTATTTCCACACCATGGAGCAGCTGCTGGTGCGCGAAACGGCGGTGCACTTCATCGATACCTTTCGTTACCTGATGGGCGAGGTCGTGGCGGTGACCGCACGGCTGCGCCGGCTGAACCCGGTGCTCGCCGGTGAGGATGCAGGGCTGATCATCTTCGAGTTTGCCGATGCCGCCAGCGGCCTGTTCGACGGTAACCGCCTGAACGACCATGTGGCCGAGAACACCCGGCGCACCATGGGCGAGATGTGGCTCGAGGGTGAGCGCGGCGTGTTGCGCCTGGACGGCGCTTCGCGGCTGTGGTGGAAGCCACACCACGGCAACGAGGTCGAGCACCACTATGCAGAAATTTACCCCGGTGTGTTCGGTGGCGCCTGTGCGTCGCTGCAGGCCCATGTGCTGGCTGGCCTGCGCGGCGTTGGTGCGCTGGAAAACAGCGCTGCCGACTATCTGGCCAATTTGCAGGTGCAGGACGCCATTTACCAGTCCCACGCCAGCGGCTGTCGGGTGCCGATGGCGCATGTCACGGCACCACACAACTGTCAGCCCCACCCCTTACCAACCACCTGAAGGAGACTCCCATGAAACGTTTCACCCTCGCCGCCGTGGCCGCCGCCACCCTGACCCTCTCTTTGCCTGCCCTGGCGCAGACTGTGCTGAAATTCAGCCACACCGACCAGCAGGCGGGCGCGCGTCAGGCGGCGGCCTCGTTGTTCGCCAAAAAGGTCGAGGAACTGACCCAGGGCCGCTACAAGGTGCAGGTGTTTTGCTGCAGTCAGCTCGGCAACGACCCGAAGAACATCGAGCAGTTGGCGCTGGGTGGCATCGACTTCACGGTATCGGGCACCGGCTCCTATGCGCCCCATGTGCCGACGCTCAACCTCACCGCCTTGCCCTACCTGGTGGAAAGTTATGCCCAGGGCTGGAAGCTGTACGATGAATCCAAATGGCTGAAGGAGCAGTTTGACAAGGCGCCGCCCAAGGGTTTCCGGTTTCTCGCCACCTGGGAGGCCGGTTTTCGCAGCATGACCACCAAGGACGCGCTCAATTCACCGGACGACGCCAAGGGCAAGAAGCTGCGCACCTTTCCCAACGAGATGATGCGCTGGACGCTGGAGGCGATGGGCTTCAACATCCAGATCATGCCGCTGCCCGAGGTGTACCTGGCGATCCAGCAGGGTGCCGTGAGTGGCCAGGAAAACCCGGTCGATACCATCTATTCGAACAAGTTCTATGAAGTGGCGCCGCATGTGACTCTGACCAACCATGTGTACAGCCCGATCCCGTTGGCAATTGCCGAGAAGACCTGGCAGAAGTTCTCCGACGCAGACAAGAAGGCCGTGACCGAGGCGGCGCAGATCGCTGCCAAGTTCAGCCGCACCATGATCGCCGGCAACGATGACAACCAGCTCAAGGAGATGGCGTCCAAGGGCGCCAAGATCAATGCCAAACCGAACATGGTGGCGTTTCGCTCCGCCGTGCAGCCGGTGTATGCCAAGGCCAAGGAGAAATACGGCGCCGACGTCGATACCTTTCTGAAAGACGCGGAAGTCGTGCGCAAGGCCGTCAAGTAAGCCATGGCGGCACTGTTATCGCCTGTTGCCGCCGCGCCCTTGCCGATCAGGCTGCTGGGCCGCCTGGTCGACTGGTCGGTGATTGGCATCGGCGCGGTGATGGTGCTGCTGGTGTTTGTCAACGTCAGCCTGCACATCGTCAACAAGGACCTGGCCTGGGTGACGGAACTCGGTGAGTTGATGATGGTATGGGTCACCTTTTTGGGTGGCGCCTGCGCCGCGCAGCGCGGCGCCCACATGACGATCACCGAGTTCATCGACAAGCTGGAGCCGCAGCGTCGGCGCTGGGCCGATGCGGCAGTGCTGGTGGTCTGCCTGGTGATGTTGCTGGTGCTGGTGCGCTACGGTTGGTCACTGGTGGACGGCAACTGGGGTAACGAGTTGACCGTGCTGGCCTGGCCGATGGCGGTGCAGTACATGGGCATGGCGGTCGGCTGCACACTGACGGCGGTATTTGTCGCTTTTGACTTGTGGCAGGTGTTGCTGGGTGTGCCGCGCGAATTGCGTTACCCGGCTTCGGAGTAATCGCCCATGTTGGCACTGACCCTGTTCGGAATATTTTTTGCCGTTGCCCTGGCCGGGGTACCGCTGCTGTATGCGATCCTGGCCACCACCGTCGGTGTGATCTGGCTCGGTGGGCTGGGGCATCCGATGGAAACCATCTTCCTGTCCTTCATCGGCGGCGTCGAGCCCTTCATCCTGCTGGCGGTGCCGATGTTCATCTTTGCCGGCGAATTGCTGGCGCAGGGCGGTGTGGGCAAACGCATCGTCGAGTTTGCGCGGGTGTTGTTCGGCTGGTTGCCGGGTGGTCTGGGGGTGGTGACGGTGGTCAGCTGCACCCTGTTTGGCGGCGTCTCCGGCTCGGCGATCGCCGACACTGCGGCCATCGGTTCGCTGGTGATTCCGGCCATGGTGGCGCGTGGTTATTCGCGCGGTTTTGCTGCGGCGTTGCTGGCGGTGGCTGGCACCATCGCGCTCCTGATGCCGTTGTCGATCCCGTTTCTGGTGTATGCCTTCATCTCCGGGGTGTCCATGCGCACCCTGTCCATGGCTGGCCTGTTGCCGGCGCTGGCGTCGGCACTGGCGCTCATCATCGTGTGCATGTGGCACGGTCGGCGCAGCGGCTGCGACTTCGGGGAAGGGCGCTCGACGCCGGCCCAGATATGGGCCGCAACGCGCGACGCCGGCCCGGCGTTGCTGATGCCGGTGATCATCATCGGCGGCATCTGGACCGGATTCTTCACGCCCAGCGAATCGGCCGCGATTGCCGTGGTTTATGGACTGGTGGTCTCCCTGTTCTATTACCGGGACCTGAAGTGGCAGCGTATTCCGCAGCTGATGCTGAATGCCTTTGTGACCAGCGCCACCGTGATGCTGGTGATCGGCGCCACCGGCGCCATGGCGTGGCTGATCACGGTGGAGCAGGTGGCAGTGCAGATGGCGCAGTGGATCCAGGTGGTGGCCACCGAACCCTGGATGTTCCTGCTGCTGTTCAATATCTGCCTGCTGCTTCTGGGCATCTTCATCGAGCCGTTGCCGGCCATGCTGTTGTCGGCGCCGCTGTTTCTGCCGCTGGCCAAACACTTCGAGATGGACATGGTGCATATTGGCGTGCTCATGACGGCCAATCTGGCCATCGCGCTGTACACGCCACCGGTGGGGGGCACCCTGTTTGTCGCTGCCAAACTGGCCAAGGTGGGAATTGGCGAGATCACGCGCAACCTGTGGCCGCTGATGTCCGCCACTTTTGCCATCGTCTTGCTGGTAACCTACTGGCCGGCGTTGTCACTGTGGTTGCCGCGGTGGATCGCCTCGATGTAGAGGGAGCAGCATGCTGGCACTGGTAGTCAAGTTCACCATCAAACCCGGGTTTGTCGACGCGTTCGAGCGCGCCATACTCGACAACGCGCGGGCTTCGCGCGAAACCGAGGCCGGCTGCCGGCAGTTCGATGTGTGCCGTGATCCGACGGACGCACATGTGTTTTTTCTCTATGAGCTGTATGACGACGCGGCGGCGATTGAAGCGCACCTGCAATCCAGCCACTATGTGCAGATGAACGGTGAGACCAGCGACTGGGTCGCTGAAAAACTGGTGTGGCGCTACAGCCGCCAGGCGCCTTGATTCCGGGTGCAAAGATGGCATTGAAGCTGGCGTGTATCGCCGACGACTTCACTGGCGCGACCGACCTGGCGAACAACCTGGTGCGCGCCGGCATGCGTACGGTGCAGATGTTGGGCGTGCCGGACGGGCCTTTGCCGGAGGCCGACGCGGTCGTCGTGGCGCTGAAGTCGCGCACTGCGCCGGTCGCCGAGGCGGTGGCAGAGTCGCTCGCGGCGGCACGCTGGTTGCTGCAGGCGGGTCCGGTGCAGCTTTACTTCAAGGTCTGCTCGACCTTTGACTCCACGCCGGCCGGCAACATCGGCCCGGTGGCAGAAGCCCTGATGGACCATGTGCAGGCGCCGTTTGTGCCGGTCACGCCGGCATTTCCGGAAAACGGGCGCACGGTGTTCAAGGGCCATTTGTTTGTGGGTGACGTGTTGTTGTCGGAGAGCCCGATGCGCAACCATCCGCTGACGCCCATGACCGATGCCAACCTGGTGCGTGTGCTGCAGGCGCAGACACGCCACCGCGTCGGGCTGATCGACCACCGCGTGGTGTCGTCGGGTGCCGTAGCCATTGGCGAGCGGATTGCGGCCTTGCGCCATCAGGGAGTTGCTCTGGCTATCGTGGACGCCGTCGACGACGACGACCTGCGCCAGCTGGCCGCAGCCGCAGCCACCTTGCCGCTTGTGGTGGCTGGCTCCGGCCTGGCCATCGGCATACCCGCCCTGCATGGGCTGTCAGCCGAGGCGCGGGCCGCCACACTGCCCGCGCCTCGGGGACTGCGCGCCATCGTGTCTGGAAGCTGCTCGGCGACCACCAATGCCCAGGTGGTGGCGTTTCTCGCAGGGGGTGGTCAGGGCTTTGCGGTCGATCCGCTGCGCATCGCGGCGGGCGACGACGTGGTGATGCAGGCATTGGCATGGGC
>JANOTG010000266.1:0-2942 GCA_031416215.1 Betaproteobacteria bacterium
TCGCCCGCGCCGCTGTGCGCCTGCCGCAACGCTGGGCTCCTGGTCTTCGGACTGTCGGAGCCCGGACTGCCCTACAACCAACCACCCATGCGGGCGTGGCGGGTGGCTGCGCCGGTCTGCTGGAAGTATTCGCGCATGCCACAGAGTCACGCACTCCCGCATCCGGGGTCGCGCCAACCCCATGGTGTGCTGCAACACCATCTGCGCGAGACTGCAAGCAGAGCGGCGCGGACGCCCGCCGCGCTGGCCCGGGACCAGGTGTCGCGCCAGCCGAAGTGCCAATGTTGGCAATTGGGTATTCCGGTCGATCGTGACCGGTCATTCCGGCCGATCGTGACCGACGATTCCGGTTTGTCGTGACCGGTCATTCCGGTTTATCGTGACCGATTTCTGACCTCGGCCGGAATGTCGGTCACGACGCCGGAATCGTCGGTCACGATGCCGGAACGGCATAGGTCAGCAGCGTGATGCGTTGCGCATATTTGTTCCCCCCATGCGGGTAGCCTCCCAGCCTTTGCTGGAGCCGGCATGCCCGATACCCGAAGGATCACTATGCGCAAGATCAAGGACGTTCTGCGTCTGAAGCTCGACGCCCAGCTCTCGCACGAACGCATCGCCGCGTCGCTGGGCATCTCCAAAGGCGTCGTCGCCAAGTACGTCAGCGCGGCCGCCGCCGCCGGCCTGGACTGGGCACAGGTTCAACTGCTCGACGAGGCCGCCCTGCAGCACCGATTGGTTGGTGCGCCCCAACGCGCCAGCGGCTTCGTGGCGCCCGACTACGGGCGCACACACCAGGAACTGCGCCGCAAAGGCATGACGCTGATGCTGCTGTGGGAGGAGCATGGCACGCAGCACCCCGGCCAGACGATCCACAGTTACTCCCAGTTCTGCGAGAACTACCGCCGCTATGCCAAGACCCTCAAGCGCTCCATGCGCCAGATCCACCGCGCCGGCGAGAAGCTGTTCATCGACTTCGCAGGCCCCACGATCGGGCTGGCCGATGGCAGCCGCGCCCACATCTTCGTGGCCGCGTTGGGCGCATCGAGCTACACGTTTGCCTGCGCCACGCCTCGCGAGACCATGGCCGACTGGCTCGGAGCCTGCGCCCAGGCGCTGACCTTCATTGGCGGCGTGCCCCAGCTCATCGTTCCCGACAACCCCCGCGCCCTGATCGCCAACCCCAACCGGTACGAACCCCGGGCCAACGACACGGTGGAGGACTTCGCTCGCCACTACGGCACCTCGGTGCTGCCGGCACGCCCCTACCACCCGCAGGACAAGGGCAAGGTCGAGTCGGCTGTGCAGGTGGTGGAGCGCTGGATTCTGATGCGCCTGCGCCACCAGCGCTTTGCCAGTGTCGACGACGTCAACGAGGCCATTGGCCCCTTGCTGGAACAACTCAACCTCAAGCTGTTTCAGAAACTTCCCGGCAGCCGTGCCAGCGCCTTCAAGGAACTGGATGCGCCTGCGTTGCAATCGTTGCCGGCACAACCCTACGAGATAGCCACCTTCAAGACGGTACGCGTGCACATCGACTACCACGTCGAGTTCGAGGGCCATCGCTACAGCGTGCCCAACGCCCTGGTCGGGCGGGTCATGGAGGCGCGGGTGACGGCACGCACGGTGGAGGTTGTGCACCGCGGAGAGCGTGTGGCCTCGCACCTGCGCAGCGCCCATGTGGGCGGCTTCACGACGCTGGCCGAACACATGCCGCAGGCCCACCAGGCACACATGCAGTGGTCGCCACAGCGCCTCATCCACTGGGGCCAGAGCATTGGCGTAGCCACCGGGCGCAGTGTGGAGCGGATCTTGACTGAGCGCAAACACCCTGAGCACGGCTACCGGGCCTGCCTGGGATTGCTGGCGCTGGTCAAGCGCTTTGGCAAACCACGGCTGGAAGCAGCCTGCCTGATCGCGCTGGAACTGGGCACTACCAGGGTCGTCCATGTGCGCGACATCCTGACCAGTGGCCGCGACCAGTTGGCCCCCATCACGACCACCGAATGGACCAGCCCCGAGCACGCCAATGTCCGCGGCCCTGGGCACTATCAATGACAACCACGAACAACAACAAGGTACACCCCATGATGATGAACACGACACTCGAACAACTGCGCGGCTTGAAGCTCAACGGCATGGCCGGCGGACTGCAGGAGCAACTCACCCAGGCCGGGATGACCGCGATGAGCTTCGAGGAGCGCCTGGCCCTGCTGGTGGACCGCGAAGTGCACTGGCGCAACGACAAGCGGCAAACGCGGCTGTTGAAGCAGGCGCACCTGAAATATCCCCAGGCGGCCATCGAGGACGTCGACGCCCGCTCCGGCCGCGGGCTGGATCGGCGCGCCGTCATGAGCCTGGCACTCGGTGACTGGATCGACAGCGGGCACAGCGTGCTGATCACCGGCCCCACCGGCGCGGGAAAGTCCTGGCTGGGTTGTGCGCTGGCGCAGTACGCCTGCCGGCGTGGCCATTCGGCCGTCTACCAAAGGGTGCCGCGCATGGGCGAAGAACTGCGCATGCGCCACGGCAACGGGACGTTCGGCAAGTGGCTGATCCAACTCGCACGCACCGACGTGCTGCTACTGGACGACTGGGGGATGACCGGACTGGACAGCCAGACCCGGGCCGATCTGCTGGAAATCATCGACGACCGGGCGGCCAACAAAGCCACCATCATCACCAGCCAATTGCCGATTGAGCACTGGCACGCGTGGGTCGGTGACGCCACGATTGCCGACGCCATTCTGGATCGCCTCATGCAAAAGCATCACCGTTTCACCCTGACGGGCGACTCTCTCCGTCAGAAGCCCAAAAACATCAAGAAGGACCCCAATACCCAGACATCGTGACCGGCACACCTACAATTTGAACGCGCAACTCACCACGCTGCGCGACCGGTCACGATCCACCGGAATCAGCGGTCACGATGACCGGAATACGCA
>JANOTG010000267.1:0-9246 GCA_031416215.1 Betaproteobacteria bacterium
CTGCCCGATCAGCGACCCGGACATCACCGAGACGTTATTGACACCGCGGATACGGGCCCCCGGGGCGAGGCGCTCCGGGTTGCCATTGAGCAATACCTCGGGAGGTTGGGTCACGGCGAGGGTGGCGCGCTTCGCGGCCGCTGGGAACTCGCGCACGCCCTGTTCCTGCGCCTGGGCCGACACCGACCACAGCCCGACAGAACAAAACAGCGCCAGGCCAAGAGCGAGCGGTGGGGATAGAAACTGACAGCGGTTCATGGTGTTCATCCAGAGGCTGTTGATGGGAGGCAGTCGACACAGCGACTGCAACCCCAGAGTGTACCTTCAGTGCCTGGATAACGCGCATCCCCGTTGTTGCCAGACCACGTCGCTGCAATGCGGCGACTGGATGATCAGCATAGGCAGAGTAACCACGCCCCGCAACAGTCAAATATTGGCCTCGATCAGAAATGGCCGGCGCAGGGCCAGTGCCGCTGCCAGCAGGTCGTTGAAGGCCTCGCTGCTGCTGGCACTGGCCGCCTCCACACCCATGGCCTGTGCGAGCCCCACCCAGTTCAGGGCCGGGTCGTCGATGTCCAGCATTCTCCTAGCATTGACCCCGGGGGCGCCTGCGCCCACGTCTCTGAGCTCGCCATGCAGGATGGCATAACGCTTGTTGGCAAAGATGATGGTCACCACGTTGAGCTTCTCGCGCGCCTGGGTCCACAGGGCTTGCACGGTATACATCGCGCTCCCGTCGGCTTGCAGCGTGATCACCTTACGCTCCGGCGCCGCAATGGCAGCCCCGGTTGCCAATGGCAGGCCGAGACCGATGGCGCCACCGGTCAGCTGCAGGTAGTCGTGCCGGGCCGCGTGGTAACTCAGAGGGAAAAAGTCGCGCCCGGAACTCACGCTTTCGTCGCAGATGATGGCCTGGTCGGGCATCAGGGCGACCACGCTGTGTGCAATGCTCGACGCCGTCAACTCACCACCGGGCAGCGCCAGATCACGCCGGCTGGCAACCATGTCACGATGCGGTGACGCTGTGCCAACCGAATTGTTGATACCCAGGCGCTCTGCCAGCTGACGCAGGCAACCGACCAGATCTTCATCCGGCCGCGCGGCACAGATCACCTCGCAGTCGGCAGGCAACATGCTGCTGGGTTTGCCGGGGTAACCGAAAAATCCCACCGGAGCCTTGGCGCCAACCAAGATCATGCGTCGCGTGCCGACAAACATCTGCAGCGCCTTGTCCACCACATAGGGCACCCGATCGAGCATGACCCGGCCCAGCCCACGCTCGACCCGCGCATTCGCCTGTTGCGTGAGAATCCGAGCGCCGGTGGCGGCGGCGATCTGGCTCGCCAGCGCCAGGCCTTCGTCGCGCAAACTTTTTCCGGCCAGCAGGATGACGGTGTTGTGCCGGTTGGTGCCGGCCTGCCTGAGAGCGCGCACGACCTCGGCCAGCCGATCACCCTCCACGCTGTGCGGGGCACTCGGAGCGGGGCCCCTGGTCGCTGCGATGGTGGTCGGGTTCCAGGCATGGTCGGCGGGGAGGATCATGGTGCTGACGCACCCCGGCGCGCTGCGCGCCTGAGTGATGGCTGCGTTTGCCGTGTGCCCGACATCGTCGGCACTGCTGCTGCGGCCGACCCAGTGTGACATCGGCCGTGCCAGGCTCTCGATATCCGAGGTCAGCGGCGCATCGAACGCCAGGTGGTGGCTGGCGTGGTCGCCCACCACATTCACCATCGGCGTATTGGCGCGTTTGGCGTTGTGCAGGTTGGCCAGGCCGTTGGCCAGGCCGGGGCCGGTATGCAGCAGCGTACAAGCGGGCTTTTCGGCCATGCGGGCATAACCGTCGGCAGCCCCGGTGACCACACCTTCGAACAGCCCCAGCACACAGCGCATCGCGGGTTGCCGGTCCAGCGCGGCAACAAAGTGCATCTCGGACGTGCCGGGGTTGGCGAAACACACATCCACCTCGTTGGCGAGCAGCGTTTCACACAGCAGGTCTGCGCCGTTGTGCTGGTGGGTGGTCAATGGGGGCTCCTTGGAATATGGTTGGTACTCACCGGGCAGGACCGGGCAATGCGGGGTGCGGAGACGCTACCTCATTGGGCATCGGACGGGCCACTGTCTTTCAGCTCGGCAAATTTGGCCGCCATCGTCGGGTTGCCACGCGTCAGCTTCTTGATCGTCACATCGCGCGCCTTGTCGTTTGCGAGACGAAGGTTCCGGTCGGTGCCGAGCAGCGCCTCCTTCGTCTTTTGCAGGTGGTCGATCGACTTGTCGATCTCGTCGATCGCCGTCTGGAAGCGTTTGGATGCGAGCTCGTAGTTTTTCGCAAAGGCGGTCTTGAACGATTCCAGCTCCGTTTCGAAGTTTGCGATGTCGATGGTCTGCGCCTTGACCAGTGCCAGCTCCGACTTGTATTTGAGCGTGTTCATCGCCGCGTTGCGCAGCAGGGTGATGAGGGGAAGAAAAAACTGCGGTCGCACGACGTACATTTTCGGGAAGCGGTGACACACGTCGATGATTCCGGTGTTGTACAGCTCGCTGTCGGGCTCCAGCAGGGAAACCAGCACTGCATACTCACATCCCTTTTCGGTGCGATCGCGATCGAGCTCCTTGAGGAAGTCCTCGTTCCGGCTCCGGGTCGCGGTACGGTCGCTCTCGTTCTTCATTTCGAACATGATCGAGACAATCTCGATGCCCGCGTCGTCCGAGTCGCGAAAGATGTAATCACCTTTGCTGCCGGTCCGCGCGTCGTTGTCTTTTTCGAAATAGGCCTTCGGAAACGCCATCGCCCGAATGCGGTTGAACTCCGTCTCACAGTGCTGCTCGAGTGTTTCGCCAACCATCTTGGTCGACAGTCGCGCCTTCATGTCCTTCAGGCGTTCGATCGCGTCATCGCGGTCCTTGATCTGCGTCTCGTACTTGTCCTTCAGCGATTTCTCGGCAAGCTGCTTTTCCAGCTCTGCCCGCTGCAGGCCGCCCTTCAGCGCGTCGCGCTCCTTTTCCAGGGCGCTGAGTGCCCGTGTCACGGCGAGCTCGCGCGCGACCTCACCCGCATCGAGCTTGGCCTGCAGCCGCTGGATTTCGGAGTCCTTGGCTACGGCAACTTTCTGCATGGCGCTGGCAAGTTTTGTCTCGGCCAACTCGACGGCGTTACGCTTGTCTCGCTCCGCCAGCGCGAGCCGCTCGTGCAGTTGCTTCTCGAACTCGCCATCACGAACCTGCTTCAGGATGTCCGCATAACCGGCTTCGTCGATCTTGAATGCCTTGCCGCAGTGCGGGCAGACGATTTCATGCATGGCTGTAGGCCGGTGAACCGGGCTGGCTGTTGAAGAACCCGTCGATGGCACTCGGCACAATGGATATTGCGCCGCCGTCGGGCTTGAGGAAGGTCGCTGCGGACTCGAAGGGCATCATGCTTGTTGGCAATGGGTGATTCCGTTGTCGTGGTTGACCGATACGAACCACTATATACCCGGCATCCTGGACTCCCGGCTGACCTGCTCGTCTTGACTGCCTGGTTACGCCGCGTGGTTTGATCGGCGCGCCAGACTGCCACGGTGACGGCGCGCTGGCGGGGGGATGCTTGGTCTGCGAACGCATTTGCCGGAGCCCGGTGACAATTGACAAATCGGACACATTCAAGCCGCCCGCAACAACCCCGGACCACCCACCATGCTCATCCAGCTCACCTACGCCAGCCGCACCTCACCCGTTTTCACGAATGACGATCTGGCCAGCATCCTCAAAGCCTCGCAACGCAACAACGCGCGCGTCGGCGTCACAGGCGCACTGTGCCTCGCCAACGGCATCTTCTTGCAGCAACTCGAGGGGGATCGCGCTGAGGTCAACCGCCTTTACCACCACATCCTGGCCGACCCGCGCCACATCGAGCCCGCCGTGCTCGATTTTGCTGAAATCACCAGCCGCCGCTTCACCAGCTGGGACATGGGTTCGCTGGCGCCGCAGGCGGTCAACCACCAAATTTTCTACAAGTATTCGCACACCGCCAGTTTCGATCCGTACAGCATGGGCAGCGCCACACTGCAGGCTTTCTTCAGCGAGCTGCTGACGCACGGTGAATGGATCGTGTGAGGTCCATTCACCGGCGGGTATTTTGGTATCCAGGTTTCCACGCGGCCCGCGGCCGTCGAAGACTTCACCCCCTCAGCAGGCGCTGCAGAGGCTCCGTGCTCGCCGGCTTGATCAGGGGATGGAACGTGGCCTGCGCGTCGCCCTGGGGATCAGCGCGACCCACAAGCAGGTTCTCTGGGTCGCGGCGGGCGAGCGCACGTAGCGCGCGGCCTCTGCAGGTCCGTACTCGGGTCGATTGCGATGTCTGACGCGTTTGCCTTCATCCTTTGGGGGCGACTGCCGGTGATGCTGCCACAGCGGCGCGCCGATGATCCGGTCATTCTGACGGCCTGCAAGGCCACGCCGCCGCCTGCAGCGGCCTGAGCATGCGGGTGAAAACAGGGCCAGAGGCAAATCCAGCCGCCCCGGACAGGTCATCTGCAATTGTCCTATTGACAGAACAATACCGGCCATGCATCATCATTTCAAAGGACCAACCCAATGGAAAACTCCAGTCTGACCAGCCGCCAGCTGTACGCCGCGGTCAAGGCCAACCCCACCCGCAAGCGTTTCGGTTTCGGCAGATTCCCAGCCCTCATCAACATCGACCTGCAAAAGGCCTACACCTGTGTCGGCGAGTTCGCCACCGCCTATGAAACCGACCCGCGGCAACTCGAGCATGTGAACGCGCTGGCGGCCGAGTTCCGCGCGCGCGGCTTCCCGGTGGTGTGGACGTATGTGGCCTACATGGAGTCGGGCGAGGACGCCGGCGTATGGGGCACCCGCACCAACACGCCGGATTCGCTGCAGAACATCAAGGTCGGCAGCCGCCGCTCGGAGCTCGACGACCGCCTGGTCATCGACCGGCAGCGCGACATCATCATCAACAAACGCATGGCCTCTGCGTTTTTCGAGACCAACCTGGGCTCCATCTTCAGCTTCCACGGCGTCGATACCGTGGTGCTCACGGGCGGCTCCACCTCGGGCTGTGTGCGCGCCACGGCGGTCGACAGCCTGCAACGCAGCTTCCGGACCATCGTTCCCGAGGAATGCGTGGCCGACAAACACGAGGGCCCGCACTTCGCCAACCTGTATGACCTGACCCTGAAATACGCCGACGTGTTGTCGGTCGAGGAAACCATGGTCCAGTTGCGCAAGGTGCCGCCGGCGCCGGGAGCGGGCCGTTGACCAGACGCGACCCCGGGCTGTACGACTACCTGCCCTGGTCCCATCGGCCGCCGATCGTCTGGCCGGGGGGCGCCAGGGTGGCTTTCTGGGTCGCGCCGAACATCGAGTTTTACGAGCTGGAGCCGCCCAAGAACCCGGCACGCGCCGCTTGGGCCCGGCCCGCGCCCGACGTGCTGAACTACGCCTACCGCGACTACGGCAACCGCGTCGGTTTCTGGCGCATGCTCGATGCCATGAAGCGCTGCGGCATGCGCGGCAGCGTGTCGCTCAACGTGGCGGTGTGTGAACACCACCCCGAGATCATCCAGGCCTGCATGGCAGAGGACTGGGAGTTCTATTCGCACGGCACCTACAACACGCGCTACCTGATGGGCATGAGTGAGGAACAGGAGCGCGCCGTCATCCAGGACTCGATCGACACCATCCGCAAACACACCGGGCAAAAACTCGATGGCTGGCTGGCGCCCGCCCTGACCTACACCGACAACACGCTGGACCTGGTCGCCGAATTGGGCCTGACCTACATCTGCGACCTTTTTCACGACGACCAGCCCGGCCCGGTCAAGGTGCGCAGCGGCCGGCTGACCAGTGTTCCGTATTCGCTGGAGATGAACGACGTCATTGTCTACAACGTCAACCTGGTGCAGCCGCGCCGTTACGCCGACATCCTGAAACGGCAGTTCGACCGCCTGTCTGCCGAGGGCGAACACTCGGGCACCGTGATGTGCATCCCGCTGCACCCCTATCTGGTGGGCCAGCCCTACCGCATGGCCGCGTTCGAGGAAGCCCTGAGCTACATCACCGGCCACGACAAGGTCTGGCTGGCCACCGGGCGCGAGATCGCCAAACACTTCAACGAGCACTACCACGATGTATTCGCCGCCGCGGCGCAGCCAGTTGGAGAAGCGCCATGAACCACCAAGGCATCCCCAAGTCAAAGTTCGAAGCGGTGCGATGCGCGCAGAGTGCGTCATGAGCGTGGGCAACGAACACCTCGACTACCCGCAGCGCCGCTACGGTATGGACCACGACCGTTACGACTGGTCGATCCTGCCGCGCCGCAAGCCCGTTGCCTGGCCCAGCGGCGCGCGGGTCGCGCTGTGGGTCGTACCGGCCCTGGAGTGGTTCCCGCTGAACATGAAAGGTGTTCCGTTCAAGCCGCCGGGTGCCATGCAGACGGCCTACCCCGACCTGCGGCATTACAGCCTGCGCGACTATGGCAACCGGGTTGGCATCTTCCGCATCATGCAGGCGCTGGAGCGGCACCGCATCCGGGCCTCGGTGGCGGTGAACGCGGCGGTGGCGGTGCGTTACCCGTCGCTGGTCCGCGAATGCACACAGCGCGGCTGGGAGATCATCGCCAACGGACTGGACATGGACCATCTGCACCATGCTGGCCTGCCATTGGACCAGGAGCAAAAACTCATCACCGACTCGCTGAGTGTGTTGCGCCAGGCTTGCGGCCAGCCGGTGCGCGGCTGGTTGTCACCCGCCAAGTCGGAGTCGGCGGCCACTACCGGCCTGCTGGCTGCAGCCGGGCTCGATTACCTGTGCGACTGGGTCAACGACGACATGCCGTTTGCCATGCGCACGCCGAGCGGCCCGATCCACGCGATGCCGCACCCGATCGACATGGACGACCACACCATCCTGGTGCAGAACCACCACACCGAGGACGACTTCCGCGACCAGGTCTGTGACCAGTTCGACGCCTTGTACCGCGAATCAGCCACCCAGGGCGGGCGCATCATGGCACTGTCGCTGCACCCCTGGGTGATTGGCCAGCCCTACCGCATCGGCGCGTTGGAGCAGGCCCTGGCGCACATCATGGGTCACGCAGGCGTCTGGGCCGCAACCGGCAGCGAGATCCTGGATGCCTGGACAACGGCGCAAGCCTGAACCGCGGGCCAAAGCAAAATGGCGATGCTCAGGCCGGGGCGACCGCCGCTTGTGGCATCACCAGGGCCAGGTCGTTCCAGACGTCCTGGCGCTCGATGAGCCCATCACGCACATCGAACCGGTCCAGGAAACGCACCCCTTCGAACGCCGAGCCGTCCAGCCACACGCCGTGCAGCGTGCCGGAACAGGTGACGACCGCTCCGTCGCCGCTCCAACTCTCGTCGAAGCGCTCGAAGGTCTTGCCCACGCTGCGGTACCGCGTGCTGCCCCACTGCACCAGTTCCTCCAGCCGGTGCATCGGTGCGCTGCCCGGAAAATGCATGCTGAATCCGGGTGCCAGCCTGGCCTGGGCCGCGGCCAGCTTGCGCGCCTGCATGAGACCAAGAAAGTCGCGCACCAGGGCGCTGGCATCGGGGCGTTCCGAGCCGCCAGCGGCAAACACCTTGCCGTCGCGCTGGTAGGTGTGGGCAAGCTGCACGAAGACGGTCGTACCCGCCGCCGACGCCGCGATGACCGAACGTGCGGCCACGGCCACGCGGGCCACGAGACGCTCCTGCGCCTCGCGGCTGTACCCTGGCAGCAGGGTGACTGAAATCACTGGCATTTGTGTTTCTCCTGTAACTGAACCATTGGCAGCATCCATGCTTTCGAACGACACCAGGCAGCCATGTGCGCCGCGCCGGGCCGCCCCCAAGCAAGCTCGCACCGCAGCTCAAAGAGTGAAGGTACTTTGATGCCTGCTCCCATCGAGCGTATCGCATACTCTGCCGCGCCCGACCGTGCGCCACTGCGTTGGCCCGGCGGCGCCCGGATCGCCTTGTGGGTGGCACCCAACATCGAGCACTACGAATACCTGCCGCAGCAAGTGCGGGTGCGCAACCCCTGGCCGCGCATGCCGCACCCGGACATCCTGGGTTACGGGCTGCGCGACTACGGCAACCGGGTCGGCGTCTGGCGCCTGATGGACGTGTTCGACCGCTTCCAGTTGCCGTGCACCGTGTCCTTGTCCATGGCGGTGCTGCAGATGTACCCCGACATTGCCGAGGCGATGCTCAAACGCTCCTGGGAGCTGATGTCGCACGGCCTGTACAACACGCGTTACCACTGGAGCATGGACGAGGACGAAGAGCGCGCGGCGATCCGGGAGTGCCAGCAAATCCACCGCAGCGTCACGGGCAAGGACTTCCAGGGCTGGTTCTCACCGGCCGCATCCAACACCCTGAACACCCCCGACCTGGTCGCCGAGGCTGGCATCCGGTACCTGTGTGACCTGTACCACGACGACCAGCCCACACCCATCCAGGTTCGCCGGGGTGAGCTCTTCTCACTGCCCTACAGCATGGAGATCAACGACAGCATCTGCTGGCGCCGTGGCATGGAAGGCGCCGCTTTCGCGCAGAAGATCCGCGACGAGTTCGACACGCTGTATGCCGAAGGGGCCGAACACGGAAAGGTGATGAATATCGCCGTACACCCCTTCATCATGGGGCAACCGCACCGCATCGAGCACCTGGCCCAGGCTCTGGAATATGTGTTGTCGCACAGCGGCGTGTGGTGCGCCACGGGTTCCGAGATCATCGACTGGTATGCACAGCAGGCCTTGGAGCATCCCGGCACCCGGGAAGCGGCATGAAACCCTCGCCGCATGGCATCAAGCACTTGGCGCCCGCGTTGCGACCAATGGCCGCTTTCGGCCCATTGCGGTCGTTGGTTTTTCGGCTGGCGCGATGCCGTTGTTTGGGCCAGCGTGGGGGGCGGGCGCGCCGGTCTGCGTGCAGTCACGCGCAGAAGGTGTTTGAGAACACCAAGGGGGTTGGGCGTCCCCCGAAGCGGGAGTGCGTGACTCTGTGGCATGCGCGAATACTTTCAGCAGACCGGCGCAGCCACCCGCCACGCCCGCATGGGTGGTTGGCTGTGGGGAGGTCCGGGCCCCGACTCCCGCAGACCACAAACCTGGCGGCACCGGCCTGTGGGGATGGCGCGCGGTGCGCCTCTGTGGCGCTGAGGAGCGCAGGGCTTGCGGCCAGCGCGAAGCGCGTTCGTCCTCATTCTCATCGCGGCTGTCTGAGCGTAGAGAGCGCAGCGAAC
>JANOTG010000268.1:0-12964 GCA_031416215.1 Betaproteobacteria bacterium
CTGGGGTCGCGCCAACCCCATGGTGTGCTGCAACACCATCTGCGCGAGACTGCAAGCAGAACGGCGCGGACACCCGCCACGCTGGCCCAAACAATGGCATCGCGCCAGCCGAAAAACCAACGACCGCAATGGGCCGAGAGCTGTCATTCCGGTTGCGATGTGCCTTTGCGGGCTCAGTGAAGCAGCGCTCATTGCAATGGCAAGCGGCGGTAGGTGCCTGGCCGCGCCGGGTCGTGGTATTTGTTCATCGCTCCGTTGTCCAGGTAATCCTGGTGCAGCCGTTTGAGCATGTCGCGATTCAGCGTCACGCCCAAGCCTGGGCCTTCAGGTACCGGCACGGTGTTGTTCTTCGGGCGAAATGGTCCTTGCTCGATGATGTCGACCGGCTGCATGCGAAAAAGCGACTGGTTGGGCTCGCGGATCCAGCCCAGCGCCGCGCACAGGTGCAGGTAGGCAGAGCTGCCAATGCCCGAGTCGCCGCTGTAACACCAGAAGTCGATGCGCGCATGTTCGCAGGCGCCCACGAAGCGCACGAAGCGTCCGATGCCGCCCAGCAGTGTCGGGTTGCCAACAATGGCGTCGGGCACGCGCAAGTCCATCGCGCGGGCCAGATCCAGGTTGTGGGTCGAAAACGGAATTGGGCAGTGGCGGCGCAACTCGCGCATCTCCTCGATGGTGCCCACCGGATCTTCCCAGTTGCGCACGCCCAGGTCCTCCAGTGGCCGCACCAGGCGGCGCGCGGTGGCCAGCGAGTAGGCGTGGTTGGAGTCGATGCGCAGCATGATGCCGTCGCCCAGGCGTTTGCGTATCAGCTCCAGCATGCGCAACGAGTCCTGCGGATCGGGCGTGGAAAACTTGCCCTCGAAAAACGTCGTGCCATGTGTCTCGTGCAGCATCACACAGTAGTCAGCCACCTCTTCGGGTGTGCGCTCGCCGCGCACAGGGGGCAAGCCAGCCAGGATCGGCCCGTCGCCGCGCAGCGAGAAGTAATCGGTGAACGGTATGTGCTTGCGCACCGCGCCACCCAGCAGTTGGTACAGCGGCTGCTTCCAGGCCTTGCCGCGGATGTCCCACAGAGCCATCTCGATCGCGCCGAAGGCGGCGATGCGACCCATGTCATTGATGCTCTGCACGCTCACCCAATACGGCAGGCACTTGAACTCTGCGCCCGCGATGTCGATCGCGTCGTGGCCGACCAGGCGCGGCCCGAGCAGATCGGTGATCAGTGTTGCGGCGCCGGCGCCCGAAGCTTCACCCAGCCCGACGATGCCGTCCTCGGTTTCCACCTCGACGATGGTTTGCGAAAAACCGGGCAATTCGCCAAACACCCAGCCATAGGGGGCCTCCAGCGGGAAGTTGATCGGGGTGGCGGTGATGCGACGGATTTTCATGGATTGCCAATGCGGCATGGTCTGCTGTACGCTTTACCGATGAGATGGCAACATGGATTGCCTGAAAAGAGATCGACCGAGTTTATAACTGCCGCAACTACATGGAGCTCAAAAATAGTCATGTCTAACATTCATAAAACGCATGGATCCGATGTTCATTTGTTCCATCGACGGTTGCCGCCATTACATGGACTGACGGTGTTTGCCGCCTCAGCGGCCGCTGGCAGTTTCAGCAAAGCGGCCGAGTTGTTGTTCGTCACCCAGGGAGCAGTCAGCCGCCAAATTCAACAGCTTGAAAAGTACCTCGGCTGCGCGCTTTTCACCCGTCACAAGCTGGGGCTGAGGCTGACCGCCGAGGGCCAGCGATTGCTGCCTGTCGTCGACGACGCGCTTGGACGCCTGGCCGGCGCATGTGATGGCCTGAAAACCAGTGGCCAGGTGCTGGTGCTGCGCATGCCGCCCACATTCACGTCCCGCTGGTTCCTTCCCATCCTGCCTGAGCTGCGCGCTCTTTTGCCGGATGTGGATGTGCGTATCACCACCTACGATTCGTGGGAGCCGGAGTTTGAGCGTTCCGACGTGGATGCGGCGGTGGTTCAGGGGCGCGGTGTGTGGGTCGGCGTGGAGGCGGTTGCGCTGATGGCCGAGGTCCTGACCCCGGTGTGCTCTCCGCAAATGGCGGCGCAACTCGCCAGCCCGGCCGAGCTGTTGCGTTTGCCGCTTCTGCACTGCGACCCGCTGGACGGCTGGCCGCGCTGGCTGCATGCGGCCGGCGTAGAGAACAAGGACGCGCGCCGGGGTCAGACCTTTGACACGCTGGAGCTCGCTTTGGCGGCGGCGACCCGCGGCCAGGGTGTGGCGATTGGTGATCTGAACCTGGTGCGCGAAAGCCTGCGCGACGGCATCCTTGTGGCGCCGTTCAAACAAACGATCAAGCAGGGCATTGGCTACTACCTGGTCTACCCGCCAGACCGCGCGCAGCACTCCAAGATCCGCATCCTGCGCGAATGGCTGATCCGCAGCGCAAGCGCCGCCTGAGCAGCATGTGTTTGCGTGTGTTGTTAGCATCCGCCAATCCCAGCGCCCGAATGCCATGTCACCGACGACAGAAAACCAGCCCCAGCTCATCCATTTCCTGCTGCTGCCCGAGTTCTCGGTCATGGGTTTTGTCTCGGCCATCGAGCCCTTGCGCGTGGCCAACCGGTTTCGTCCTGACTCGTACCGCTGGCAGATCCTGAGTATCGACGGCGGCCCCGTCATCGCCAGCAACGGCATGTCGATCAATGCCGACACGGTGTTGCCAGACACCCGCAAGGTCGCGACGGTCTTCGTGGTGGCGGGTTTCAATCCGCTGGCGCTGTATGGCGCACCTGTGGCGCGTTGGTTGCGCAGCGCGCAGCGGGACGGCGCGCGGTTGGGGGCGATCGATACCGGGGCCTTCCTGCTGGCCGAAGCCGGTTTGCTGGGTGGTGAGCCGGTCACGCTGCATTGGGAGGCGCGCGCGGCTTTTGCCGAGCGTTACCCGCAATTGCCGGTGACCGAGGAGTTGTTCGAGATCGGCCAGCGCTGCATCAGCTGTGCCGGCGGCACGGCGGCCATCGACATGATGCTGGCACTGATGGCGCAAAAACACGGCCGGGATCTGGCGAAGCGGGTGTCGGAGCAGTTTGTGCTGGGCCGCATCCGCAGCCGGGGCGACCACCAGCGCATGGAGATTTCGGCCCGGTATGGCCTGCACAACCGCAAGACGATACAGGTGGTCAAGCTGATGCAGGAGCATATCGAAGACCCGTTGACGGCCGACGACCTGGCGCAGATGATCACGGTCACGCGACGCCAACTGGAGAGGCTGTTCAGCGCCCACCTGCGCGATACGCCGGCACATTTCTATACCGGCGTGCGGCTGGACCGGGCGCAGGAATTGCTCCGTCAGACCGACATGGCCATCCTCGCGGTCGGCCTGGCCTGCGGTTTCAGCTCGTCATCGCATTTTTCCAGGACCTACCGGGAGCGTTTCGGGCGCAGCCCCAAGGACGACCGCTTGCCCTGACACATCGCGCTCCGCCCGCCGGGAGTCCATGGTACGTTGAGGACGAGGAGGGTCGCTGCCAGCGGAGCCAAATGCGACCCCAAAAAACACCTTGGCGACCAGATTCCGACAATTCGTCCTGCCGTCAATTCAAGTAACTGATGCGCCGATACAGCAACACCATGCCAACTAAGGGATTGTCTGGATGCCTGACGCGCGGGGTCCTGCTGTACGATCCGCCAAGAGTGCAAAGCTGGTTGCCCTCGGGCTGCCCGAAATGACCATCGTGGGTGATGGAGGCGTTCGGGGAACTGTTATTCGAATTGATTGGAGTACTTACTATATGGCAACAAACGAAACCACGACGGAATCAGGCATCATCATTGACCGCCGTCAAATCCTTACCGGCGCTGCTGCTCTGGGACTGTCCGCAACCTTTGGTGCCATGCCTGCCATGGCCCAGGGCGCGCCGAAAAAGGGCGGCACCCTGCGCATGGGTATGGAAGGCGGTTCACCGTCCGACAGCCTGGACCCGGTGACCTATGCCGACTCGATCCCGATCAACATGAGCCTGATGCTCTGGAACAACCTGGTCGAGGTCAATGACAAGGGCGACGCCACCGGCGAGCTGTTCGAGAAGTGGGATGTCAAGCCTGGCGCTGCCGACTGGACCTTTCATATCCGCAAGGGCATTACCTTCACCTCGGGCAAGACACTGGATGCCGACGACGTCATCTACTCGATCAACATGCACCGCGGCGAGACCAAGTCACCTGCCAAAGCACTGCTGGCCGACGTGACCGATGTCAAGAAGATCGATGCCAACACGATCCAGATCGTGATGAAGAATGGCAACGTCGACCTGCCGTTCAACCTGAGCGACTACCACATCATCGTGGTGCCCAATGGCTTCAAGGACTGGACCAAGCCCGACGGCACCGGCGCCTTCACGCTGGAAGAGTTCCAGCCCGGTGTGCGCGCCACCTTCAAGCGCAAAGCCGGCAACTACTGGAAACCGGGCCGCGGCCACTTCGACCGGGTCGAACTGCGCTACATCGGCGACTCTGCCGCCCGCACCCAGGCCCTGGTTACCGGGCAGGTGGACATCATCAACCGCGCTGACCCCAAGACCGCCGCCCTGCTGGCCAAGAACAAAAAGCTCAAGATCTCGCGCACGCCGGGCATGGGCAACCGTTTTGCGTTTGTCGCCCACACCGACAAGGCGCCCTATGACAACAAGGACCTGATGCTGGCCCTCAAATACGGCATCGACCGCAAGAAGATCGTCGACAACGTGTTTTCCGGCTACGCGTCGATCGGCAACGACCATGCGGTCGGACCGAAGATGAAGTTCTACGACCCGAAGCAGAAAATGAACGCGTATGACCCGGAGAAGGCCAAGTTCCACTACAAGAAGGCAGGCCTGAATGCGCCGGCACTCGAGCTGCAGGTGTCTGAAGGTGCCTTCTCCGGTGCCACGGACGCTGGCCAGATCTTCCAGGAGTCGCTCTCCAAGGCTGGCATCAAGATGGAGCTCAAGCGCGTCTCCGGCGACGGCTACTGGGACAACGTCTGGCTCAAGGTACCGTTCTGCGCGGTGTACTGGGGCAACCGTCCGACCATCGACAACCAGCTCACCAGCATTTTCGCCGGTGGCCTGAAG
This sequence comes from Betaproteobacteria bacterium, assembly GCA_031416215.1. Taxonomy (GTDB): domain Bacteria; phylum Pseudomonadota; class Gammaproteobacteria; order Burkholderiales; family Burkholderiaceae_C; genus CAISIP01. The sequence goes on from JANOTG010000268.1 coordinate 5,084, forward strand.
AACCCCTGGAACGACACCCACTTTGTCAACGCCGAGTTCGACAAGTTGCTGCTCGAGGCACGTGTTGAGCTGAATCAGGCCAAGCGCGCCCAGCAATACGCCAAGATGCAGGAAATCGTCTCGCAAAACGCCGGCATGGTCAACTTCTGTGTGCAGGATTACCTGGACGCGCACAGCACCAAGCTGCAGGGTCTGACCATCTCCGGCCGCTACGACTTTGGCGACGGCCGGATCGCAGAAAAAGGATGGTTCGCCTGATCGGCTGACCGAATTTCAGGCGGCACGAAACCAGGGCGGGGCGGACTATTCCTCCCCGCCTTTTTTTTGGCCGGTCTGACCCTTCCAGGCATTTCCACGCTGGAGTGTTTGCGCTAGCGAGACAACGCACGTCCGTCCCACCGGAAAGAAACCATGGCAAAACTCATACTCAATCGCCTCCTGTTGGGCATATTGACACTGTTTGCAGTGTCGGTACTGATCTTTGTCTGCACCGAAATCCTGCCGGGTGACGTGGCGTCTGCCGTTCTGGGACAGGGCGCCACGCCCGAGGCCCTGGTGATTTTCCGCAAGGAGTTGGGCCTCGATGTGCCGGCCTACCTGCGCTACTGGAACTGGCTCATAGGCGCCTTGCAGGGTGACCTGGGCGTGGCCCTGACCAACAAGCGGGTCATCGTCGACGAAGTGCTGCCGCGTCTGGGCAACACCCTGTTCCTGGCTGCCTATGCCGCCCTGATCGCCATCCCGGTGGCGGTGGGCCTGGGCATCTATTCGGCCATCAACGAGGCCAAGATCGCCGACAAGTTGTCCAACATACTGACCCTGATCGCGATCTCCTTTCCCGAGTTTTTCATCGCTTATCTGCTCATCATCTTCTTTGCCGTCAACGTCGAGGTGTTCCCCTCCCTGGCCACGGTGTTTCCCGACATGCCGCTCACCGAGCGTATCTACCAGACCACCTTGCCTGCCATCACGCTGACGTTGCTGGTGGCAGCCCATATGTTGCGCATGACGCGCAGCTCGGTGCTGGCGGTGATGTCCACGCCCTACATTGAAATGGCTTTTCTCAAAGGTGCCAAACGCGGTCGCGTCATCGTGCGCCATGCCTTGCCGAACGCGGCAGCACCCATCATCACGGTGATTGCCCTGAATCTGGCCTATCTGGTGGTGGGCGTGGTGGTGATCGAAGCCGTATTTGTCTATCCCGGTCTGGGGCAGCTGATGGTGGACGCCGTGTCGAAACGCGACGTGCCGGTGATTCAGGCCTGTGGCCTGGTGTTCGCCATGGTGTTTGTGCTGCTCAACACGCTGGCCGACATCCTGGTCATCCTGGTCAACCCGCGCCTGCGCCACAAACGCTAAGAACAAGAGGAAACGGCCATGAAACTCTTTGGACACAAACCAACTATTTCCGCCTGGTTCGGCCTGGTGGTGGTGACGTTATTCGTATTGATCGCGGTCTTCACGCCGCTGCTTGCACCCTATCCGGAATCGGCCAATATCGGCGGCACCTGGGATGAGCCTTCCATGGCGATGTGGTTGGGTGCCGACCAGATCGGCCGCGACATGCTGACCCGCATCATGTACGGCACCCGCATGACGATTGGCGTGGCCTTGGCCATCACGGCACTGTCGTTCCTGATCGGTATCGTGCTGGGTTTTCTGAGCGCCGTGGTCGGCGGCTGGGTGGACGTCGCTCTGACCCGCCTGGTGGACGTGATGTTGTCGATCCCCGGCCTGATTTTCGCGCTCATCATTCTGGGTGTGTTTGGCTCCAGCATCCCGGTCTTGATTGTCACCATCGCCGTGCTCGACTCGACCCGTGTGTTCCGGCTGGCGCGCGCACTGGGCATGAACCTGACCGTGCTGGAATACGTCGAAGCCGCCCGGCTGCGTGGCGAGGGCACCTGGTGGATCATCCGCCGCGAAATTCTGCCCAACGCGTCGGCGCCGCTGATGTCCGAGTTCGGCTTGCGCTTTTGCTTCAACTTCCTGTTTATTGCCGGCCTGTCCTTCCTGGGCCTGGGCGTCCAGCCGCCGTATGCCGACCTGGGTGGCATGGTGCGCGAAAACGCCGCGGCCATCAATTTCGGCATGATGGCGCCGATTTATCCGGCGGCGACGATTGCACTGCTGACGGTGTCGGTCAACCTGGTGGTGGACTGGTTGTTGTCCATAGAAGCGCGCCCCTCTGGTGCCCAAGCAGAACTGTGAGCACATGATGACCGCTGAAAATAAAATCATCCTGAAGATCAAGGGTTTGCGGCTCGAAGGCGTGCGCGCTGGCAATGTGATCGTCGACAACGTCGACGTCACCTTGCACGCCGGTGAAGTGCTGGGCCTGATCGGTGAGAGCGGTGCCGGCAAGTCCACCATCGGCCTGTCGGCCATGTCGTATGCGCGCGCCGGCGTGCACATTGCGCTCGGTGTGGTGGAGATCGACGGCGTTGATATCCGCAAGCTCGATGCCAACGGCCGGCGCGGCGTGCGCGGCCGGCGTATTGCCTATGTGGCGCAATCCGCATCGGCCGCATTCAACCCGTCCCACACCATCATGGACCAGGTGTGCGAGGCGCCCATGATCCACGGCCTGATGACACGCCCGGAAGCGGAGACCTGGGCCCGGCACCTGTTCAAGTCGCTCGACCTGCCGGAACCCGAGACCTTTGGTGATCGTTATCCGCACCAGGCCTCGGGTGGCCAGTTGCAGCGTGCCATGGCCGCCATGGCCATGTCCTGCCGTCCAGACATCCTGGTGCTGGATGAGCCCACCACGGCGCTCGACGTGACGACCCAGATCGAGGTGCTGATCCTGCTCAAGTCGCTGATCCGCGAATACGGCACCGCTGCGCTCTACATCACGCACGACCTGGCCGTGGTGGCGCAGGTGGCCGACCGCATCAAGGTACTGCGCCACGGCAAGGAAGTGGAAGAAGGCACGGTGGACGGCGTGTTGCAGGCGCCGGTGCAGGATTACACGGCACGCCTGGTGGCGGTGCGTGGCGCGGCGGCCAGTGAACGTGCCGATCCGGCATCGGTCAAGCCCGAGGTGATCCTCAAGATCGATCACATCGACGCCGCCTATGGCTCGTTCAAGGTGGTGCAGGATGTGAGCCTGGATGTGCGCAAGGGCGAGACGGTGGCGGTGGTGGGCGAATCGGGCTCGGGCAAATCAACCCTGGCGCGCATCATCACCGGCCTGTTGCCACCGACGGCGGGCACCATCACCTTCAAGGGCCAGGTGTTGCCGAAGTCGCTCGCCGAGCGCAGCAAGAACCTCAAACGCATCATCCAGCTGGTCTACCAGATACCCGACGTAGCGCTGAACCCGCGCCAGACCCTGATGGAGACCATCGGTCGCCCGGTCAGCTTCTACTTCAGCCACGGAGGCAGCCACGACGTGAAATCGGGCGAGCACCAGACCGTCGGAGAAACGCTGGATCGCCCTTCCAGCAAATACTTCGGCATGAGCAGCAGCGAAGTGAACAGCCGCACAAAGGAGCTGATGGACCTGGTTGAGCTGCCGCAAAACTTCCTGACGCGTTATCCGACCGAACTCTCGGGTGGCCAGAAGCAGCGTGTCTGCGTGGCCCGCGCGCTGGCTGCCAACCCGGATCTGATCATCCTGGATGAGCCGACCTCCGCGCTCGACCCCCTGGTGGCGGAGGAGATTCTGAAACTGCTGCGCCGCCTGCAATCCGAGTTGGGGCTGTCCTACGTGCTGATCACCCACGACCTGGATGTGGTGCACCGTATCGCCCACCGCACGGCCGTGATGTTGCGCGGCTCGTTCGTGGCCTTCGACGACACCGAAAAAATCTTCCTGGGCCCCTACCACCCCTACACCGAGAAACTGGTGACCGCCGTGCCGGTCATGCGCAGCGACTGGCTCGACGGGGTGCTGGCCAAGCGGGCCGCCGCAACCAGCACAGCCTGAGCGCTAACCGATCACGTGCGGATGCATGGTGAGCAGGAACAGGCCGCCTTCCTCGCAGGTGGCGTGAAAGACGCTCAGGCTCTCAGGTTACCGGCGTGCAGAGATCAACCCAGGCTACGCAATCGCGCCACAGCGGCGGCAAATCGTCGACCATGGACACATCGACCCTGAATGGCAAGTCACTTTCGCTAAAGGCGTCTCGCAGGATAAACATCTGATGCGATTCCAACGGTGGACCCGACAACGCGATGTCCAGGTCTGCGTGCGGTTTGAGGTTTGCCTTTTCAGATGCATGGCGCACCCGCGATCCGAAGGCCTTGGCATGGTGTTGCGGAACAATGCTCCGCAATATCTGCGCGACGATATCGCGCTGCGCGGGAGTTACGGCCAAGTCGATCGGCTTCATGGCAACAAACGCGCCACCAGCGCCTGCGCTTCGCGCACAAAAACGGGAATGCCGGCATATACCTTTGCCGCCTTTTCCGGGTTGTAGGCGTGTGATGTGATGTTGCGAAGCTCCCTGAACCCGAACCACGGCATGACATCTTGGATCAGCCCCCGCTCGACCGCCATGCGCAGCATGTCTTTGTAGCCCAGCGCATCAAGTTCTCCGGGACTGTCGGACATTTCTTCCAGTTGGCGGCGAATGGACTTCACGCACAGGTCGTAGGAGTACTCGAAGCGCTGAATGCACCCGTCACGTGCCAGCAGGTCGCCGGGCCGCGTGGCAGTCTCGGCGATGGCGCTCGAAAGCGTCAAAAGGGCCTTGGCCAAGGGTGAAAAGTCAAGCATGGCACGATTTTGCCATTGCGCGCCCGAATTGGTGCAGCGCACGCGGGTCGCCTGCGAGCCATCCGACGCCCCGTGGGTGTGGCCCCGCCGCAAACGTGGAGGTCTTGAGGACGGCCATTGCTGCGTATCGGGGCTGATGGGGTCGAATTTACCATCCTCTCCTCGCATGGTCGCACCCGCCTACCGATGAAGGCCTACAGCAACTGCTTGACGTGTTGCGCCACATCCCGGTGCGTGGCGAACCAGACGCCGGGCAGTGATTGCATGTGGCGGATCAATTCTTCCAGGATGAACAGGCGCGAGCGGTAACCGATCACGTGCGGATGCATCGTGAGCAGGAACAGGCCGCCCTCTTCGTAGGCGCCGTCGAACTCGCGGCGGAAGATGTCGAGCACCGTGGTCGGTGCGGTGTAGGGCCGCAGGGCGGCAAAGCGGTTCATGTTGAAGTACACCGCGTCGTCGCGTATCCACTCCACCGGCAACTCCACGATGCCGGTCGGCTCGCCGGCTTCATCCAGCTCGTAGGGATCGTTGTCGGCCATCAGGGACGAGTCGTACAACAAGCCCATTTCGCGCTGGATCTTGAGGGTCGATGGCGAGAAATCCCAGGATGGCGTGCGCATACCGACGGGACGGATGCCAGTGACCTCGGTCAGTGTGTCCGAGGAACGCAGATGCAGGTCGCGCTCGTCCGCCTCGGCCAGGGTGGAGTTCACCTCATGGATCCAGCCATGCAGGCCGATTTCGTGCCCCTCGGCGACCACGCGGCGTTGTTCGTCCGGATACAGCAGAGCCGCCACCGCAGGCACAAAAAATGTCGCCGGCACCTGGGTACGGCGCAACAACTCAAGAATACGCGGCACACCGGCGCGGCTGCCATACTGGCCCCAGGACATGCGCCCGACCGATTTGCCGCCGTCACGCAGCTCGTTGGTGTCGTGGTCACTGTCGAACGACAAGGCCACGGCACAACGCGCGCCACCGGGCCAGCTTTCCGGTCGCAGGCTGCGCCCGGCCCGCACCTGGCTGACACGGCGCCGCCATTCCACCTCCGGCCAGCGCCAGGGTTCCATCGCGTCCATAGGGCTGTCAGGCATGGGTTGACTCCAGGGGAAAGTGGCAGGCCGTCTGATGCAGCGCGGCGGCGGGCCGCAGCAGCGGCAATTCGCTGCTGCAGCGCGCCTGTGCACGTTCACAGCGCTGGTGAAACGCGTAACCGGGCGGCGGATGGATGGGTGAGGGCAATTCGCCGTGGATCGGCCGGATGTCCTGCAGCGGCGCACCATCCGCGGCCAAGCGCGGCGCGCTGTTCTGCAGCGCGCGGGTATAAGGGTGACGTGGTGCGGCAAAAATCTCTTCGGTGCTGCCCAGCTCGACAATCCGGCCCAGGTACATGATGGCCACCCGGTCACTCACATGGCGTACCACGCTGAGGTCATGGCTGATGAACAGCATGGTCAGGTTGAATTCGCGCCGCAGCTTCAGAAACAGGTTGATGATTTGCGCCTGTATCGACACGTCCAGCGAAGCCACCGGCTCGTCACAGACGAGGGCGTCGGGGCGCATCGCCAGAGCCCGGGCGATTGCCACGCGCTGGCGCTGGCCGCCCGAGAACTGGTGTGGAAAACGCTGCGCTGCCGCGGCGTCCAGGCCCACCGCCTCCAACCAGCGGGTCACGTCAGCGGCTGACTCTGCCGCTGTCACCAGGCCATGGGCCAGAGGACCTTCGGCAATCGTGTCACCCACCCGCATGCGCGGGTTGAGTGAGGCATAGGGGTCCTGGAACACCATCTGGATACGGGTAGTGGTCTTGCGCTTGTTCACCATCACCGGTTCGCCCGCCACGCTGGCCCGGCCGAAGCTGGCCTGCAGGATGCCGGCGGCGACCCGCCCCAGGGTGGACTTGCCGCAGCCGGATTCACCCACCAGCCCCAGCGTTTCGCCTTGCGCCACCGTCAGCGAAACATCTTCGACCGCATGCACCACGGTCGCGCTGGCAGGCGATCCGGTGAGACGTTTGGCGAGCCGCTCGGTCAGGGGCGGAGTCGATGTGAAGCGGCGCGTGATGCCGTCCAGGTGGATAAACTGTGTGCTCACGCGCCAGCCATTTCTGTCATGCCCTGATGCAGCGGGTGGTGGCAGCGCCAGGTCCGGTCACCTTCCATGGTCTGCGCCGGTGGCTCGCCGCAGGCACTGCTGGCACGGCTGCAACGTTCGCGAAACGCGCAGCCTGAGGGCAAGGATGTCAATGACGGTGTCGACCCCGGTATCTGCACCAGATCCCGCCCCGGCGCGGCGCGTGACGGCAGGCTGTCGATCAGGCCCTGGGTGTAGGGATGGCGCGGTCGGCGCAGCACCTCGTCGGTCGGCCCCTCCTCGATCAGCCGACCGGCATACATCACCAGCAACCGCGTGGCGAGCACCGACACTGTGGCCAGATCGTGGCTGATCCAGACCAGGCTGACGCCGGCTTCGCGTACCAGGGTCTTCATCTCCACCAGAATCTGTGCCTGGATCGACACGTCCAGCGCCGTGGTGGGCTCGTCGCAGATCACCAGTGCCGGCTGGTTGAGAAACGCGATGGCAATTGCCACGCGCTGGCGCATGCCGCCCGAGAGCTCATGCGGGTAGGCGTCGAGCCGGCGCTGTGGGTCGGGAATGCCGACCTTGGCCAGCGCATCCAGGGCGCGCTGGCGCATCAGCGCCTTGTCCGGCGCCCCGTGCGCCTGCATCGCCAGGTTCATCTGCGCCGCCACGGTGAGCACCGGGTTCAGGGTGCTCATCGGGTCCTGGAACACCATGGCCAGCCGGCGGCCGCGCAGGGCACGCAGACCGGAACGCGACATGCCGATCAACTCCTGGCCGTCGAATTGCACCGAGCCGCCGGTGATGCGCCCGGGTGGATCGATCAACCCGAGTATGGAATAACCCGTGACGCTTTTGCCCGAGCCCGATTCGCCGACCAGGCCGACGATCTCGCCGGCGTGTACGTCAAACGACACGCCATCCACCGCGCGGGCCACGCCGGCACGGGTAGCGAATTCGGTGTGCAAATCCCGCACCCGCAGCAACACGGCCCCCACGCTTGTCGCTTCGCGTACTGCGCTGCCCCCCGAGGGGGCTAATTCTCCTTGGGGCGGCCCGGCGGAGAATTG
>JANOTG010000269.1:0-10682 GCA_031416215.1 Betaproteobacteria bacterium
CAGGTGCAACTCCTGTACGGCTTGCGGCGTGATGGCGTCAATCCAGGCCAGGCAGTGCTCCAACGGCTTGCCCGCTTTACCCTGCAACTGGTCGTTCAGTGCGTTGACATAGATATTGTTGAGATCGATCAGCAGGCCGCAGCCGCTGCGCTGTGCCAGGGCATTGAGGAAAGTGGTCTCGCTCAGGGTGTCGCCCTGCCATTGCACATAGGCTGACAGGTTCTCGACACAGATGCTGCGTTGCAGCCGCTGCTGGACCTGCTGCACATTGGCCACCATGCACGCCAGTGCCGGGTCGGAAAAAGGTACCGGCAACAGGTCGCAGGCATGCACCTCGGTGGCGCAGCGGCCTGGTTGCGCCGTCAGTGCGCCGCGCGCGAAGCAGGCATGGTCACTGACGCGGACTGGCTCAATGCGCGACACCAGGCGCTGCAGGCGCTCCAGATGCCAGGGGTCGACACCGCTGGCAGAACCCAGGGACAAGCCCACGCCATGCAGGCTGACCGGGTAGTCGGCACGCCCCTGCAGCAGCACCTGCAGTGGTGCCCCGCCATCGGCGAAAAAATTCTCCGAATGCACCTCCAAAAAGCCGATGGCGGGTTGCTGCTGCAGCAACCCGCCATAGTGGGGGTGACGCCAGCCAATACCGGCGTGCACGCTGTCAGCCCTTCTTGGCGGCCTTGGCTTCTTCCATCGACATGCCTTTCATGGTCTTGCAGGTGCCTTTGGCGACGTATTTCCACTCACCCTTGTCCATGTCGACCTTCGCCTTGCCGGAGCAATCATGGGTACCAGCCAGGTTGGCGCAGTCGTTCTGGCCCATCTTGGCGATACCGTAACACTTTTCCTTTTCCTGCGCTGCGGCTGGCATGGAGAACATGGACAGGGACATGACGGATGCGGCGGCGGCGGCGATGATGGCACTTTGGTTCATGTGACAGACTCCTTGAAGGGGGTGGTGGATTGGATAACTGGCATGCCAGCGCTTCGCAGATGGCTGGCAGGGGTGGGTCGTCTGCCCGCGAGCGATCTTACAACGGCGGTGCGGTCTCTGGCGATTGCCCTGCCGAACCCGTGGTGCGGCTTGAGACGATATTCAGCAAAGCAGTTGTTTGCGCGCGCGGTGCAACCGCACAAACAGGTTTTCTTCACTGATCGCCAGGGCCTCGCAGACCTGCTCGGTGGATTCGTCCTGCAAGACACGGCGCTGCACCACGTCGCGCAGTGCGGCTGGCAGGGCATCGATACGTTGCAGGGTCAGCGCCAGCAACTCGCGCTGCTCGGCAATTTCATCCGGCTGCGGATGCGGGCAGGCGATAGCCAGGGCGCCCTCGTCCTCGTTCTCCATCTCCAGGCTGTCGGTGCCCGCGCGTTGCCGCACCAGGTCCACGATCTTGTGCTTGAGGATGGCGGTCAGCCAGGACCGCAGGGCCGAGCGGCCGGCGAAGGCGGCGCGCCCGGACAACACTGCCTCGAAGACGTCGTGCACCACGTCCTCGGCCAGCATGGGATCATGCAGGCGCGCCTTGGCGAAACGCACCAGCGCACTGCGGTGCGAAAACATCTCGTGCCAGGCCACGGGGGTGACCATGGCGCTGTTGAAAGAGGTGTCGAGGGTGGCTGTGGTCATGGCATCGGTCCCGGGTTGAAAGTGGATGGATGGACTTTGCCGGGTCAAGCTCGCGCCAGGCTCGCCAAACATCACAGCCAGATAACATTCGGGTAAGGAATGCCGATTGGCGCCGACAATCCCGCCATGCCTCCCTCCATACTTGTTGCCGAAGACCAGGCCGACATACGCGAATTGCTGGTGATGAACCTGCGCAGTGCCTCCTACCAGGTGACTGCCGTAGCCGATGGCGTGGCTGCGCTGGCGAGCCAGAACGAGCTTGCCAGTGACCTGCTGATCCTCGACCTGATGATGCCCGGCATGGACGGGCTGGAAGTGTGCAAGGCCCTGCGCGCGCGCGGGCGCAACACGCCGATCCTGATGCTGACGGCCAAATCGACCGAGCTCGACCGTGTGCTGGGCCTGGAGCTTGGCGCCGACGACTATTTGACGAAGCCGTTTTCGCTCGCCGAGTTGCTGGCGCGGGTGAAGGCGCTGCTGCGTCGGGCCGACCTGCAGCGCGCTGCCTTGACAGGGGCCCAAACCCAGGCGGCGGTGTTGCGCAATGGCGACCTGGAGATCCAGCCGGCCAAGCGCACCGTGCGCTATGCCGGCGTGGTGATCGATTTCACGGCGCTGGAATTTGATCTGCTGCTGCACTTTGCGCAGTCACCCGGGCGCGTGTTCTCGCGTGCCCAATTGCTTGGCGCGGTGTGGGGCTACACCCACGACGGCTACGAACACACGGTGACGACCCATATCAACCGCCTGCGCGCCAAGCTGGAGCTGGATCCGATGCGGCCGCAGCTCATTCTCACCGTGCGTGGTGCCGGCTACAAGCTGCGCGAGGCACCCACGTGAAGGCTGTACCGCCTGCCAGCGGCTGGGTGACAAGCGTGGGGGCCGTTTTGCCGCCGGGCCGCCCCAAGGCAAAATGCGCCCCCTCGGGGCTGAGCCCTGCGGCTCCGACTCTGCCCGCGCAGAGCCGGACAGGGCGAAGAGCCACTGCCTGCGGCAGTGGCCTGTACAGCGCAGTACCTGCGTCATCGGCTCCCACCGATGCCGGGGCAGTGACAAGCGTGGGGGCCGTTTTGCCGCCGGGCCGCCCCAAGGCAAAACGCGCCCCCTCGTGGGGCAGCGCAGTACACGCAGTGACAAGCGTGGGGGCCATATGACCGTACGGTTCAAGATCGCGTTGACGATCTTTGTCACCGGCGCACTGACGGCGCTGGGCGTCATTGCCACGGTGTTGTACGCCTTTCAGCGTTTCGAGCACGAATCGGCATTCCGGCGAGCTGATGTGTTTCTGGGGCGTGTCGTCAGCATGTACGACGGAATCATGGATATGCATGCGCGCCAGCCGGAGGAGTTCAACCAGTTTCTGCGCAATCTGGTGCTGTTCGAACCCGATACACAGCTCTATTTGCTGGACGCGCAAGGCACCGTGTTGTCGTCGACTGGCAGTACCCGGCTGCCAGCCGGTTTCAAGGTCAGGCTGGGGCCGGTGCTGGAGGCGATCCAGGGAGCCGACATGCCCTTTGTCATGGGGGACGACCCGGAGCGCATGGACGACAAGGCGATCATTGCTGCGCGGCCGCTGCGCCGCAGCCTGATCCGCAACGACGAGCCGGTGTCGGGTTACCTGTACCTGGTGTGCCACCATCCGGTTTTGTCACAGGGCCGCCTGCAGGTGTTTGGCAGCACCTTCGCCAAACCCGGGCTGGCGGCCATCGTCGGCGTGGTGCTGCTGGCGACCCTGCTGGCGGCATGGATCATCGCCTCGGTCACGCGCCCGCTGCGCCAGCTCACGCAGGCGGTGTCGACCCTGTCCGCGGGTGGTCTCGAAGTGGGCTCCGCGCAGGCCGTGCAGAAACTGCTGCCCTCACACACGGCAGACGAGTTCGGCAAGCTGACAGCCGCCTTTGTGATGATGCTCGATACTGTACGACGCCAATGGGCGTCGCTGCGCCGGCTGGACCACTTTCGCCGCGAAGGTGTGAGCAACCTGTCGCACGACCTGCGTTCGCCCCTGACTGCCACCGTAGCCTGCCTGGAGACGCTGGAAGACCGATGGAAGGGGCAGACAGAGCGTGCTGCAGACCATGAGCTGGTGGTGATGGCGTTGCGCAATACGCGCAACGCAGCGCGCCTGGTGCAATCGCTGGGTGATCTGGCGCAACTCGACGAACCGGAGTTCAAGCTGCATACCGAGGTGCTGGATGCCGGCGAATTACTCGATGACATCGTGCTGCGTTTCAGTCCGCGTGCCACCAGCCTGGGCGTCACGCTGCGCACCGAGCAAGCGGCGGACGAGCCCGCGCCGTTCGCCGCGCTGGACATTGAACTGTTCGAGCGCGCCATTGCCAACCTGCTGGACAACGCATTGAAGTTCTGCCCGCCGGGAGCCACCATCGTGTTGGCTGCGCATTCGGTGGCGGGTCGGGTCGAAGTGCGGGTGCAGGACGACGGGCCGGGGATCGCGGCGGCCGATCTGCCGCATTTGTTTGACCGCTTCTACCAAAGTCGCGCGTCGGTGGCACCAGCCACCGGTGAGGGCGGCAAGGGGCTCGGGCTGGCGATTGTCAAACGGATCGCCGAACTGCACGGTGCCGAGGTGCTGGTGACCAGTACGCCGGGTGCTGGAACCTGTGTGCGCCTGTTATTGCCGGCGGCGCAGACATGAGCGAAGCGCAGCGTCTGGCGAAACGGGTGGCCCTGTTGCGCAACTGCTCGCGGCGTGAGGCCGAGCTGATCGTGGAGGGCGGTTGGGTACGGGTGGACGGCGTGGTGGTGGAGGCGCCGCAGCACAAGGTGACGGACCAGGCCATCGAGGTCGATCCGAAGGCACGTGCTGAACCCCTGCCGCCGGTGACCCTGCTGTTGCATAAGCCCCCGGGTGTTGTTGATGATGGCGTGGCCACCAGCGCTCGGGTGTTGTTGTCGCAGGCCAACCACTGGCGCAGCGACCCGGTGCGCCAGCGTCTGCTGCAAAAGCACCTGCTGCAACAGGTCTGTGTGACGGCGCTCGAGTCTGCCGCCAGCGGCCTGCTGGTATTCAGCCAGGACTGGCCGGTGCGGCGCAAGTTGCAGCAGGATGGCGCTTTGGTCGAGCACGAGTTGATCGTCGAAGTGCGTGGGCCGGTGTCGCCACAACAATTGGCGCAGTTGCTGCGTGCGCCGGTAGTGGATGGCCGGGCCATGCTGCCGGCCAAGGTCAGCATCACCAGCCAGGGCGCCGATGTCACCGGGTTGCGTTTCGCGGTGAAAGGCCACTACCCGGGGCGCATTGCACGCCTGTGCGACCTGGCCGGACTGGTCATGGTGTCCATGCGGCGTATCCGGGTCGGTCGCATCGCGCTGGCCGCCTTGCCGCCGGGGCAATGGCGGTTCCTGCAGCCGTTCGAGAAATTTTGAGGCCCGACGCCGTGCCAGCCTCAGTCGGCCTGGAAACCGGAGTTCCTGATCACCGGGTTCCATACCGCCTTGTCGGCCGCCAAGCGGCGCACCATCTCGTCGGCCGAACCAGGTGCGACCGTCAGCCCGAGCTTGTCCAGCCGGTCCGCCACATCCGGTGATTTGAGCGCCGCCTGCAACGCGGCATTCAGCCGGTCGACCGTGGCGCGCGGGATGGCCGCCGGCCCGAACAGGCCAAACCAGGCATTGGCGTCGATGTCGATGCCTTGCTCCTTGAAGGTGCCCACGCCTGGAAACTGCGGGCTGCGTTGGGAGCCACTGAGTGCCAACACCCGCAATTTCCCGGCGCGGTGGTGCTCGGCAAACTCGGCCGGTGTATCGAAGCCAATAGCAATCTGCCCGCCCAGCAGGTTGCTGACCATGGGGGCGCCGCCCTGAAAAGGCACATGCGTCAGCTTGACCTTGCCAGCACCTGCCAGCAACTCGCCCAGAAAGTGGGGCATCGAGCCCGCGGCAGGTGAGCCGAAATTGGCGTTCGCCGGGTTGGCGCGCAGCCAGTCGAGCAACTCCCGCACATTGGTCGCTGGTGTCATGGGGCCGGCGGCCAGCGCCAGCGGAAAGATCACGGTGTTGCCGATCGGTGTGAAGTCGGCCGTGGTGTCGTACTTGATGCTGCGAAACACCATGGGCTGCACCACCATCACGGCAAAGGGCACCAGCATCAATGTGTTGCCGTCCGGTGCGGCATCCTTCACTGCCTGCGCTGCGATACGCCCGCCTGCGCCAGCCCGGTTTTCCACCAGCACCGGCACACCCAGGCTGTCCTTCATCTTGTCGGCAATCAAACGCGCCGTGGTGTCGGCCGAGCCACCCGGCGGAAAACCTACCAGGATGCGCACGGGGGTTTGTGCGGCAGCAGTTTGCGCCACCACCAGCGCCAGTGCGCCCAGCATCAATCTCAGCATAATTGTCTCCATTCGGGGTTTGTCTGGCGACAATGGTAGCCGTTGCGGCCGGGGCGATTGCACTGTTGCGCGCGTTCGTGATCAGTGCATCAGCACGCACCATGTGACGGCTTGAAGTGCGATGGCCTGCTTTTTTACGAGGAGCTTGTGATGCGGTTGCTTCAATGGCTGGTGTTGGGCGTCGGATCTCTCCTGCTGGCAGGCTGCGGTACCCCGTATGCCACGGTGGCGAACAGCCAGAACGAGCAGGTCATGTTGCTCGGGCATGATCCAACCGCCTACTTCACGACGGGCGCGCCGGTGCGCGGCAAACCCGAGTTCAAGGTCAGCCTGCCTGAACGAACGTATTATTTTGCCAGTGGGCAGAGCAAAGAGCTGTTTACCAGCAATCCGGCCAGGTACGAGCCGCAGTACGGCGGATTTTGTGCCAGTGGGGCGGCCTACGCGGTCAAGCTGGGCAGCGACCCTACATCCTGGCAGATCCACGACGGTCGCTTGTTCATCTTTGGTGATGTGCTGGGCAAGATCGCCTGGCAGCTCGATCCGAAATGGAACGTGGACCACGCAGACCGCCTGTGGCCCGCCATTCGGGACAAGGGCTGGCGTGGCCAATCGTTGCAAAGCTACGCCGCGAAGGTGCCGCATTACAAGACCGGTGCGCAGATCGTGGACGAGTGGAAGAAGAAAGATCCGAACATGCAGTGGCCGGTCTATGACACCGGCGGCATGATGAACAACCTGTTCTTCAAGCAGCCGGGCTGGCGGGCGGCCGAAGGGTTCAGCCAACCTGCACTCGGTTACCCGAATTAGGGACTGGGCAGTTTGCCCTGTGCTTTTGCTGCCGCCACCGCCTTGGCCAGTTGTTCACCGGATTGGTAGTGCGGCACGCGGAAGATCAGCCGTTTGCTGCGCTGCAAGAAGCTGTTCGAGCCGGCGATTTCTTCTGTCCAGTATTTTTCCGCCAGCTGGATGTTGCGTGGCTCGTCCAGCAAAAACGCATCACGTGAGCCGGCACCGCCAAAGATGTACAACTTGCCACCCACCATGCGCCAGGTATCGGCGTCACCGCCCCAGGGTATGCCGTAGTTGATGCCGTCGGCGCAGTAGCCGCCGTATTGCGGCTGGTACTTCATCGGCTCCTTGTCGAACAGCGCCTTGTGCTCGGCGCTGCTGAAGCGGAAGGTCACGCCTTGGTACACGCTTTTGATTTCGGGTTTTCCCTGCACATACTTGTTTTGCGTGAAATAGGCCACCAGGTCGGCGCCCTTGAGCATCACGGCAGTGTCTGCACCATCCGCCACGGCGTTGACCGGTCGCAAGGTGCCAGACGGATTTTGCGCGGTGATCGCGGCGCAACCGGCCAGGCCGGTCGCCAGAACTGCCATTGCAAGATAACGGGGAAACGGGTTCTTCATGGGGAGATCTCCAGTGGGGGATTGGCAGCGGCTGCGTGATTCGCCTCATGCGAACTTCGGGCCATGACGACATCGGCGTAGGGCGCAGGCCAGTCGAACAGCGCGCTGGCGCGATCACAGCGCCGACGCAGATCCTGCCGGTCGGCGCCGCCGAGATGGATGATGGCATAACGGTAACTGCCCAGCCATTTGAAATCGCGTTCCATCGAGCCACGCGGCTTCGGAAATTCGAGCAACATGCCGTCGGGGAAATCCTGCGCAAATTGTTGTCGCTGAGCGGCCTGGGGTTCGCGCACCGGCGTCGCGGCATCGAAAATGCGGTAAACAAAGCTCGACGCGGCACCCGCCACCGCCGGCTCGCGCCCCAGCAGGCCGGGATTGCGTCCCCACGCGAGTTCCAGCGCCATGCGGTGCAGGTCGATGCCCTCGACGCGCTGGTACAGATCGGAGAACTGCGGCGCCATGCGCGGGTTGAATTCGATCACGGTCAGGCGACCGCTGGCAGGGTCATGGAAGAATTCCATGTTGAACATGCCGTGTGTGAAGCCGATCGCGCCGAGGAACTTGCGTGCCACGTCCAGCGCCCGATGACGGACATCCCGCGCCAGATTGCAGGGGTAGTCGAACCGCATGAAGGCGTCCGTGCCCGGATACATCACAGCCTGCACGATGCCGATCTCGTGCACCAGGCCATCAAATACATATCCGTCCATGTTGTACTGCGGGCCGTGCATCGGCTCCTCCAGCAACAGGCGATGTGCGGTGCCGGCAGCGGGCAGCCGCTGTTGCACGATTTGCTCAAACGGCTGAACCAGGTGGCGAATCACCCACAGCTCCCACCACCCGAATCGCGTGTGGGCCTGCAGTTCGTCGCGGTTTTGCACAGTTTTCGCGAGGACGGAGAACGCCGCCTTGACTGGTTTGACGAACTGCGGGTAGGTGAGGCCTGCGGGAACCGGGTCCCCGTAGGCCGCGTCGAGTGGCTGAAACGCCAGGTTGGCCTCGGGGCAGACCCGTTGCAGCACCGTGCGCGCATAGAGCTTGTGCTGGCAGGCCAGGATGGCCTCGACCGAGGTGCCGGGCCAGCCCATGCGCTCGGCGAGCAAAGCTGCTGCAAGGGCGCCAAACTGCTCATGGTTGGAGATGACGGCGGTCCAACCTGCATTGCGGGCGCGTGTCGCCAGGCGGTCCACAAAGCGCTGCATGTTGAACCAGACCAGCCGCGCGTTGCTGGGAAACGAAAACAGGTCGAAACCGTCGCTGTCGAACTGGAACCGGTCAGCCCAGCGCGAAAACCCGGTTTTGTCCCAGTCGTAATTAAACAGGACGAGCGTGTGGTCAGCCTTGTTAGCGGGCACTGTCATTGAGCGACCAGTCGTAGTCCAGGTGGGTGATGGCGACACCGCCGGCCTTGAGTTTGTCCCGGTCGGCGGGCGCGTCCGCCAGTTGCTCGGCATAACGCGCCAACAGATCGTCCATTTTCTTGATGCCTTTATGGCCCTTCTCGAAATCTTCCTTGAACCACTTGAAGATCATGCTGACCTCGGCCCGGCCGTTGGCATAACGATTGCGGGTTCGGTCCGCCATGAAGCGGGTCATGCCGTCGTCGAGCTGGGTTTCGAGTTTGGCCGCCGTGAATGCTTCGTGGCGCAGCGCCGGGCAGCCGATGGATGCGCAATTCACTGCGGCATGGATGCGGGGGTCTGCGTATTTGGGCCGCAGTTGCTCATGCTCCACCCAGTCCAAGTGGCGCTCTTCGTCCAGCAGGCGGAAGAACTTCTTTTTCCAGGCACTTTGCACAATACTGCCGAGGTCTTTGATGGATTTCAGATCCGGGTATTTGCTAAGAATGAGTTCGACGGTAAACCCGTTGTAGGCGTTGATCAGAAAAGCCATCTGCTGCTCGCGGCTGAAGGCGCCAAAGGCCGCGGCTGTGACGCCTGACCACTCTGTCAACACCGGTCTGAGCGCCGCGCGATCCGCCAGAAAACCCTTGTAGTCGACACGCGACTGCTTGTTATCGGGCAACCAGCGTACATGTTTCTTGAGCAGCGCGTCCCAGGCGGCATAACCGTGGTCGAGTGCTCCTGCCGCCTGTGCCAGCACGGCAGCGGGCGAACAAACAAGGCTCAAGCCGGCCAGCCTCGCCAGAACGGCGCGTCGTTGCATCATCGGTCTCAGCTCCTCTTCCAGTCGTGGTACTTGCGCACCCACTCCAGCAATTTCAGTGGCTGGTGGGCGCGTTTCCATTCTCCAGCGGCGTATTTGTTTGCCTCTGACAGAGTCGGGTAAGTGTGGATGGTTCCCAGAATCTTGTTCATGCCCAGCCCGTGTTTCATCGCCAAAACGTACTCAGCCAGCAGATCGCCGGCATGCACACCGACGATCGTGGCACCCAGGATGCGGTCTTTCCCGGGCACGGTGAGGACTTTCACGAAGCCCTGCGTCTCGCTGTCGGCCACCGCACGGTCCAGTTCGTGCAACTTGTATTTGACCAATTCATAGGGAATACCCTGCTCCTTGGCGTCCTGCTCATTGAGACCGACACGCGCCACTTCCGGGTCGATGAAGGTAGCCCAGGGAATGACGGAATAGTCGGCCTTGAATTTCTTGAGGTCACCAAACAGCGCGTTGATCGCCGCATACCAGGCCTGGTGCGCAGCGACGTGCGTGAACTGGTAGGGGCCGGCGACATCGCCCGCCGCGAAGATGTTCGGGTAGATGGTCTGCAGGTACTCGTTGGTCTCGACCGTGCGCTGGGTCGGGATGCCGAGTTCCTCCAGGCCATATCCGCTCAGGCGGGCGACCCGGCCCACGGCACAGATCAGGGCGTCGAATTCGATCGTGATTTCCTGTCCCTGGTGTTCGACCACCAGGGTCTTGACCCCGTCGGTGTTCAGGCACCGCAGTGCCTTGTGCCCGGTGAGCACCCGCACGCCGTCGGCCAGCAGCGATTGACGCGCCAGCTCCGACACTTCGATGTCTTCGCGGATCATGATGCGCGGCGCCATTTCGATCTGGGTCACCTCGGCACCGAGTCGGCCGAAGGCCTGTGCCAGTTCGCAGCCGATTGGGCCACCACCGAGCACCACCATGCGTTTGGGCATGTCGTCGAGCTTCGCGAACTCGTCCCACAGGGTGTCGCTGGTCACGTAACCAACGCTGTCCAGCCCGGGCAGGGGCGGCACAAACGGCCGCGCGCCGGCCGCGATCACGATGTTGCGTGTGGTCAGCACCTGTTTGCTGCCGTCGTTGCACGCGATCTCGACCGTCCACGGG
>JANOTG010000270.1:0-7121 GCA_031416215.1 Betaproteobacteria bacterium
CTGGTCCTCGACCCGTCATACGCCTTCGGTGCTGGTGGAGCCGAGTTGCGGGTGCCGCCGGATGATGCTGACAAATCGCTGGCCTGTTCGGCTCTGCACTTGGCGTTGTCGCAACATGCCGCGCCAGAGCAGATCCGCGACGCCGTGCAGGCCTGGCTGATGCGGCAGGCACGGCGCATTTTCACCGAGCGCCTGGACCATTTTGCGCCACGCCTTCAAGTGCAGTGGCGTCGGCTGGCATTGAGCAACGCCGGCACCCGCTGGGGCAGTGCCCGCTCGGACGGTTCGATTCGCCTGCACTGGAGGCTGGTGCACTTCCGGCTGGACGTGATCGACTATGTGGTGGCACATGAACTGAGTCACTTGCGAGTCATGAACCATGGTCCGCAGTTCTGGGAGACCGTTGCCAGCGTGGTTCCCGACTACGCCGAGCTCAGGGGCCATCTGAAGGACGATGAAATCCCCCGCTGGATCTAGAACTGCTTCTTAGGACAGCACCAAATCAGTCCGTGCCGCAAACCGGTACACGCCATCGTCGTCCAGTCTCCGTTGCAGCTTGCCGTCGAACCACAAAAGGTGCAGGTGTGCCACCGCCTCTCCCATGGCAAACGTGGTCTGGTGCAGGTCCAGCGGGCGTTTGAACATGATCGGGACGATCTGCGCCGCGCAGCACGGCTTTTCTGCGCAGGCCTGCATGACCTCCGCCAACCGATCCCGGTGGTGGTCATGCAACTGGCCGATCCGCGTGTGCAGCCCGGTGAAAGGTTTACCGTGTGAGGGCAGCGTCAGTGTGGTCTCGGGCAGGGTGCGAAATTTGTCGATGGAGTCGAGAAACTGGCGCAGTGCGTTGGCTTCGGGCTCCACCTCATAGACACTGACGTTGGTCGAAATGCGCGGCAGCATCATGTCGCCGCCGATCAGCAGCCCCAATGCCGCACAGTAGAGCGAGATATGCTCCGGTGCATGGCCGTGGCCACTGATGCACAACCACTGGTGGGCGCCTATGGTCAATGTGTCGCCGTCCATGATGCGGCGGTATTGTTGGGGCACGGCCGGCACCAGAGAGGGGAAATAGGTCGCCCGTGCCTTGATCTGACCCACAGAGTCGGGGTCGTTGAGGCCATGGGAAGCGAAGAACTGGGCCGCCGCCTCACCGCCGAATGCGGTCGGCCCCATGGCGCCCAGCCGCGCCACGTTGTAGTCGGTCGCGCTGATCCACAGCCGCACGTTCCAGCGCTCGCACAACCAGTACGCCAGGCCGATGTGGTCGGGGTGCATGTGGGTGACGATGACCCGCAGTATCGGCAGCCCCTCGAGCTGGCTGTCAAAAATCTGTTGCCACTGGGCCCTGGATTCGTCCCGCGCAATGCAGCAGTCGACGATGCTCCAGCCAGCGCGCCCGTCGAGCGTGTCGCGCAGCAACCACAGATTGATATGGTTCAGCGCAAAGGGAAGTGACATGCGAATCCAGCGCACGCCCGGCGCAACTTCCATGCTGGCGCCCGGATCGGGCAAGGCATCCCCCAATGGGTAGTGCAGTTGCAGTTCGAGATCGTTCATCGGGGTGCCTGGAAGGGTTGACGTTTACGTAAACGTCAGATGTAATCAGGGCATTGTAGGCAGGCTTCGCTCGCCCCTCTGTCACCTGCGTATTCGCATTGTTGCCCCACCGTGACCCACCATGACCGTGCCAGCCGAATATTCGATCAGTGACCTTGCCCGGGAATTCGACCTGACAACCCGCGCGATCCGTTTCTACGAGGACATGGGCCTGTTGCAGCCGCGGCGCGAAGGTGCGGCCGGCCGCATCCGCATCTACAGTGCGCGTGACCGCACCCGACTCAAACTCACGCTGCGTGCAAAGCGACTCGGGCTGTCACTTACCGAGGCGCGTGACATCATCGACATTTACGACAGCCCGCGTGACACCGGTGCGCAGCTGAAGAAGTTCCTGCTGGTGCTGGCGGCGCATCGCAAGGCGCTGGAGGAGCAGATGGCCGACCTGGTGGCCAACCTGGACGAGGTCAGGACGCATGAAAAAGAGGCCCGCGCCTTGTTGGCCAAGCAGCACAAATCCCCTTCCAGGGTGTGAAGCGATGCCCAAGTGTATGCAGGTGACAACCGTTTTGCACCAGATAAACTTTCGGGGTGCCGACCGTTGCGGCAACCCTGCTGGAGGAGGCATCATCGCAGGTGCCGTCAACGCGGTGTACCGGAACGAAACTGGCAAAACACGCCATGTGCGGTGATGCAACAAGCGCCGCTGCCAACGCCAACAACCACCTGATGCCGCGGCGTCGGAACATGGAGCCCCGTGATGAACCTGCCTGGACTTGATTTTCAGCTCGGTGAAGATATCGACGCCCTGCGCGATGCAGTGCACGAGTTTGCGCAGACCGAAATTGCGCCGCGTGCCGCCGAGATCGACCGCAGCGACCAGTTTCCGATGGATTTGTGGCGCAAGATGGGTGCGCTGGGCGTCCTCGGCATCACTGTCGGAGAGGAATACGGTGGCGCCAACATGGGTTATCTGGCCCACATGGTGGCGATGGAGGAAATCAGCCGCGCCTCGGCCTCGATCGGCTTGAGTTATGGCGCGCACAGCAACCTGTGTGTGAACCAGATCAAGCGCAATGGCAATGCGGCGCAGCGCCAGAAATATCTGCCCAAGCTGATCTCGGGTGAACATGTCGGCGCGCTGGCGATGAGCGAATCGGGTTCTGGCAGCGACGTTTTGTCGATGAAGCTCAAGGCCGAAGACAAGGGCGGTTATTACCTTCTCAATGGCAGCAAGTTCTGGATTACCAACGGCCCCGACGCCGATACGCTGGTGGTGTATGCCAAGACCGAGCCCGAGCTGGGTGCGCGTGGCGTGACCGCGTTCCTGATCGAAAAGGGCATGCCGGGATTCAGCATTGCGCAAAAGCTCGACAAGCTGGGCATGCGCGGCAGCCATACCGGGGAGTTGGTGTTTCAGAACGTGGAGGTGCCCCAACACCATGTGCTGGGGGACCTGAACGGCGGCGCCAGGGTGCTCATGAGCGGCCTGGACTACGAACGTGCGGTTTTGTCGGGAGGCCCGATCGGCATCATGCAGGCGGTCATGGACAACGTGGTGCCCTACATCCACGACCGCAAGCAATTTGGCCAGAGTATCGGTGAGTTCCAGCTGATCCAGGGCAAGGTTGCAGACATGTACACCGTGTTGCAGGCTGGTCGGGCCTATTGTTACGCGGTCGGAAAAAATCTCGACGCGCTGGGTTCGGAGCATGTGCGCCGCGTGCGCAAGGACTGTGCCTCAGTCATCCTGTGGTGTGCCGAAAAAGCGACCTGGATGGCGGGTGAGGGCGTGCAGATCTTCGGCGGCAACGGTTACATCAACGATTACCCGGTCGGCCGGCTGTGGCGCGATGCCAAGCTGTATGAGATCGGCGCTGGCACCAGCGAGATCCGCCGCATGCTCATCGGGCGCGAGTTGTTCGCCGAGACCATGTGACGCGCTGGCGGCTTTCGTCCATTGGAAAATCATGCCATGACCGAATCACTGCAGATCCTGCTCGACCACAACAAGGCCTGGGCACAACGCATGGAGCGCGAGCGCCCCGGCTTTTTCACCAATCTGCTGGCGCAGCAAAAGCCGCGTTATATGTGGATTGGATGCTCCGACAGCCGCGTGCCGGCCAACGAGATCACGGGCCTCGACCCGGGCGAGGTTTTTGTACACCGCAACGTGGCCAACCTGGTGGTGCATTCCGACCTCAATGCGTTGTCCACGATCCAGTTTGCGGTGGAGCACCTCAAGGTGCGCCACATCATGGTGGTGGGCCACTATGGCTGCGCCGGAGTTCGGGCCGCCCTGCAGGGAACCCGCATTGGTCTGGCCGACAACTGGTTGCGCCATGTGCAGGATGTGCGCCTGCGGCATCGCAAACGCATCGTGCACCTGCCGCCCGAACAGCAGGAAGACGTGTTGTGCGAGATCAACGTGATCGAACAAGTCGGCAATGTCGCGTTGTCCACCGTCATCCAGGACGCCTGGGGCCGCGCGCAGGACATCACCGTGCACGGCTGGGTCTATGGCTTGCGTGATGGCCTGCTCAAGGACCTGAAGGTGAGTATGGATTCGCCGGATTCGGTGGTGCCGGTGTTCCGCGGCGCTCTGAAACGATACCCGCGGGGCGTGAACGCTGACCTGCCGGCCGACGAAGACTGAAACCGCATGTTTCCACAACGCCTCGACTCCAGCATCGCCTACGACATTGCCAAGGCGATGATGGATGGTTTCAACCGCCATTACCGGCTGTTTCGCACCGAGTCGGGGCGTGCCAAGCACCGTTTCGAGACCGCCGACTGGCATGGCCAACAACGCGCCCAGCGCGAGCGCATCGAGTTCTATGACCTGCGGGTGCGCGAGTGTTCGATGCGGCTGGAGCGCGAGTTCAAGGCCGGCGAGCAGGTGATGGAGGTCTGGCAACAGGTCAAGTTGCACTACATCGGCTTGCTGGTGGATCACCACCAGCCGGAACTCGCCGAGACCTTCTTCAATTCGGTCACCACCAAGATTCTGCATCGCAGCTACTTCCAGAACGACTTCATCTTTGTGCGGCCGGCCGTCAGCACCGAATACATCGAAAACGACGAACCCGAGGCGCGCCCGACCTACCGCGCCTATTACCCCGACCAGGACAACATGCCGGCTGTGCTGCATGCCCTGGTGTCGGACTTCGACCTGCGCCGTCCGTTTGAAGACCTGGCGCGTGACTGCGTCTATGTGCGTGAGGCCGTGCGCAAGCGCCTGGGCGAGGTCAAATTGCGTGCCAACTTTCAGCTGCAGGTGTTGTCAGGCCTGTTTTTCCGCAACAAGGGCGCCTACATCGTCGGCAAGATCATCAACGGCTTTAACGAGGAACCGTTTGCCCTGCCGGTATTGCACAACAAGGCCGGCCGGCTGGTGATCGACGCAGCGTTGTTCGGCGAGGACGATCTGCTGATACTGTTCAGCTTTGCGCGCGCCTATTTCATGGTCGACATGGAGGTTCCGAGTGCTTATGTGCAGTTCCTGCGCAGCATGATGCCGCGCAAGCCGCGCAACGAGATGTACAGCGCGCTGGGCCTGCAGAAACAGGGCAAGACGCTGTTTTACCGTGACTTCCTGCACCACCTGCGCCATTCCACCGACAAATTCCGCATCGCCCCCGGTATCAAGGGCATGGTCATGCTGGTGTTTGACCTGCCGTCGTTCCCGTATGTCTTCAAGGTCATCAAGGACTATTACCCGCCTCAAAAAGACACGACGCGCGAACAGATCAAGGGCAAATACCTGCTGGTCAAGCAGCACGACCGTGTCGGGCGCATGGCCGACACGCTGGAATACAGCGAGGTCGCTTTTCCACGCGCCCGGTTTGACGACGAACTGATCGCCGAGATCGAGAAGTTTGCGCCCAGCCAGCTGGAGATCAGCGACCGCGATGGCGACGGCCAGATCGAGGTCATCCTCAAGCACGTGTACATAGAACGGCGCATGATCCCGCTCAACATCTACCTGCAGGAGGCGTTCGACCTCGGTGGCAACAGCAACGCGGCTGACGCCTCGGCGTTGCGGGCCAGGGAGCAGATCGAGCGCGGCGTGGTCGAATACGGCAACGCCATCAAGGACCTGGTCGCGGCCAATATTTTCCCGGGTGACATGTTGTGGAAGAACTTTGGCATCACGCGTCATGGCAAGGTGGTGTTTTACGACTACGACGAGATCGAATACATCACCGACTGCAACTTCCGCCGGGTCCCCGAGCCGCGTAATGAAGAAGATGAAATGAGCGGTGAAGTCTGGTACACCGTCGGCCCGCGGGACGTGTTCCCCGAGACCTTCGGGCCGTTTTTGCTCGGCAATCCGGCAGTACGTTCGATATTCATGAAACACCATGCCGATCTGCTGGATGCCAGGTTCTGGCAGGGCCACAAGGAGCGCATCCAGCAGGGCCATGTGTTTGATGTTTTTCCCTATGACCGCGAAAAACGGTTCGCGCCGGACGACGGGCAGACCGAGCTGGCCTGAGGTCCGTTGCGCCGATACCCACCAGTCACCCCACACAGAGACCATCCATGACCGACCATCTTTCTGATCCCATCGTTATTGTGGGTGCCGCACGCACACCCATGGGCAGTTTTCAGGGCGACTTCTCCGCAGTCGCAGCCCATGACCTCGGCGGCGCGGCGATCCGTGCTGCGGTACAGCGCTCCGGCATAAACCCCGACCTCGTGACCGAAGTGCTGTTTGGTAATTGCCTGATGGCCGGACAGGGTCAGGCACCGGCGCGGCAGGCAGCGTTCAAGGGCGGTTTGCCGAAGAGTGCGGGCGCTGTCACGTTGTCCAAGATGTGCGGCTCCGGCATGAAGGCGGCCATGTTCGCGCATGACATGTTGCTGGCCGGCAGCCACGAGGTTATGGTGGCGGGAGGCATGGAAAGCATGACCAACGCGCCGTATCTCCTGCTGAAAGGTCGGTCGGGCATGCGCATCGGCCACGACCGTGTGTATGACCACATGATGCTCGATGGCCTGGAAGACGCCTACGAGCCGGGTCGGGCGATGGGCACTTTTGGTGAAGACTGCGCTGCCAAGTACCAGTTCAGCCGCGCCGCGCAGGATGCCTTTGCCACAGCCTCGGTGCAACGCGCCAAGGCCGCCACACAATCCGGCGCCTTCGCGGCGGAGATCACTCCCGTCACGGTCAAAGGCCGCACCGGAGACGTCGTGGTGGCGATTGACGAGGGCCCGGGCCGGGTCAAGCTGGACAAGATTGCCACACTCAAGCCGGCCTTCAAGAAGGACGGCACGATCACCGCCGCATCGAGCTCGAGCATCAATGATGGCGCGGCGGCGATGGTCCTGATGCGGGCCTCCACGGCGGCACGGCTGGGTGTGACTGCGATGGCGCGGATCGTTTCGCACGCCATGCACGCGCAGGAGCCAAACTGGTTCACCACGGCGCCGGTGGGTGCGACCAACAAGGCGTTGGCCAAGGCCGGCTGGAGCGTGGCCGATGTCGACCTGTGGGAGGTGAACGAGGCGTTTGCCGTGGTGCCGATGGCGCTGATGGCCGAGCTCAAGGTGGCACACGA
>JANOTG010000271.1:0-1530 GCA_031416215.1 Betaproteobacteria bacterium
GGCCCACGTCTTCGGCGAAGAAGCAGAACAGGCACTGCGTCAGGAAATGCGCCACCTGGTTGGCGCGATCCTGGGCCGACTGGGCGTGTTCGCCAGGCGCCGCGCCACGTCGCCGCAAGCCTTCGGCCAGGTTTGCAAAACTGCGCGCGGCGGCCTCGGTGATATCGCGGTTGGTGATTTGCGGTTTGAAGCTGTCGGGCGCCATCCATACCCGGCGCAGCAGGGCCCGTTTGTCGGGCTGGTCGAGCTCGTGCAGGTCCACCTGGTGCACCTGACTCGGGTGGCCGGTGAACTGGGTGTGGATACGAATGGTCAGCCGGTCTGACACCACCAGCAACGGGGGGTTGGACAGTGCCAGGCTGTAGCTCAGCAGTTGCTTGAGAGCCGCATCCATGTTCTTGCCGGGGGCCTTGTTCTCCCAGGCGAAAACACCACGCATGAACACGTCGGCATAACCGCTGCGACCACCGATGACGGTGCCTCTTTCCTCAAACAAGTAACCCTCCACCGAGCCGGGCTTGGGCACACCCAGCAGATCACACAAATCCAGAAAGTGGCTTTGTGCGCCCTGCTCTTCATTCAGTGCGTAGGCCGGCCCGGGCAGGCCGTTGGGTTTGCCCCACTTGGCGATGAAGGTCTCGGGGGTCATGGTGGGGAGCCGTGCAGTGGGATCAGGCATGCTGGTAGTCGCCGAGCCAGATGATCCGGCCCAGAGCCTGCGCCTTGTCCAGGTAGCGGCGGTCCGCCGTGACACACACGGCGCCCGGCGTCTGCAGGGCCACGGCGTGGTACAGGGTGTCAAACAGGTGGTGCTGCAACTGCACGGCCAGCGCCACGGCCCGGGCCAGGATGTCGGGCGTGCCGGCGGTGTGCAGCGGCAACTGCAGCAGATCGTGCAGGTCGTCCAGGGCCTGGTCGGGCTTCAGGCGGGCCAGCACGGCCGCCACCTCGGCGAGGAAGTGTGGTGGAGCCCACAGTTGCACCTGTCCGCCGACGGCTTGTTCCAGCAGCTGCAAGGCCTGGCCCTGGTGGTCTTCGCCGGGGGCGTCGCGCAAAAACCACTTGAGCGCGACGCTGGCGTCTGCCACGACGATCAAGAGCGGCCTTCGCTGCGGCTGGCGTTGACCTGGTCTGCGGTGACCTCCGGCGCAGACAGCCGGCGCTTGAGAATGCGCCGGTACGCGACCTCGCCGCGCTTTTGCGCCGCCGCGCGCGCCACCGCTTCGCGCATCAAGTCGGCGATGACGGCGCTCTTGTTCTGTCCTTCGAAGGTGGTGTTGAACGCGTTCTTGACGTCATGCGGGACGCTGAAGTTGACAGTGGGCATGGTCAGGGCGGGGATGTTGTTGAAGAAATCAACAAGATTGTCAACGGCGGAGTCAGCTGAGTCAAGCAAGGCGGGCAAGCCGGCATGCCCCTGCGCCCACGGCCACTTCTGCACTGCAGTTCGGGCCCTATGACCTTCGCAATCCTGCAACAGGGTCAACCCGGTCCCGCTGCCTTTTTCAACTGGTACAACACATCCAGCGC
>JANOTG010000272.1:0-7915 GCA_031416215.1 Betaproteobacteria bacterium
CGGACGGTATTCGTCATAGTTCGACCCACTCGCATACGGACGGCTGGAGTGGTTGTCCCGCCAGTAACTATCTTCTGCGACAGGATCGGCAGCACTTCCAATGCGATTGCCTGCCAACGCACCAGCCACGGCGCCAAGTGCGGCACCTATGGCGAGGCCGACAGGTCCCGTCAGGCCACCCACGGCAGCACCGGCCGCGGCACCTCCTGCGATACCTCCTGCCGCGCCGCCCAACAGGGCACCCACACCCGTTGCCACCGGGCGGCCCGCGCCGTCGGCGATGTCGGTGTTGTCGAAGTTTCTCGTCGTCGTTCTGTTCAGATCATTCATAAGTTTCTCCTTGCTTGACTGCGTGGATTGCGTAAAACAGCTCCGTTCGCGCTCGTCGTATTGGCTCGGTGGTTCGCCATCGCGGCGAATGGGTCCACCAAGACAACACGACGGACACCGGACGGAATTGTTGTTGCCAGTACCGGGATGCCCGCGACTGGCACGCGGGGGATAGGCCAGGTCAGCCGCGGTCTGCGCGCGCTACGCGCTCGGTCGACATGGTGGTGCCATCCGCGTTCGTGTTCGTGTTCGTGTTCGACCGCACGTGCCATCCGCATGCGTATTCGACTGCATCGTGCCAGCGCGCCGAGTGCCGGCAGCGGTTGTTCCACTGTTGCTCGTATCCGTGCCGGAACTGTTGATGGTACGGTTGGTCATCGTCCCAGCGCCCTGAGACTGCCGGGCATCGCTGCCGCTAGCCGGGGCAATGGTGGTCTGAGCCTAGGCGAGAGAAAGTGTACTGACCACCGCAATTGCCGCAGCGCTTGACACGAGAGGTTTTGTCATTTTCATGGAAGTATTCCTTGTGAGTCAGTTGCGACCGCACCGAATTGGTGACGCCGCTTGCCGGCCCAGCCGGTCAACCGACAGCGTATTGGCTTGCGCTGTCATACAGCATCCGCCAGTGGCGCGGCTGCAGGTAGGAGAAGCACCCCCTGTCGCGAAAGCCAAACGCCGTGACACAGACCGATGACGCCGACACTGCACCGGCACGACACAAACTTGATCGGACAGATCGGTCTGACCGTGTGCGAAGGCGCACAGACGCGCGACGGTACCGGTGCGACGCTCACCGGTCACGGCCTGTACACGTCGCTCAGGCCAATCCGCGCGTCTGCGCACCGCCGACCCCATGACCACCATGCCCGCCCCATTGCCGCCAGCCACCGACCCCGCCGCGCGGCTGCTTTTCATCATCAACGCCGCATCAGGGAGCCACGACCGCGATGCGACGCGCGCAGCCATCGAAGGCGCGCTGCAGGCCGCGGGCAGAACGGGTGAACTTCTGTTCACATCCGCTGCGGATCTGGCCCGAGTAGCAGTCGACGGCGCGGCGACAGCGCGCGCGCGCGGCAGCGCTGTGGTGGCCGTGGGAGGCGACGGCACGATCAGTGCTGTGGCCCAGGCAGCCCACGCCCAGGGTTGCGCCATGGGCGTAGTGCCCCAGGGCACCTTCAACTACTTTGCCCGAACCCATGGCATCCCCACCGAGGCCGCTGAGGCGACGACAGCGCTGCTCGGCGCGATGCCAGCGCCCGTGCAAGTGGGTTTGGTCAACGATCGCGTGTTCCTGGTCAATGCCAGCGTGGGCCTGTACCCCGAACTGCTGCAGGACCGCGAGGCTTTCAAAGCCCGCTTCGGTCGCAGCCGTGTGGTGGCGTTCGCAGCGGCGTTGGTGACGCTGCTGGGCAGCCACCGCAAATTGCGGCTGCAAATAGAACACGATGCAGGCGCGCGCAGCGTCACCACACCGACGCTGTTTGTCGGCAACAACCGGCTTCAGCTCGAACAGGTAGGCCTGCGCGAGGCCCCGACCCTCGACGCAGGCAGCATCGCGGCGGTAACGCTGCGGCCCATCGGAACACTGGCAATGCTCGGCCTGGTATGGCGCGGGGCGATGGGTACACTGGGTGATGCCGATTCGGTCGACAGCTTCGAGTTTCGCCGCATGACCGTGCGCAACCGCATGGTGCTGCGACGGCGCGGCGTCAAGGTGGCCGTCGACGGCGAGGTCAGCTGGTTGCAGCCGCCGCTGCTGTTTCGGGTCGCCGACCAGCCGCTCTACCTGCTTAAGCCACAGCCCGGAGCCGGCTGATGACGGTGTTGCTGCAGGTCTCCGATACACACTTCGGCACCGAGCGAAAGCCGGTGGTCGAGGCCCTGGTTGCACTGTCAGCGGCGCAGAAGCCCGACTTGCTGGTGCTGTCGGGCGACATCACCCAGCGGGCACGCCGGGTCCAGTTTCGCAGCGCCCGCGCCTTCGCTGACCGGATGGGCGCTCCGCTGCTGGCCATTCCGGGCAACCACGACATTCCCCTGTTTGACCTGTTCACGCGCCTGTCAAGGCCCTACGCACGCCACCGTGAAGCCTTCGGCGAAGACCTCGAACCGGAGCACTCGTCGCCCGACCTGCTGGTAGTGGGCGTCAACACGACGCGCTGGTACCGGCATGAAAACGGCGAGGTCTCGGCGCGCCAGATCGAGCGGGTGGCCGCGCGCCTCGCCAATGCCAGCGACGCGCAGTTGCGCATTGTGGTGGTGCACCAGCCGGTGGCCGTACCGCATGCCGGGGACCAGCACAACCTGCTGCGCCACGGCGACGCAGCGTTACGAAGTTGGGCCCAGGCGGGCGGCGATCTGGTGCTGGGCGGGCATATTCATCTGCCCTGCGTCATCGCCCTGCCCGGCCTGGCGCGGCCAATGTGGGCCGTGCAGGCTGGCACGGCCGTGTCCTGGCGCGTGCGCGACGGCCATCCGAACTCGGTCAACCTGCTGCGCTGGGGCCAGGGCGCGCCAGCCGGGCGCTGCGTGATCGAGCGTTGGGATTGCCCTGCCGATGGCCCGGCCTTCATCTGCGCGGCGTCTGTCGAAGTGGCGCCAGCAGCGCCGCGGGCCTGATCGGAGCAAACGCACCGCGCCAGCGTCCTTGTCGCGGGCCGGGCCCCGTTGGCCAGGCGGAATATTCGCGCAAGACGTCAGGGAGCAGGGGTATAGCGGCGCCATGGTCCGGCTTGTTGACCGAGGCGGTCCGTGATCGCGGCCAGCACGTCGCAGTTCCATCCCATGCCTATGTGGCTGCTGTCGACTTCGATGTCATGTGCAAGGCTCGACTGCTGGTGGTGGCGACAGGTCTGCCATGCCACGACACCATCCGATCGGCTGTAAATCGCTGTGGTCCGCAGCGGTGGAGGCGTGCGCAGGCGCTGGCTCGGCACCGGATCGATCGCCGACGAACCGCAGTGGGCACTGAGGCCCGGGAAACATCACCCGAGCCGCCGTCGCGGGGGTACGCGTTGGGTGCGTCTATGTCCGCTATTGAACCGACGGCCTTAGCGGCACGTCAAAGATGGCGCACTCACTTCCAGAATGCGCGCTGGTGACCAGGAATTCATGGGGGCGAACGCGTCGCGGCAGAGCTTTTGCGACCGGCCCATGATCAACGGGACAAACGCCCGAGCAGAAACCCTGCAGCCAATGCCACGCCAAGGCATTGCCATGGATTGGCCGTCACGTAATGCCGTGTGTCGGTGACGGCGGTGCGCCCGTTTGCTGCGAGAGTTTCGCGGTTGGCAGACAGCCAGTCTGCCGTGGGAATTGCCGTTTCGGCCAACTTGTCGACGGTCTGATGGACCTTTGCGGAAATACGCGCGACGACGGCGGGGGCTGACCCCATATCGTCACTGGCTGGCGCCGCCATCGTGTTGACCGGACCGTGCATCGGCACTGCCACATGGTCCACGACGTCATTGCTGAAGGTGCTACCCGAGCCAAAGCGTTGGCCGGAGATAAGTGGGCTTTCCATGATCTGATCCTGTAAAAACGGGTGACGGGGTTGTGACCGATGCCAAGTATCCAAAAGCATCCGCTGCTTGTCCGTGCGACTGCGCACTGAGCCGCCGCAATGACGCAACATGGCGGCATGCGCCAGGAGTCTGTGTGCACCCACACAGTCGCACCAGGGGTCTTATGTGGGGTAACGCACAGTCGCAGCAGGCAGGGGGTTTGACACTCACGTGCACCGGAACTGCCCATGAAACTCAGCATATTCATCAAAGAAAACTTGGACGCGATCGTCGCTGACTGGGAGGCCTTCGCCAGGACCTTGCCTGCGGGTCAGGTCATGTCCACCCTGGCATTGCGCGACCATAGTCGCGAGATCCTGCAGGCCATCGTGGAAGATATGGAGTCGCCCCAGACCCGTCAGGAACGGGCCGAACAAGCAAAGGAAATCGAACCGACCGAGGAATCCACTACCAGCGCGGCGGCGGAACACGGTGCGCTGCGGCAGATGGCGGGTTTCGATCTTGTGCAACTTTTCGCGGAATTTCGCGCCATGCGGGCCAGCGTCATGGCGTTCTGGCAGCGGTCTGAAGTGGCCAAGTCCGAATTCACGTCGATCAACGAAATGGCGCTCTTTAATGAAGGCATGGACAAGGCACTGGCGCAGTCGGTGCAGCGCTACTCCAGCGAAGTCGCGGCCTCGCGCGACATGTTTCTCGCTGTGCTCGGCCACGATTTGCGCGCCCCGCTTTCAGGTATCAACATGTCGGCGATGTTGCTGGCCAAACCCGACTTGTCGGACGCCGCAAGGCTGCAGTCGGCAGTGCGCATCAAACGTGCTTCGCGGGACATGAACCGCCTGATCACCGACTTGCTGGAATACACGCGCACGCGGCTGGGTGCGGGTATGCCGATCGACCGGCTGGCATGCGACCTTGGCCCGGTGTGCGAGGCCTCCCTCGAGGACATCCGCGCCGGCAATCCCGAGCAGCAGTTCGTGCAACGGATGTCCGGTGAGCTGACCCTGCTGGCCGACGGAGCCCGCATGCAACAAGCCGTGTCCAACCTCCTGGCAAATGCCGTGCAGCATGGCAGCAGGATGACACCGGTCACCCTCACCGCCGACACCGAGGCAGATGCCATTGTTCTGAAAGTCAGCAATTTGGGCGATCCGATCGCGCCCGAGGCACTTCGGTCGATCTTCGAGCCCTTGGTGCAGGCGCCAAGCGCCAATTCCGAATTGCACGAGCGCTCCAAGACCAGCCTCGGCCTGGGTTTGTTCATCGTGCGCGAGATCGTGCTTGCACACGGTGGCACGATCACGGTGCAGTCTTCGGCCGCAGCGGGTACGGTGTTCACGATTCGCCTGCCACGTACGCCGGTCTGACCGCGAAGGTGGGCCGTCAGGCACTGGTCGGGTGGCGGCGTCTCGCACCTGGCCATGGCTCTGCATGGCGTCGTGCGCTGACGATTTCAGACGTTGAAAAAGCTGTTGCGCCCGCTGCGGTCGCTGCCGCGCAGCAGGAATATCTGGCGCCGGGAATGATTGCTGCCGGTAATGGTTTGCGCCTTGATGTGCGCGAGTTCGCGGTCGAACACGCTGGTAGTCGGCATGAAGCGCATGGTCATGCCGCGCCGCGATCTGGGCGAGGTGTTGGGCTCCGAGCCATGCAGCAAAAATACGTCGTGCAGAGAAATCTGGCCGGCCTGGAGTACGACGTCGACCGCTTTGGACTCGTCGTATTCACTGCGGTCGAGTTCCTGGGTCAGCGTGACATCCGCGGCCGCGACCTTGTTGTGGCGTCTGAGCGCACGCGCCTTGTGTGAACCGCGGATCACCCGCAAACAGCCGTTGTCGACCGTCGAATCATCCACCGCCAACCATGCCGTGCAGGTAGCCAGCGGGCGGATCGGCCAGTACTCGCCATCCTGATGCCAGGGCGTTCGTTTGCCATTGCCAGCCGGTTTGGCGAAGAAGCTCATGTTCCACAACGCGATGTCACCACCGATCAGCTGCTCGACCATGTCGAGAATCTCGGGGTTGGCGCCGTAGTCGGCGAAGCCGATGTCATGGTCGAACAGCGCCGGGCAAAGATCGCGATACTCCGGGTGCGCTGCAATCAGCGCCGTATGCCGCACCTTGATCGATTCCAGCACTTCCGTTGGCATGCGGAAGTCAGGGACGACAAAACCGTCTTCGTGGTACTGCGCGATTTGGGTCTGGGTCAGCATGGATGTCCTTTGCTTTGGCAAATGCACAAGGAGCATCTTAAAGGAGGGGAGTCAATTCGCTGCTTTTGGCTGGCGCAGCAGCACCACAGCGCCTACACTGCGCCCGAGGTGAACCCCATGAAGCTGCCTTCTCGACCCCGATGCAAACCGCTGCGCGTATGCGCCATGCTGCTGTGCCTGTATGCCAGCGCGGCGCTGGCTGACAACACGGCTGCCGTCGTCGAGCAACTGCGCGACGGCAAACTGGCACAGGCGATGGCCAGCGCGAATCGGCAGTTGGCAAAAGACCCGCGCGACGTGCGGATGCGTTTTCTCAAGGGCGTCATCCAGCAACAAGCCGGGCAGACGGCCTCCGCCATCAGCACCTACCAGCGCCTGGCGCGCGAGCATCCCGACCTGGTGGAGGTGCACAACAACCTTGCCGCCATCTACCTGGCCCAGGGTCAGACACAAGATGCACGCGAGGCACTGGAGACCGCCAAACGCGCCAGCCGCAGCCACGCCGTCACGTATGAAAAGCTGGGCGACATTTATGAAGAACTGGCGCGCAGGACCTACTCACAGGTGCTACAACTGGAAGACGGCAACAAGGACCTCGTGCCTGAATTGCGGCCCATCCTGCAATTGATCGATCTGCCCACCCAGACTGGCGGGCGCACCTCAGACGCCACGCGTATGCCAGCCGCCCGATCCAGTGCGATAACCCAGTAATGCGTCCGGCACAGCGCCGGCCAGTTCAGGTCACCGCGTCGATCGCCAGCACGGCCGTGCCCTTGCCGCCGTGGCCAGCCGCAATCAGCGCATCCATACGCGCCGCCACACCGGGCAGGGCCGCCAATGGGCGCTCACCGGCAGTTTGCAGCATCAGGCCCACGTCCTTGCGCGCCATCGACATCTCGAAGGTGGGCGTGAAGATGCCCTTGGCCATGCCGGTCGCGGAGCCGGCGACAAAGGCGTTCAGATCCAGCATGCCAAACAGTTTGACCGCATCCAGCGCCGGCACATCACTGGCACGCGCCATGGTCAGCACATCCGCCACGACACCGGCCATGCCGATGATCAGGGCGTTGCCAAACAGTTTGTTGACGGCGGCCAGGTCGGCGCGTTCGCCCAGGTATTCCAGGCGGCCCGTCATCCGGGCCAGCTCCGCCTTCACCTGATCGAACAGCGTTTGCGGGCCGGCCGCCAGCATCGAGCCCTGGGCAGTGCGCGCTGCCGCCGGCCCCATGAACACCGGGCAATGCAGGTAGTGCAGGCCCTGGGCCTGCAGGCGCTGCGCCCGCTCGGCCGTCAGGGCCGGCAAGGTGGTGCTGTGGTCAACAATCACCGCGTCGGGTGCCAAGGCACTGCGGGCGGCGGCGATTACCTCATCGACCACAGCGTCGTCACGCAGCACCAGGTGTACCCGCGCGGCACCACGCACCGCATCGGCCGGGCTCTCGGCGGCGGCCACGCCAAACGGCGCCAGGGCGAGTGCCTTGTCATGTGAACGGTTCCAGGCACTGACGCTGTCGCCGCGTTTGGCCGCTGCCTCGGCGAAGCCGGCACCCAGCAACCCGGTACCCAGAAATGCGATTTTTGTCATGATTTGCCTCTTCAACCAAATACGTGTTGTGTCGTGGGGACGACCGCGCAAAAAACGGCAGGTCGATGCGCAGCTATTGTCGTGCAGCTTCACCAAGCCGGTTTGGCAACCGCCGCAAGGCGACGCCACAGCGACGAAAAGCGAGGGGCCTTGGTCGGGCATTCACGGGCGGCTGGCCACCGGCGCGGGCCGTACACTGTCGCCCTCCCCTTGCATCTGAAAGCCCCTGCCCATGTTCGGAATCACCCCTTCCGCCCGCCTGCGCCC
>JANOTG010000273.1:0-7985 GCA_031416215.1 Betaproteobacteria bacterium
CTGCTGCGTCATGGCAAAACCTTCAGGAGGTGGCAGGGCGCGGGGCACCGCCGAAATTCGGGTCGTAGCGGGTGCCGGCGGCGCCGCCGATCGGCAGCAGGGCCTCCAGCGTGGCGCGTTCAGCGGTCGACAGGCTGACATCCGCCGCACCCACATTCTCTTCCAGGTACTTGATGCGCTTGGTGCCTGGAATCGGTACGATCTGCTGCTCGCGCCCCAGAATCCAGGCCAGCGCGATCTGCCCCGGCGTGCATTGTTTGGCTACACACAACTCGCGCAACTCGGTGATGATGGCAAGGTTTTTGTCGAAGTTGTCGCCCTGAAAGCGGGGCGACGACAGGCGAAAGTCGTCCGGCGCCAACGCCTGGGCGGTGGCCAGGGCACCCGTCAGGAAACCGCGCCCCAGCGGGCTGTAGGCGACAAAGGTGATGCCGAGTTCGCGGCAGGTGGGCAACACGTCGAGTTCCGGTTCGCGGGTCCAGAGCGAATACTCGGACTGGATCGCCGCCACCGGGTGCACCGCGTGCGCGCGGCGCAGGGTTTCGGCGCTCACCTCCGACAGGCCGTAACCGCGGATCTTGCCCGCGCCGATGAGGTCGGCCAGCGCGCCTGCGGTGTCTTCGATCGGCGTCTTGGGGTCCGCGCGGTGCACGTAGTACAGGTCGATATGGTCGATGCCCAGTCGCTGCAGCGACTCCTCGCAGCACTGGCGCATGTAGGAGGGCGAATTGTCGATGTCGCGGTCGTAGGTGCTGCCCGGCGGGCCGTCGGGGTCACGTACCACGCCAAACTTGCTGGCCAGCAGGATGCGGTCACGCTTGCCTTTCAGGAAGGGGTTCAGCAGCCGTTCGTTGTGGCCGCGACCATAGATGTTGGAGGTGTCGTAGTGCGTAACGCCAAGCTCGAAGGCGCGCTCCAGCGTGCGCATCGATTGCGCGTCGTCCGGCTCGCCGTAAAACTCCGACATGCCCATGCAGCCCAGGCCGATTGCGCTGCCCTGCAGGCCGGCGCTTCCAATGGCAACACTGCGCATCGTGTTCAGCCCAGGCGTTCGATGATGGTCGCCGTTCCCATGCCGCCGGCGCAGCAGATGGCTTGCAGGCCGTAACGCACATTACGCCGCTCCATCTCGTGCAACAGGGTGGTCATGATGCGCGCGCCACTGCCGCCGAGGGGGTGGCCCAGCGCGATGGCGCCGCCATTCACATTCAGCCGGTCGTGGGACACGCCGAACTCCCGCATCCACACCATGGGCACCGGGGCGAAGGCTTCGTTGACTTCGAACAGGTCGATGTCGTCCAGAGTGAGGCCGGCGCGCTCCAGCACCTTGCGCGTGGCGGCGATCGGGCCGGTCAGCATCAGCACCGGGTCGGAGCCGACGGTGGTGGCGGCGACGATGCGTGCACGTGGTTTCGTGCCGAGTTTGGCGGCATGGTCGGCACCCATCAGCAGCAGGGCCGCCGCGCCGTCGGAAATCTGCGATGCGTTACCCGCAGTGACGCGCCCACCCTCGGGCCGAAAACTGGTTTTGAGGGTCGAGAGCCGTTCGCGGCTGGTGTCGCGCCGGATCGTCTCGTCGGTCGTTACGATGGCGCTGCCGATGTCGTCGCCGCGCTCGCACCAGTCTGCCAGCGCCACCGGCACGATCTCGCGCTGAAAGTAGCCGGCGTCCGACGCCCGTGCCGCCCGCGCGTGGCTTTCGATGGCGTAGTCGTCTAGCGCGTCACGGCTCAAGCCCCACAGGTCACACAGGCGCTCCGCCGCCTCACCCTGCGAGGTCAGTGCGAAGCGCTCGCTGATGCGCCAGCCAAACGGCACACCGTGCACGTCGCGGTTGCCGCCCATCGGCACGCGCGTCATGCTCTCGGCGCCGCCAGCCACCACGACGTCGCTCAATCCGGCCGCGATGGCGCCCATGGCCACATGCACCGAGGCCTCGGACGAGCCGCATTTGCGGTCCACCGTCATGCCGGGGATGTGCTCCGGCCAGCCGGCTGACAACAGGGCGGTGCGCGCGATGTTGCCGCACTGCTCACCGACCTGAGAGACACAGCCGAACACCACGTCGTCCACCTGCCCGGGTGTGATGCCGGCGCGTTGCACCAGGGCGCCCAGCACGGCAGCGCCCAGGTGGTCGGCGCGCACGGTCTTGAGCCCTCCGCGGAAACGGCCTACCGGCGTGCGCCCGGCTTCGACAATCACGACTTCACGCATCAGAAAGCCCTCACGGCAGAATTTGGAATCTTTTGGCCCTTGTCATCGTACGCGTATACGCCGCGCCCGACCTTGCGTCCATACCGACCGGCCTTCACGAGTTTGCTGATCAGCGGGCAGGGCCGGAACTTCTCGCCCAGCGTCTGGTGCAGGTATTGCAGCACGGCAAGCCGCGTGTCCCAGCCGGTCATGTCGCCCAGCTCCAGCGGCCCCATCGGATGGTTGAAAGCCAGCCGCAGCGAGGTGTCGATGTCTTCCGCCGTGGCCACGCCTTCTGCCAACATGTACATCGCCTCGTTGCCCAGCAGGGCAGAAATGCGGCTGGTGGTGAAGCCTGGTGATTCATTGACCTCGATCGAGGTCTTGCCGATCGCAGCCGACCATGCGCGTACCTTGGCCACGGCGTCGGCCGAGGTTTCCAGCCCGCGCACGATCTCTACCAGCTTCATCTTGTGCACCGGGTTGAAAAAGTGCATACCGACCAAGCGCGCAGGTTGTCGCAGCACCGACGCGATCTCGGTGATGCTCAAGGCCGAGGTGTTGGTGCCCACCACGGCATCGGGCCCGAAATGGGCCTGCACCGCGCGCAGGATGTTCTGTTTGATGGCCAGGTTCTCGGTCGCCGTCTCGACCACCAGCGCGCAGTCGTTCGGCGCATCTTCCAGGCGCGTCGCCAGATGCAGGCGCAGCATCGCTGCATCGGCGTCGTTCTGGCTGGCCTTGCCCAGTCGCACCCCGCCGGCCAGTATGGTGGCGATGGCGTCACGGGCTGTTGCAAGGGCCTCGGCATGGGTGTCGACCAGGCAGACCGGGAAACCGTTGGAGGCAAAGGCATGCGCGATGCCGGTGCCCATCAAACCAGCGCCGACGACCGTGATTGCTTCCTTCACTGACATGCACCTGCTCCGTTCAATGCCCGACACAACGCGGCGGACGCTTTTCGCGAAAGGCCGTGGCCGCCTCGGCGCGGTCGATCCATGTTTTGCCCGGCAGCCGTTGGCGCTCCTGCACCGGCAGGCCGACGCATTCGTGTGTCATGCCGTACCCCTGGGCTTGTGTCGGGTTCGATCCCAGGTGCCGGGGCCCACGCCCCGTTCACGCAACTCCTTCTTGCGCACCTTCTCGGTGGGCGTGCGTGGAAGTTCCAGCAGGCTGTCAAGATAACGCGGCACCATGAAGGCCGGCATGCGCGCGTCACACCAGGCCGCAATCGCCGGGTAGTCCAGTGCCTGGCCATCGCGCGCAACGAGGAAAGCCATCACTTCGTCCTCGCCGGCCTGTTGGTCAGCGGCAACCCCGACCACGGCACAGTCGGCGACCGACGCGTGGCTGCGCAGTACCGCCTCCACTTCGAACGATGAGATGTTCTCGCCACGCCGGCGCAAGGCGTCCTTGACCCGGTCGACGAAGTAGTACCAGCCCTGTTCGTCACAGCGCAGCGCATCGCCAGTGTGGAACCACAGGTCGCGGCGCGATTCAATGGTCTTGTCGGGCATGCCCAGATATTCGGTGGAGATGATGCCAGGCTGTTTGTGGCGCACCAGCAACTCGCCGGTTTGTCCGGGTGCCACTTCCTCGCCCGTATCCGGATCCGCGAGCTTGATCTCGAACCACTGGTCGACCAGTACGCCACTGGCCCCGGGCGGGCGTTTTGCATCGGGCGGTGTCATGAAGACATTGGAAATCTCGGTCTGACCGAAGCCGTCCACGTATTCGTGCACGCCAAAACGCTCCGAGAACGGACCCGCCAGGTCTGGCGCCAGTGGTGCTGCGTAAATGCAGCGGATCTTGTGCGCACGATCATGGGGTGAGGGCGGCTGGACGCACAGGAACGCCAGGGTTGCACCCAGCAGGTTGGTGACTGTCGCGCCACTGCGCCGCGCCCGTCCGGACCAGTCGGAGGCGCTGAAGCGGCTGTACAGCACACAATGTGCGCCGACGATCAGGCAGGGGTAGACGGTGAGGAACTGCGCGTTGCCGTGAAACAGCGGAAACCCGGTCATGTAGACATCGGTCTCACGCAACCGTGTCAGCTGCGCGTCCTCTTCGGCAAAAAAGTAGAACTGCGAATGTGGCATCACAACGCCCTTGGACGCTCCGGTGGTGCCAGAGGTCAGCAACACCGCGGCCGGGTCCTGCGGTGTCACGGCGAGGGGCGGGTTGGTGGTATTGGCTGACAACAGGTCGGCGAACCGGTGCACTGTCAGCCGCTGGAAACGGGGTGTTTGCGGCTGAGGGGTCGGCGCCGGATCGTCCACGATCAGCAGCCGGCGGATCGGGATGTCGGCTTCGATGTCCACCAGTCGCTCGGCCAGCGCCGCCGTGGTGATGAGGACGGTCGACTGTGCCAGCTTGAGCGGGTGGGCCAGGAAGCTGCCTTTGTAGGCGTCACTGACCGCAACCTCCACTGCACCCAGCTTGCACAGGGCAAACCAGGCCAGCACGAATTCCAGACAGTTGGGCAGCAGGATGCACACATGTTCACCGCGGCGGATTCCGAACCCTGCCATGCCATGCGCCAACCGGTTGACCTGCGTGTTGACCTGGGCAAAGGAATGGGCCGGCCCGGCGTCGGTCCAGGACAAGAACGGCCGACCCGCACGAGCCACCGCCTGATGCTCCAGCACCTGCGGCAAGGTCCATTGCTGGCGCGGGAAATGCGGCTCAAAATGCGGAAAAGTCAGCATGGCGGGATAGTCGGCGCAGTCGTTGTGATAATCTTGCAAGGCAGAAGTAGTGGCATCTTAATGTAAAACTATATAAAATTGGCCTATGGCTAGTATATTCAAGGTCGTCCATGCTCATCGAAGTCGCCAAACTTGAGGTGCCGTCCCAGCGGAGGTCCAAGGCGGTGGTGCGCAGCCCGCGCATGCTCGCGAAGGCGCCCGATGGCAAGAAGCTGACGCAATGCGAAATTGTGCGTGGCGCGCTCGAGCGCGAGATCTTTTCCGGCCGGTTGGCCCCCGGTGACGCACTCGACGAGGATGCCATCGCGTTGCGGTTCTCGGTGTCCCGCACGCCCGTGCGGGAGGCGATGCTGCAGCTGATAGAAACCGGTTTGATAGAAAAGCCACCCCGCCGGCGCGCAGTGGTGGCTCCACTGGATGTGCGCCGCCTGATCCAGATGTTTGAAACGCTGTCGGAGCTCGAGGCGGTGTGCGCGCGATTTGCGGCGCGGCGCATCACTGAGCAAGAAAAGCAGCAGTTGGTCGAGATCCAGCGTGGCTCCGAGGCGGCCCTGCTGGCAGGGGATCAGGACGAATACGGCCGGCTGGGCGTACGTTTTCATGTGGCGTTGTGGCGGGCAACACACAACGATGTATTGTTCGAAACTACACGCAACGTGGCGGTCCGGCTCAACCCCTATCGTATGTTTCAGTTGCGATCGAAGGGGCGCCCCGAGGCGAACAACACCGATCACCAGGCGCTGGTGGCACTGATTTTGGCGGGCAATGCGGACGAGGCCTACGCGCTGATGCGCGGACATGTCACGGTGCAGGGGGATGTGTTGGCGGAGTACATTTCGTCCGGGCCACGGCCGACACAGTATGCAGAGTACGATTGATCACCGCAAATTGCTTGACAGACAGTAAAAATATATCGATAGTCGCAGAAAAATATAATTTCACAGGTTTCGACCCACATCAACCGGAGACACACCATGCCATCTAAAAGCAAATTCATCAAGTCACTCGCGGTCGCGGCCGGCATGACGCTGGCGGCCCACGCGGCACAAGCGGCGGACCGCAAGATCATCATCCTGCAAGCGCTCACCGGTGGTGCGGCATTTGTGGGGGTGCCGGCATCGGACGGCATGAAGTTTGCGGCTGACGAGTTGAACGCCAAGAACTTCCTCGGTGCCGACAAGATCACCTATGAAGTGGTGGACAGCGCCTCGGCCCGGGCACAGGCGATGGCTGCGGTGACGCGTTATGCCGCCGACCCGAATGTCCTGTTCATTCTGGGCCCAACGACGGCGCCGGAGTCGATCCCTTCCGCTGGTGTGGCAAACGATGCCAAGATCGGCATGAAAGCCATGACCAATGCAGTCGGCCTGCTGGCTGCCGGGCCGTGGGGCTTCATCTCGGCGCAACCGCCGGTGATCACGATGCCGCAACTCGGCAATTACGCGATTGATGTGGCCAAGGTCAAATCCTGCGCGACGATCCGCTTTACCGACAACGAGGCCTATGTCGATCTCGAGCGCATCTTTGTCGAGCACACCACCAAACGCGGCATGACGTTTGTCGACCGCACCGGCATCAAGCAGGCCGACACCGACTTCTCGGCCATTGCGACCCGTATCGTCGCCGCCAAGCCCGACTGCGTGATGTTGTTCACCCTGGGCCCCAGCGCCGCGAACCTGGCCATTCAGCTGAAGCAGGCTGGTTTGCCAGCCAATGTCAGGTTGATTGGCCAGACCGGTCTGTCGTCGCCCCAGTTGGTGCAAATCGGTGGGGCTGCGGTGGAAGGCCTGGTTTTCAATTCTGACTGGATGCCAGGTGGCAACTCGCCAGCGACGACGGCTTTTGCCAACGCCTACAAAGCCAAGACCGGCAAGGATGCCGACAACTGGGCGGCACTCGGCTACAGCTACATGACCGTGGTGGCCAGTGCGATCAAGGCCGCCGGCCCGAACCCGACCCGTGAATCGATCCGCGACGCGCTGGCCAAGACCAAAGACGTACCGGTGGTGGTGGGTACCGGCAAATACAGCTACGTGGACCGTATCCCGACCTACGGCTCGGTGTTCCTGGTGGTCAAGAACGGCACGTTTGTTGCGGCGCCCCAGTAAGCAATTGCGTTGGTAAAGCATGGCGGGCGGGGCGACCCGCCGGCTGTTGATCGCCAGGACCAGTATCCAGGCACAGAGGTATCGGAATACCAGGCACCATGATCTCGCAGCAAATACTCAACGGGCTGGTGCTGGGCGGCGTCTATGCGCTGT
The DNA here is from genome assembly GCA_031416215.1 of Betaproteobacteria bacterium. Taxonomy (GTDB): domain Bacteria; phylum Pseudomonadota; class Gammaproteobacteria; order Burkholderiales; family Burkholderiaceae_C; genus CAISIP01. The sequence continues at coordinate 7,163 of JANOTG010000273.1, forward strand.
TCGCACTGGGCTTTACGCTGATCTTCGGTATCCACCGCATCATGAACATGGCGCATGGCGCTGTATTCATGGCAGGGGCCTTCATCGGCCTGTACACGGTGCGCGCCGGCCTGCCGATCTGGGCTGCGTTGCCCATTGCCATGGTAGGTGCCGGGTTGATTTCCATCCTGGTCGAGGTGATCGCCTTCAAGCCGCTGCGCAAGCTTGCCCTGGCCGATGCCGAGTTGGCGTCCATCATCTCCAGTATCGGAACCGGCTTGATCATTCTGAGCATCGGGCAGTACGTGTCCAAGACCGAAACCATGCGGTTCCCGTTTGGCACCGTGCCGGTCGAGGCGATCCAGATCCTCGGCCTGCGGGTCACGATGCTGCAATTGCTGATGCTGGGGGTGGCGCTGGTCATGGTCGCTTTGCTGGCCTATTACCTGTATGCCACGGCGCAGGGGCGGCAGATACGGGCGGTCGCCGGCAACTACCGGGCGGCGCAGTTGCTCGGCGTCAACCCCAACGCGATTTTTTACCAGACCTTTTTCCTCTCAGGGGCGCTTGCCGGGGCCGCCGGCGTGATGGTGGGCCTGGCGTTTAATGCCGTGCAGTTCCTGATGGGTGAGCCGTTTTTGCTGAAGGCCTTTGTGGCGATCATCTTGGGCGGCCTGGGTAGTGTGCCGGGTGCCCTGGTCGGAGGTCTGGTGCTGGGATTGTTGCAGTCACTGTCCGCTGCCTATCTGCCCGCCCTGCTGGTGGATGCAGTGATTTTTTCGCTGTTGTTCGTGATTCTGATGGTGCGGCCTGACGGCCTGTTCAAGACCACCGTCATGGAATC
>JANOTG010000274.1:0-6696 GCA_031416215.1 Betaproteobacteria bacterium
CGAGATGGCCGGCCAGGGCATCACCATGTTGTGTGTGACCCACGAAATGGGTTTTGCCAAGGCGGTGGCCGACCGCGTGATCTTCATGGACCAGGGCCAGATCGTCGAGCAGAACAAGCCGCACGACTTCTTCAACAACCCGCAGAACGAGCGCAGCAAGGACTTCCTGTCGAAGATTCTGGGGCATTGAGCGCTTGGGCCGGCGGTCCGCTGGTCAGCAGCACCGGAGCAGGCACCTTCAGCAGGGTGGCAGCCCACCGGCTGGGGGGGTTGGCTGGTGCGCTGATCACCGGCAGAGCGCTGGCTGTCCATGACGGTCCATGCACCTGTTGCTGCCGTGCCGACGCCCTGATATATGTCACAAAACCCGCGCAACGGGCTTGGGTCGAAAGGTCGAATCTGCTAACCTTCACCATTCCGATTTATTGACCACTTGCCACCAAAAAGGGGAACCCGCCATGTCCGATTCTGCAAGCACCTCTGTAACCGACCAGCAACAACTGGTGAGCGACATGAAATCGGCGATTGCCGATGCCGAAGACATGTTGCATGCCACGGCCGACCAGGCGGGCGACAAGATCGCCAGCATGCGCGCGCGCATCCAGGAACGCCTGAAAGGCGCCCGCGTGCGCCTGGCCGAGGCCGAGGCCAATCTGATTGCCAAAACCCGCGCCGCCGCGCGCGCCACCGACGCCTACGTACACGAATCGCCCTGGACGGCGGTGGGTATCGCCGCAGGCGTGGGCCTTGTGCTCGGCGTGATTCTTGGCCGGCGCTAGGCCCGACTCGGCCACGCCCGCGTCTGGCCGTACAACCGCATGAACACCCCACCTGCGCGACCGGGAACGTTTTCGTCGCTGAAGAACCTCGCCGCCACGCTGCTCACGATCGGGCAGACGCGGCTCGAGTTGCTCGGCAACGAGCTCGAAATCCAGAAACTGCGCATGTTGCGCATGGTGGTTCTGGCGCAGATCCTGTTGTTTTGTGCCGCCATGGCAGTTCTGTTGCTGGTGGTGCTCGCGGCCATGTTGTGGTGGGAGCAGCGCGTACTGGTCATGGCGCTGTGTATCGGCGCCTTCGTTCTTGCCGCTGCTCTGTGTTATCGCGCGCTGATGGCCCTGGTCAACACGCCGGAGCCTGTGTTCGCCGCCACCCTGGCCGAGTTGCGGCAGGATGTGGCGCATCTCAAAGCCGCTACCATCCATGCAAAAACGCCTGATTGAATTGCATCTGCAGCGCGGCCGCCTGCTGGAGCGAATCAGCACGCAACGCATCTTGCTGGCACAACAGGTCGCTCCGCTGCGCAGCACTTTCGATTTGCCAGACCGCGTCGCGATGCGCTGGCAGCAGGGCCAGGAATTCGTCCGCCAGCATCCGCTGGTCATGACACTGGCGGTGGCGTCCCTGTTGCTACTCCGGCCTGCGCCTCTGCTGCGCTGGACGCAGCGCGGCCTGGTGTTGTGGAAGGCCTGGCGCAGCCTGCGCCAATTTGTTCCAGCCATTGTTTGGGAACGCCTGCGCGGCTGGCGCTGAGCGGCAAGGTACCGCGTCGCATGCGGTTGCGGCGATTTACCCCCTGTCGGCAGCCATCAGGCCGGCGTGCCTGCTAACGTGCCTTGCCGCGCGCCGGTGGTTTTGGCGGCGCGGCCGCGGCACGGGTGAGTGCTTCCGACATGCCCATCAGAACACCACTGACCAACGAGCCATAACTGTCCATCATGGCCTGCGCCGCGCGCACATTGGCGGAGCGTCCCGTACGCAACGCCAACTGCGACTTCGCGATCAACTGGGCCACCACCAGGCTGGCCTGGGTGCCGGCCCGGGTGCCGTCCTGCCTGACAGCTTGCAGCACCTTGGTCCAGGGGCCGGTCAGCCCATCCGCCGATGCCTGTGTCACCTGGCCGAGCACACCGACAAAGAGATCTTCCATTTTTTCCAGATTCGCCAGCGCCAATTTCATCTGCTCACTTTGCAGGCCGACACCCAGATCCATGAATTGCTGCAAGGCAGTGCGATTGGCTTGCACCGCCGTCAGCATGGCGGCATCCATGCCCTGTACGGCATGGGACAACAGGGAACGCTGCGTCGCGGCACGGGCCGGGTTGTCAGCCACGCCATTGGAACTGGCAATACCGACCGCCTTGAGCACACGGCGCATGTTTTCCAGCGTCAGTTCGCGCCCCTGCAAGGCCTTGAGTGTCGCCTCACACACCGCCTGTCGCAGCGCGTCACCCTGGCGGGCGGTGGCGCGCGAGAACAGCGCGGCAATGGCGTCCTGGTCGATTCCGGCCTTGATCATGGTGTTCTCCAGAGTGTGCAGCGCTTCCCTGCCAGCAGAAACACGACCTAAGTCTACCGCAGCAATCAGGCCGTACGCGCCACCAGCGGCGGTTCGCGAATCGGAAGATGCACCAGCGCCGCGCCAATCGCCAGCAGGATATCGATAACCCACACGACATCGAAATTACCGGTCGTCTCGAACACCTTCCCGCCCAACCAGGCGCCCAGGAATCCGCCGACCTGGTGCGTCAACATGACGATGCCGAACAGGGTGGCCGTATTGCCGGACCCGAAAAATTTCACCACCAGACCAGCGGTCGGCGGCACGGTGGACAGAAACGTCAAGCCCATGACCGCTGCAAACAGCAACACCACGGTACCGGTCTTGGGCGCCAGCAGGAACACACACACCGCCACCGCCCGCGTCGCATAGACCAGTGACAACAGTGATTTCATGCGCCAGCGCCCGACTGCCCATCCCATTGCGACACTGCCGATGATATTGAACAGGCCCAACACGGCAAGTGACCAGGCGCCGAACTGTAGCGGCAAGCCGCAGGCCTCAACGATGCCAGGCAAATGCGTGGCTAAAAACGCGACGTGAAAGCCGCAAACGAAGAAGCCCGCGGCCAGCAGACGGTAACTCGGGTCACGCAGGGCAAACCGGATCGCCGCGCCGGTCGCCAACACCGGTTGTGCGGACGCGGGCTCGGCCGACATCGGGTTGCCGCGCAACAGCCAGGCCGCAGGCAACGCCAGCAACAAGATGAGCGCCAGCACTTGCATCGCGTTGGCCCACCCATAGGCCACCAGCAGAGCCCCGGCAACCGGTGCCATGGCGAACTGGCCGAAGGAACCGCCGGCGTTGACCACGCCAGTGGCCATGCCGCGGTACGCTGTCGGCACCAGGCGCGTCGTGGCCGCCATCAATACCGCCGGGCCAGCCATGCCGGCACCACCTGCGCCCAGCACACCAATGGCGAAGATCAGGCCGGCAGTGGAGCTCATCCACGGCGTGATGAACGTTCCCAGTGCCACCAGCAGCACCCCCACGGCCAACACGCGGCCGGCACCCAGGCGATCGGCAACGGCACCGGCGAACGGCTGCGTCAAGCCCCAACAGAGTTGGCCGACTGCGAAGGCCAAACTGATATTGGCCAATCCGAGAGCGGTCGACGTGTTGATGGGGCCGATAAAAAGGGCCAGCGTCTGGCGCGTGCCCATGGTCAACGCGAAGGTGCCGGCGGCCGCCAACAATACCAGCGCGACGGCCATGCGTGTTCGACGGCGTGCCGCGTCGGATTTAACCATGGCCAGGTACTCCTGCAGAGTCAGCTGCGCACTGCTCCAGACGCTCCATGCAGTGACCGATGGCCAGCTGCAACTGCGCCAGTGCGCCCGGGCTTTCCGGTTCGAGCTTTTGCACATGCGACAGTAACGAAAGCTGCGCATTCTTCCGTCCGGCCTTGGCCAACTCCGCGGCATGGTAGGGGTCGAGACGGCACATCGGTTGACGCAAACGAAAGCAGGTGCCAACGACCGCGGGTGGTGGCGAGAGCCCGCTCCGCTGTTCTGCCACTACACTTTTTCTCGGCCTCAGACTCATGGGATGATTGTATTTACAGTAGGTGCATATGCAATCAAAAAGCCAGACTACGACCACACCATCCCCGATTCCCGTCACAGCCGACCAGCTCGCGGCATGGTTGGCGCAAGAGGAACAGGTGCGCAATCGGATGCCGGCAGATCGGGCACACCGGCCGGCAGACCGGTCTTTGTCCGGGCTGCACACCATGCAGGCCATGTTGCGCGGTGAACTGGCGCCGCCGCCGATAGCCGACACGCTGGATTTTCTGTTGCTCGAAGTCGGTCCCGGAACCGCCGTCTTTCAGGGCCGCCCCTTGCAACGCCACTACAACCCCCTGGGCAGCGTTCACGGCGGCTGGTTCGCCACGCTGCTGGACTCGGCGATGGGTTGTGCTGTGCATACCATGATGCCGCCCGGGCGCGGCTATACGACCGCCGAGTTGAGCGTCAATATCGTGCGCGCGATCACCGACAAGGTGCCACGTGTGCGCGCACAGGGTCGGGTGATCCATTGTGGTCGGCAACTCGCGACGGCCGAGGCTCAACTGGTCGGTGCGGACGGCAGGTTGTATGCACACGGCACCACCACCTGTCTGGTGTTCGAACTGCCGACGGGAAACAGTGAACAAGGCACCGTCAGCCCCACGAGGACATGATTTGCGGCATGATATGGTCAGACACAAGGAGAAGGTCACCATGCGAAACCTGTCACGTATCTTGACGCTGTGGCTCGTTTTCGGCGCCATGGCTTTTGTTCCTGCTGCCCACGCGACGGTCTCGGCCAAGGAGGCCAAGGAGATCCAGTTGCTGGTACGCGCGCAACTCGACGCCTTCGCCGCTGACGATGCGCCACGCGCTTTTTCCTACGCCGCACAATCCATCCAGCAAATGTTCGGCACCCCCGACCAGTTTCTGCAGATGGTGCGCAGCAGCTACCCGGTGGTGTATCGGCCGGCCTCTGTGACCTTCCTGACGCCGAAAACCAATGACAAGGTCGTGGTGCAACCGGTGCATATGGCCGACAGCCAGGGCGGCACCTGGATTGCCATGTACAGCCTGCAGAAACAGAAGGACCGTAGCTGGCGCATTGCCGGCTGCGTGCTCGTACCCAACAACGCCCAGACGGTCTGACACCCCTATTCCCATGCGAATCCTCCACACCATGCTGCGCGTCGGCGACCTGCAGCGTTCGATCGATTTTTATACCCAGGTTCTGGGCATGCGGCTGCTGCGCAAGTCGGAGAACCCGCAGTACCAATACACGCTGGCCTTTGTCGGTTACGGAAACAACCCGGACCACTCGGAACTCGAACTCACCTACAACTGGGGTACCGAGAGTTATGACATGGGTTCGGCCTTTGGCCACATCGCACTGGGTGTGCCTGATTGCCAGGCTGCCTGCGACAAAATCCGCGCCGCCGGTGGCAACATCACCCGTGAGGCCGGCCCGGTCAAGGGTGGCAGCACCGTGATCGCCTTTGTCACCGACCCGGACGGCTACAAGATCGAACTGATACAGCGCGACGCCTGATGACCGCCCCGGACCGGCGCGGGGCGCTGCTGGTTTTCGGCTCGGCCGCCGTATGGAGTTTTGGCGGGGTGATCGCGCGTTTCCTGACCGTCACAGACAGCTGGAGCGTGATCTTCTGGCGCTCGCTGTGCGCCGCGGTATTCCTGCTCGGGTTCATGCTGGCGCGCGAGCGACCGGCAGGTACGTTACGGCTGTTCCAGGCGACTGGCTGGGCAGGTGTCACCGTGGGTGCGTGTTTCGCCACCGCCTCGACCTGTTTTGTGGTGGCCCTGGGCTACACCACGGTGGCCAATATCCTGCTGATGCAGGCGGGTGCGCCGCTGTTTGCAGCGCTGGCCGGTGCCATCCTGTTTCGCGAACGTATCGGCGGCGCCACCTGGCTTGCGATCCTGGCGGTGATTGCCGGGGTGGCCATCATGGTGTCGAACGCACTTGCCGGACGCGTGTCGCCCATAGGCGATGGTCTGGCCTTGCTGATGGCGGTTGCGGTTGCCGCTGCCACGGTGCTGACGCGACGCCATGCCCACGTGGGCATGATGCCGGCGGTGTTTTTGGGAACCGTCATGGCAGCCACCGTCGGCGGATTCATGGCCGGTCAGTTGCAAGTCGGCGCGCGGGACGCTGCCCTGCTGTTTGTTTTTGGCGCGCTCAATCTCGGCCTGGGTATGGCCTTGTTCGTGACCGGCGCGCGCCTGCTGCCGGCGGCCATCGCCGCGCTGATTGGCGTCGCCGAGCCGGTGCTCGGGCCGGTCTGGGTCTGGCTGGTGCACGCCGAGGTGCCAACGGCCAGAACCCTTCTCGGAGGCGCCGTGGTGGTCGCCGCCTTGGTGCTGCATTGGGTATGGCAATTCCACGGAGCGACCCGGTGCAAACCGGTGGGTCGGTCCGGCCACGAGCCCTGACCAAACCCCCATTCGTTCATGGCCGGCGGACTGCAGTCCGATCGGACATCTCCAAAGCATCTTTCACCTCTATGCCCAAGCAGCGCACCATGCTATCCAACTTGGTGTGGCCGAGTGGCACTGGCCGGCATAGAGGTGCTTTATCCGTCGGCAGATCAGGAATTCTTCAGCGATGATGGCGGGAGGCCTCCATAACACCTATCGGTGGAACTTGGTCCGCAAAAGCGCGCGCGTCAGATCTCGCGCTCGGTAATTGATCTTCGGCCCATCAGTGCCAACTACGCCGACGGCGCGCGACGACCAAGCTGACCAGACCCATGCCGACCAGGAGCAGGCTTGCGGGTTCCGGCACAGGCTGAAAACCACCGCCTCCTACCCGCACCACCCCGGCCAATG
>JANOTG010000275.1:0-5143 GCA_031416215.1 Betaproteobacteria bacterium
GTTATTCGGACGAGAAGATCACGATCAAAGAAACCAAGAAGAAGTAAGGGGCAGCAGCATGTTGACCAAAAAAGAGCAACGTCTTCGCCGGTCGCGTCAAACGCGCATCCGTATTGCGACGCAGGGTGTGGCGCGGTTGACCGTCAACCGTACCAACCTGCACATCTACGCCAGCGTGATGTCGGGCGATGGCAGCAAAGTGCTGGCCAGCGCGTCCACCGCCGAAGCCGATGTGCGCACGGCGCTGGGCGGCTCGGGCAAGGGCGGCAACACCGCTGCCGCCCAGGTGATAGGCAAGCGCCTGGCTGAAAAGGCCAAGGCGGCCGGGGTCGAGAAGGTCGCTTTCGACCGCTCGGGTTTTGCATACCATGGTCGCGTCAAGGCGTTGGCGGATGCCGCGCGTGAAGCAGGCTTGCAGTTCTAGGCAGATCGGAAAAAAAGATGGCTAAAGTTCAAGCGAAGATGCAGGGTAAGGCCGAAGGTCCGGAAGACGGCCTGCGGGAGAAGATGATCGCGATCAACCGCGTGACCAAGGTCGTCAAGGGCGGCCGTATCCTGGGTTTTGCCGCACTCACCGTGGTCGGAGACGGCGATGGCCGCATCGGCATGGGCAAGGGCAAATCGAAGGAGGTTCCGGCTGCCGTGCAAAAGGCGATGGAAGAGGCCCGTCGCAACATGATCAAGGTGTCGCTGAAGAACGGCTCCATCCACCACAAGGTGATGGGCCACCACGGCGCGGCCAACGTCATGATGGCGCCAGCGCCCAAAGGTACGGGCATCATTGCCGGCGGTCCGATGCGCGCGGTGTTCGAGGTCGTGGGCATCACCGATATCGTCGCCAAGAGCCATGGCTCCACCAACCCGTACAACATGGTGCGGGCGACGCTGGATGCCCTGTCCGTGTCGACCACCCCTTCGGAAGTCGCAGCCAAACGCGGCAAGACGGTCGAAGAGTTGTTTGTCTAAGCTGAAAGTCCGAATATGACAACCGCCCCAACAGTCAAAGTGCAGCTGGTGCGCAGCCCGATCGGCTGCAAGGAATCCCACCGTGCGACCGTGCGCGGCCTCGGTCTGCGCAAGATTCGCAGCACCAGCGAGCTCAAGGACACGCCGGAAGTGCGTGGAATGATCGACAAGATCAGCTATCTGGTCAAAGTATTGTGATATGTGCCAGGTTGGCGCAGTGGCTGCTGCATTGACCTGAACCGACGAAAGAACATGATGGAACTCAATGGCATCAAACCGGCTGGTGGCGCCAAACACGCAAAGCGCCGCGTAGGGCGCGGCATTGGCTCGGGCCTGGGGAAAACCGCGGGCCGCGGCCACAAGGGTCAAAAGTCACGTGCCGGTGGTTACCACAAGGTGGGTTTTGAAGGCGGTCAGATGCCCCTGCAAAGGCGCCTGCCCAAGCGCGGCTTCAAGTCGCAACTGCTCAAGTACAACGCCGAGATTACGCTGACTTCGCTGGAAGTCCTGGGCGCAGCAGAAGTCGATTTGTTGTCGCTCAAGCAAGCCGGACTGGTGCCGGAAATGGCCAAGAACGTCAAGGTGGTGAAGACCGGTGCGTTGACCCGGGCCGTGAAGCTCAATGGGGTCGGCGCAACCGCCGGCGCCAAGGCGGCCATTGAAGCCGCCGGCGGCAGTGTCGCCTGATCCATCGTAAACAGGTCTGAACTGTGGCAACCAACGCAGCGCAACTGGCGAAAACCGGCAAGTTCGGCGACCTGCGTCGCCGGCTTGTGTTTTTGTTGCTGGCATTGGTCGTCTACAGGATAGGAGCGCACATCCCTGTGCCGGGTATCGATCCGGCACAACTGCAGCAGTTCTTCAAAGGCCAGGAGGGCGGCATTCTTGGCATGGCCAACCTGATGTCCGGGGGCGCCTTGTCGCGGTTTACCGTGTTCGCGCTGGGCATCATGCCGTACATATCGGCATCGATCATCATGCAGTTGCTCACCTACGTGGTGCCGACATTCGAGCAGATCAAGAAAGAGGGCGAAGCAGGCCGGCGCAAGATTACGCAGTACACGCGTTACGGTACGCTGGGCCTGGCGCTGTTCCAGTCGCTGGGAATTGCGGTGGCGCTTGAGAGCTCCGCCGGATTGGTCATTTCGCCCGGCATCGGTTTTCGGGTGACGGCGGTGTTCACGCTGACCGCGGGTACGATGTTCTTGATGTGGCTGGGCGAGCAGATCACCGAGCGCGGCCTGGGCAATGGCATCTCGATTTTGATTTTCGCTGGCATCGCCGCTGGTTTGCCCAGCGCCATGGGTGGCCTGCTGGAACTGGTCCGTACTGGCGCGATGAGCATTCTGGTGGCGTTGGTCATTGTGCTGCTGGTGGTCGTGGTGACCTACCTGGTGGTGTTCGTCGAGCGCGGGCAGCGCAAGATTCTGGTGAACTACGCGCGCCGACAGGTGGGCAACAAGGTCTACGGTGGCCAGTCGTCCCACCTGCCGCTGAAGCTCAACATGGCCGGTGTGATCCCGCCGATTTTTGCCTCGTCCATCATCTTGCTGCCGGCCACCGTGGTGGGTTGGTTCAGCTCCGGCGAGTCGATGCGCTGGCTCAAGGATATTGCCAGCTCCCTGACACCCGGACAGCCCATCTATGTGATGTTTTATGCCGCGGCGATCGTGTTTTTCTGCTTTTTCTATACCGCGCTGGTATTTAACAGCCGCGAGACGGCCGACAACCTGAAAAAGAGCGGCGCTTTCATTCCTGGAATTCGTCCCGGTGACCAGACCGCCAAGTACATCGACCGGATCCTTCTGCGGCTGACGCTTGCCGGTGCGATCTATATCACCTTCGTTTGTCTGCTGCCCGAGTTCCTGATCCTCAAATACAACGTGCCGTTCTATTTTGGCGGCACCTCGCTTTTGATCATCGTCGTGGTCACCATGGATTTCATGTCACAGGTGCAGAACTACCTGATGTCCCAGCAATATGAGTCACTTTTGAAAAAGGCAAGTTTTAAATCCTCCTGAGGCGTGGAACCATATGTCGAAAGACGATGTAATTCAAATGCAGGGGGAGGTTGTGGAAAATTTGCCCAATGCGATGTTCCGGGTCAAACTGGACAACGGGCATGTCGTGTTGGGGCACATTTCGGGAAAGATGAGGATGCACTACATCCGCATCCTTCCGGGTGACAAGGTAACGGTGGAACTGACGCCCTACGACCTGAGTCGAGCGCGGATCGTGTTCAGGGCAAAGTAAGAGTTGTTTAGGAGAACCATATGAAAGTTTCGGCTTCGGTCAAGAAAATTTGCCGTAACTGCAAAATTATCCGGCGCAAGGGCGTTGTGCGTGTGATCTGTACAGATCCGCGGCACAAGCAGCGCCAGGGTTGAATCGCACGCGTTTTAGAGGACGAACATGGCACGTATCGCTGGTATCAATATTCCACCGCAGCAGCATTCCGAAATCGGCCTGACCGCCATTTTCGGCATCGGCCGCACCCGCGCCCGCAAGATTTGCGAGGCCTGCGGCATTGCTTACTCGAAGAAGGTCAAGGATCTGACCGACACCGAGCTCGAGAAAATCCGCGACCAGGTGGGACAGTTCACCATCGAGGGTGACCTGCGCCGCGAAACAACCATGAACATCAAGCGATTGATGGATATCGGCTGTTACCGCGGGTTCCGCCACCGCCGCGGCTTGCCGATGCGCGGTCAGCGCACGCGTACCAATGCGCGTACCCGCAAGGGTCCGCGCAAGGCCGCAGCATCGTTGAAGAAATAACAGGGACCTGAGAAACCACCATGGCAAAACCTCCCGTCAATACAGCTGCGCAGCGTGTGCGCAAGAAGGTCCGCAAGAACGTCGCCGACGGTGTCGCGCACGTGCATGCGTCCTTCAACAACACGATCATCACGATCACGGACCGCCAGGGCAACGCTTTGTCCTGGGCATCCTCCGGTGGCCAGGGTTTCAAGGGTTCGCGCAAATCGACGCCTTTTGCCGCCCAGGTGGCGTCCGAGGTTGCCGGCCGGGCCGCGGTTGAGCAGGGAATCAAGAACCTCGATGTGGAGATCAAGGGCCCCGGCCCTGGTCGTGAGTCCTCTGTGCGTGCTTTGGCCGCGCTGGGTATTCGCATCAACATGATTGCTGACGTGACGCCGGTGCCGCACAACGGCTGCCGGCCGCAGAAGCGTCGCAGGATCTGATCGCCAACCTGGTTGGCAAACAGGCTGGTTCTGGTGACGGAGTGACTTGGCGACGAGTCGAACATCACCAGGACCATGTTTTCAACAAGACCACCGCCAGCAGCGACAGCTGATGGCTCCCGCAGCCCGCTGCGGCAGATGACACAAAGGAAGTTCAAGTGGCACGTTATCTAGGCCCCAAGGCCAAGTTATCCCGCCGTGAAGGCACCGACCTGTTTCTCAAGAGCGCGCGTCGCGCCATTGGAGACAAGGCGAAATTTGATTCCAAGCCGGGTCAGCACGGTCGCACTTCGGGCGCTCGTACCTCCGACTACGGTCTGCAGTTGCGCGAGAAGCAAAAGGTCAAGCGCATGTATGGCGTGCTGGAACGCCAGTTCCGCCGCTATTTTGAGGAGGCTGACCGGCGCAAGGGTAATACCGGTGCGAACCTGTTGCTGCTGCTGGAGTCGCGGCTCGACAACGTGGTCTACCGCATGGGATTCGGCTCCACACGGGCGGAAGCGCGCCAGCTGGTCTCGCACAAGGCGATGACGGTGAACGGCCAGACGGTGAATATTCCGTCCTTCATGGTCAAGTCCGGCGACGTGATCTCGGTGCGGGACAAGTCGAAGAAGCAAAACCGCGTGGTCGAGGCCCTGCAACTGGCCCAGCAGGTCGGCATGCCGGCCTGGGTTGAAGTGAGTATTGACAAGGCCGAGGGTACTTTCAAGAAAGCTCCCGACCGCGACCAGTTCGCGGCCGACATCAACGAGTCCCTGATTGTCGAGTTGTATTCGCGCTAGCCGCCTGTCTTATCGAATTCGTTCCTGAACCGCGGGGCACTGCGGTTCAGGGCTTCACCAGCCTTACCGATGTAACGAATCGGGGGTATTGAGAGGAAGTCTGCATGCAAACAAATCTGCTGAAACCCAAAGCCATCAATGTTGAGCAACTCGGTTTGAACCGCGCCAAGGTGGCGCTGGAGCCGTTCGAGC
>JANOTG010000276.1:0-1597 GCA_031416215.1 Betaproteobacteria bacterium
CAGGAAGAACAACGGCTCGGCGCCCTGCACCAACACGTCGTTGACACTCATGGCCACCAGGTCGATGCCCACCGTGTCGTGCATGTTCCAGGCGAAGGCCAGTTTGAGCTTGGTGCCGACACCGTCGGTGCCACTCACCAAGACCGGTTCGCGGTAACGCTTGGGTACCTCAAACAGCGCACCAAAACCACCGATACCGGCCAACACGCCCTCGCGCATGGTTTTGCGTGCCAGCGGCTTGATGCGCTCCACCAGCGCGTCGCCGGCTTCGATATCGACCCCGGCGTCCGTGTAGGAAAGGGCAGAAGATGACGGGGGCGCAGTGGACATGGTGAAGGAGTGCAGGGCCGGTGCGGCGGACATAAGCGGGTGTGCCGGCGTCGCCGCTGGTCTGGCCCGATAGAATTTGCCCAGATTCTACGGGCTCACCCCCGATTCCCTGCATGCATTTCACCCCGACCCAGAAAGGCGCTGCTGCCTGGGCCTCGTTGGCTCTTTTGGTGGCATTGGTGGTGTGGCTGCTGGCGCCTGTTCTGACCCCGTTCGTGGTGGCGGCGGTGCTGGCCTACGCCCTGACACCGATGGTGAACTGGCTCGACCGAGCGGCCGGCGGCCGAATCCCGCGTTTGTTGGCGGTGCTGGTGGTGGAATTTGCCGTGCTGGTTGCGGCGCTTGGCATAGCGCTGTTGATCGTGCCCATTCTGGCCAAGGAATTACCTTTGATGCGGGATCAGGTACCCGTATTGTTCGACCGCCTGAACGAATCGCTCAAACCCCTGCTGGCGCAGTTTGGCATCAAGTTGTCGCTGGACGTTGCCAACATCAAGGCGTTTGTGCTGAAGTACCTGAATGCCAACTTCGAGGATGTGTTCGGCTCTCTCATGGCTTCGCTGAAGATCGGTGGCAGTGTCGCATTCGCCATCATCGGCAATGCGGTGCTGATACCGGTGGCGCTCTTCTACTTGCTGATGGACTGGGACCGGTTCGTGGCCACAGTGCAGCGGGTGGTGCCGCAGCACGTGCGCGGCAGTTTCGACAGTTTTATCGCCGAGGCCGATGCGGTGTTGGGGCAGTATCTGCGCGGCCAGTTGCTCGTGATGTTGATACTGGCCGTGTACTACAGCGTGGCGCTGGCACTGTTTGGCCTCGATCTCGCATTGCCGATTGGTGTCTTCACCGGGATGGCGATTTTTGTACCCTATCTGGGTTTTGGCCTGGGGCTGATCCTGGCCACCCTGGCCGGCCTGCTGGAGTTTGCTGCCAGCGACGGGCCTGGCAAGGCGCTGTTGATGGTGGCCGTGGTCTATGGCTTTGGGCAGGTGGTGGAGAGCCTTTACCTGACGCCGCGACTGGTGGGCGAGCGCATCGGCCTGCATCCGCTGGCGGTGATATTTGCCCTGCTCGCTTTTGGCCAACTGCTGGGCTTCGTCGGGGTTCTGATTGCCCTGCCAGCCAGCGCCGTGCTGCTGGTGGCGATCCGGCGTGCCTGGAGCACGTATCTGGACAGTGCCTTGTACCGCGGGCCATGACGTGAAAGCATGAAGCAGATCGCGCTTGACATCGGGTTGCAGCATGCCCCGAGCCTGCATAATTTTTT
>JANOTG010000277.1:0-9147 GCA_031416215.1 Betaproteobacteria bacterium
TGGCGGCGGATTGTGCCGGGTCTTGCGCGGCCAGCAGCATGCCGTCGGCCGAGATCGGCCCGGCCCACATGCCCTCCTGGGCGCGGCTGGGGGCAATCGGCCAATAACCGGCCTGGCGGACAAAGTCCAGCACGTCCAGCAAGACGTTGCTTTGCACAATCTTGCCGTGCTCCACCTGGTGCATCTCGCCGTAACGCCAGTAGATCACCTGATCGGTCGCCGGAATGCCATTCCAGGGCCGGCGGAAACTACCGGTCAGGTGGCCCACCATGCCCACATAACAACGGCCTTCGTATTCGCCGCCGATGACGATGCTGTCGCGCCGCTCCAGGTCCGGGAATGCATGCAGCAAAGGCAACCAGACCTGGCTTGCCAGCGCGTCGATGCCGGTCAATTCGTTCCAGGGGTGCGAGCCGCGCCAAGCGACTTGGGGGTGGTAAACCGCCTCCAGCCTCTCGCGCACATTGTCCGGGCTGGATTGCGTTATGGCGCGCATGGCCGACCAGACCATGCGCTTGTTGGCAACGTTCTCGGTTTCAGTAATCATGCGGCGATTCTAGTGACATTGCATACGCTTGCAAAGCGAAACGCGGCGCGAACTCCTGCACACTGAAATGCCGCACGCCCCCTACACTCAGACGATGCCCACACCGCGCGAATTTGCCGACTTCTGCTGCGAACTGATGTCCGGCCTCGGGCCGGTGCGTGCCAAACGCATGTTTGGCGGCTGGGGCCTGAGTGTGGACGGGCTCACCGTGGGCCTGCTGGCCGATCTGGGCCAGGGAGACACGCTGTATTTGAAGGCCGACGCAGACAGTCGGACCCAGTTCGAGGCCGCAGGCTGCCGCCGCTTCATGGTCGACACGAACAAGGGAAATCAACCGGTACAGCACAGCCTCAACTACTACAGCGCGCCCGAGGCCGCCATGGACGCACCCGACGCCATGTTGCCGTGGGCTCGTATGGCGTTGCAAAGCGCTTTGTCGGCGCGGACTACCTCGGCGCCACGCCGCCCAAAAAGCGGCAAGCTTGTCACCAAGAAGCCCGCAACCGCCAAAGCTGCGGGCAAACACACTCAGGGCTGATTGCCCTCCAGCGGCGACAACACGCGGCCCCGTCCGGCCACCAGCATGTGCGCAGCTGCCGCCAGACGACCCAGCAGCGATGCCGCTACCGGCAACAGCTGCGGCCACAACGCGCCGGGCTCCTGGCATGGTCTGGCCAGCGGGTCGCTCCATGGGACATCGTCAACCGAGGCAGCAGCCGCAGCCAAGGGTCGCGGCTCCCAGGAAATGAAAGCCGGCTCGTTGACGGCGTCGCCCAGGGGCTCCACCACCAACTGTTGACCCGGCAACAGCGTGATCTGTTGCCCGCTGCGCAGCACCACATCACCCCAGTCATTTGCCGGACCGGCGTGTGGGCCATCCAGCGTAGCCCATACCTGCCCATGCGCCACGCGCAATACGCCGGCTTCTTGCGGGCGCAACGTGCAGGCCCGGGCGGGCACCAGGCTCCAATAGGCTGCGGGTGACCCGGAGGCAGGCGATTGTTGCAATTTGAGAGATGATGTAGAAACCATGGCATTCTCCTTGTGGAAAGAACTAGCAGCGATGGTGCCTGCAAATCCAGCCTTGGTCCAATGAAAACGAGTGTCGAAATTCATTCTATAATTGCATCAATCAGGCTCTTGAACGCAGGCTCCCGATGCAACACACCGAAAACCACCTGCGCACGCGGCCGATTGGCGTCGGCCAGCTGCGCGCTTTTGAGGCCGTGGCACGGCATCTGAACTTTCGCGCCGCCTCCGAAGAGTTGTCACTGACACAAAGTGCGGTCAGCCGGCAAATCCAGGCGCTGGAAGAGGATGTGGGCGTGGCGCTGTTTTTGCGCCACACCCGGGCCGTCGAGCTGACCAGCGCCGGCGGGCAACTGCTGCGGGCGGTGGTGCCTGCGCTGGAGCGGTTGGACAACTCGGTGCGGTTGGTGCGGCGTACTGCCGGGCGCAAAAGCGTGGCCATCACCACCTGGGCGTCGTTTGCCTCGATGTGGCTGATTCCGCGACTGGAGGCGTTCCAGAACGACCACCCGGACATCGACCTGCGCATCGACGCCAGCGACGTGTGTGTGGATCTCGAAACCGCCGATGTGGATGTGGCGCTGCGTTACGCACGCTCGGGCATGGTGCCGGCCAACGCGGTGCGCCTGTTCGGTGAGCAACTCACTCCGGTGGCCAGCCCCTGGCTGATCAAGAGCGGGCATCCGCTGCGGCGCGGCTCCGATCTCGCGCACTTTGCACTGATCGAAGCGGGCGACGGACACCGCAGACAGAATTTGGAGTTGCTCGCCTGGCGGCGCTGGCTCGACGTGTACCAGTTCCCGACCCTGGAGCCCAAACGCTGGTTGCACTTCAACTACGCGCACCAGATCGCACAGGCGGCCTTGACCGGTCAGGGTATTGCCCTGGCACGCATGCCGCTGGTGGCAGACAGCGTGGCCAGCGGTGACCTGGTGGAAATTTTTCCTGCCATGCGGCTCGATTCGCCGCTG
Organism: Betaproteobacteria bacterium; assembly: GCA_031416215.1. Lineage (GTDB taxonomy): Bacteria > Pseudomonadota > Gammaproteobacteria > Burkholderiales > Burkholderiaceae_C > CAISIP01. The sequence continues at coordinate 2,548 of JANOTG010000277.1, forward strand.
GTCTACTGGCTGATCGTCGGCCCGCGCGCCGGCGAGCGGCCCGAGATCAAGGCGTTTTGTGCCTGGCTGCAGGCGCAGGCAGCACTCACCCGTATCGCCATCGGTGAAGCGCCATCAGTCGCATTGGAAGTCGCGGGCAGCAAGACCAAGCCCGCCATCGCACGGGTCTGATACTGGAACGTGCTTCCTTGGCCCGAAGCTCGGCATCTGCCCTGGCGAGCCGAGGGCGCCGACTGCGCGCCGCCGCTCGTGTCCCCCGCCCTGCGGGCTCCTCCTTTACCTCGCTGCGACGCCCAATCGGCACCCCCGGCGGCGACGCGGTCTCGATTAACCGAGCTCCAACCTTGTCGCTCACACCGGCCAGACCGCCCCGTTCTCGTTCAGGATCGCGTCGAGCGGTATGTCATGCGCCTGTGGCTCGAAATCGCTCAGGAAGCCGCTGGTATAACCCAGACCCACGGTGTGCGGCCTGGGCTGCAGCGTGGCCAGGGTGCGGTCGTAGAAGCCACCTCCATAACCCAGGCGATACCCCCCCGGCCCGTAACCGACACAGGGCACAAACAGCACGGTCGGCACGATCACCTCGGTGTCCCTGGGCTTCGGGATTCCATAGGCATCCTCTTCCATCTGGCAACCCGGGTACCAGGCATGGAACACCAGGGTTTTGTGCACCTTGTCGACCACTGGCAAGCCGATGCGGCGGGGTTGCGGTTGCTCGATCAGTTCACCATCTTCCTTCCACCGGTGCAGTGCTGGCAGCGGGTCGAACTCGCCCTTGATCGGCCAGTAGGCGCCGATGACCGTATCCGGCCGCCCGACCAGCCAGATCCGCATCACGTTTTGCAGCAGCTGGGCACGCTGCTGGCGGTCCGGCATGTTCAGGCGTTGCTCGACAAGTGCCTTGCGAAGGGCTTTCTTTTCCAGGGTCTTCCTGTCGTCGGAGTTGTCCATAATCCCCACATGCAGTTTGCGACCATTTTGACAGCACTCAGCGTGGTGCTGGTGTTCCATCTGGCCCCCGCATCGACGGCGTTGGCCCAGACCAGGGAAAGCGCCAAGGCCGACGATACCGTGCTCGACATGGCGGACGCCTTCAGGAAATCCGACCGCAAGCGCCTGGCTGCACTACTGCCACAACTGCGCGGCCACCCGCTCGAGCCCTGGGCCGCGTATTGGGAGCTGCGGTCCCGCCTCGAGGACGCGAGCCCGGCCGAGATACACAACTTCATGCAGCGTTATGCCGGCAGCTACCAGGAGGACCGGCTGCGCAACGACTGGTTGCTGCTGCTCGGCGCCCGGCGTGACTGGGCCACCTTCAACAGCGAATACCCGCGCTTTCGCATGAATGACGACCGCTCGGTGCGTTGTTATGCGCTGATGACGGAATTCAACAACGCCGGCACCGACATCACTGGTCAGGTGCAGGAGTTCTGGTTGGCGCAGCGCGACGCGGAAGAGGGTTGCAGCACCGCCGCCGAACAGCAACTCAAGGCCGGCAAGCTCAAGCCCCATGTGGCCTGGCTGCGCGCCCGCCTGGGCATGGAGAACGACCGCCAGCGCGTAGTCACCCAGGCACTGGGCCTGCTGAACCCCGACTGGGCCGCCAAGGCCAGCGCCATTTACAGCAACCCGGCGCGTTACCTGGACGAAAAGTTGACCGCCATCCTGCCGCGCACCAAGGAGCTGGTGACGCTGGCGATGATCCGGCTGGCGGTGGAAGACCCGGCGCAGGCGTCGCTGCAGATGGAAAAACTGCGCTGGAAATCGCAGTTGACGCAGGAGGAACGCAGCTGGGTCTGGGGCGTGATCGGCAAACGTGCGGCGCAGCGCTTGTCCGACGGTGCCACGGCCTATTTTGCCAACGGCCAGGACAAATTCATGCACGATGACCACCTGGCCTGGAAGGTGCGCGCTGCGCTGCGCTCCGGGCAGTGGGCGCAGGTACAGGCCGCTACCGACGCCATGAGCGAGTCGCAACGCAAAGACCCGGCCTGGACCTACTGGCGCGCGCGCGCCTTGCTGGCGCCTGGTCGTTCTGAGGCGGACCGGTTGGAGGCAACGCGGCTGCTGGAGTCGATCGCCAGCGTACGCGGCTTTTACGAACAGCTGGCGCTGGAAGACCTGGGCCGGCGCATCACCACGCCAGAACGGCCAGCGCCGTTGGCCGCCGAAGAAAAGGATGCCGCGCGCAGCAATGCCGGTCTGCAGCGCGCGCTGTACGCGATCACCATCGGGCTGCGCAGCGACGGCGTGCGGGAATGGAACTACACCACCAACCTGCACGAACGCGGCGGCATGGACGACCGCGCCCTGCTCGCCGCGGCAGACCTGGCCTGCCAGCGCGAGGTCTGGGACCGCTGCATCAATACCAGCGAACGGACCAAAAGCGTCATCGATTTCGAGCAGCGCTTTCCGATGCCGTTTCGCGATGCGGTGGTAAAACGCGCCACGCAGATCGGGCTCGACCCGGCCTACGTCTATGGCCTGATCCGCCAGGAGAGCCGATTCATCATGGATGCACGCTCCGTCGTCGGCGCATCCGGCCTGATGCAGGTCATGCCGGCCACCGCCAAATGGACCGCCAAGAAGATCGGTCTGGTGAATTTCACGCCCGACCAGATCACCCACCGCGACACCAATATCGCCATCGGTACCGGTTACCTCAAGCTGGTGCTGGACGACTTTGCCGGCTCCATGCCGCTGGCGGCAGCGGCCTACAACGCCGGGCCAGGGCGGCCCCGCAACTGGCGCAACGGGCCGATCCTGGAGGCCGCCATCTGGGCCGAGAACGTGCCTTTTGCCGAGACCCGCGACTACGTGAAGAAGGTGCTCTCCAACACCACCAACTATGCCGCCATTCTGAGCGGCCAGCCGCAATCGCTCAAAACCCGACTCGGCACCGTCGGCCCGCGCCTGGGCAGTCCGGACGACGTCAACAAGGAACTGCCCTGAACCGGGTGACGGCCATGGCATGAAAAGAATTCTGGTTCTCGGCGGCTCCGGTTTTGTGGGCCGCCACTTGTGCGAAAAGGCAGGCGTATTGGGTGGCCGGCTGACCGTGCTGACGCGCCGGCGGGACAACGCCAAAGCGGTTCAGACCTTGCCCTGGGTCGATGTGTTGGTGGGCGACGTGTACGACGAGGCCACCCTGCGGCAGTTGTTGCCCGGCCACGATGCGGTCGTCAACCTGGTGGCAATACTGCATGGTGACCAGGCGGCCTTTACGCGCACCCATGTGACCTTGCTCCAGACTCTGGTGCGGGCCTGCCGCTCGGTCGGTGTTCACCGTATCGTGCAGGTGAGCGCGCTCGGTGCCGCGCCAGATGCGCCGTCGATGTACCAGCGCAGCAAGGCCGAAGGCGAAGCGGTATTGACCACCAGCGGGCTGGACGTCTCCATCCTGCGCCCCAGCGTCATTTTTGGCAGTGGTGACCAATTCCTCACGCTGTTTGCCAAGCTGCAGGCGGTATTCCCGGTCATGCCGCTGGCGGGTGCGGCCACGCGTTTTCAGCCGGTTTGGGTGGAGGACGTGGCGCAGGCGCTGGTGAACCTGCTTGGCGCCTGGCAACCTGGGCAAGGTGTCAGCCCGCCCGCCCTGGTACAGGCCTGTGGCCCTGATGTCTTCACCCTGGCTGACCTGGTACACATTGCCGGCCACCTGTCGGGCCACCGCCGCATGGTGCTGCCACTGCCCGACGCTGTGGGCCGACTGCAGGCCATGGTGATGGAGTGGCTGCCCGGCAAGACGCTGATGAGCCGCGACAACATAGCCTCGATGCAGGTGGACAACGTCGCCGCCCCGGGCCAGGCCGGATTGGATACTTTGGGCATCACGCCACAGCCGCTGATGGCGATCGCGCCAGGGTATTTGCAGGCCTAGGAGTCCAGAAAGGACAGATGTTTGATGCGTGATGCGTTAACATCAAGTCTTTCCAGGAGGATTCCACGATGCGCACCACACTGGACATTGCCGACGACGTGTTGTTCGCCGCCAAAGAGATCGCGCGGCGCGAGAAAAAACCAGTCGGCCAGATCATCAGCGAGCTGGCGCGGCGGGCGTTTGCACTGCCGTCGTGTGCGCAATCTGGCGCGCAGCCCGAACCGCACACCCCAGCCCATGGTTCAGAACGACTGGCGGTGTTTGGCATTCATCCGTTGCCGCAACGCGGCGGAATCGTCAGCAACGAGTTGATCGACCGCCTGCGCGACGCCGAGGGCGTTTGATGGTTGCGTTGCTCGATGTCAATGTGTTGATCGCGCTGCACGACCGCGATCACGTGCACCATGAACGCGCCGCACTCTGGCTGGAAACCCATGCCACAGCCGGATGGGCGAGTTGCCCGCTGACGCAAAACGGCTGTCTGCGCATCATGAGCCAAGGCGGTTACAGCAACCCACAGACCCTGCCGGTGCTGACCGCCATGTTGCGCCAGTCCACGGCGACCGAATTCCACACCTTGTGGAGCGATGACATCAGCATTCTGGACGCTGCGCGCTTTAACCACAGCCATATGCACAGCCCGCGGCAGTTGACCGATCTCTATCTGCTGGCCTTGGCTGTGAAGAATGGCGGCCGCCTGGTAAGTTTTGACCAGCGCATCCCCCTGACAGCTGTGATGGGTGCCACGGCTGGGCATTTGGTCTGCCTATAGACCGCAGCACCCCCCCGGCGCGCCGCGCTGCTGGATCGGCGGGCAGGGTTGACTGCCATAGGAGCAAAACACACAGCAGTCGCCCGATTCGGGTTTGAGCAACACATGGCATTGCGTGCACTCGTAAAACCACTGGCAGGCGTCGGTGGGCATGGTTTCGGTTTTCAGAAAGCCGCACTCGGGGCAGGTCAGTGTGGATTCCAGCGTGACCATGCTCATGGGCCACCCCCCACCACAGTCGACGGGAAACCCGCGTCTCTGGTAGCGAGCGTCAGTGCCTGCGCGCTGGTGCGGGCATCGTCGAACGTGACCACGGCCTGGCGCTTGTCGAAGCTCACACTGGCCTGACTGACACCTGGCACCTGCGTCAGCGCCTTTTTGACCGTGATCGGGCACACCGGACAGTCCATGGTCGGTACGGCGAGGGTGATGGTCTTGGTGGCGGCGCCGGCTGACATCACCAAGCCAATGAGGCTGAGGAAAACCAGCGAAGCCCTGGAACGAACCAAAATTGCACCAAACATGGGGTAGACGCCTTTCAGTAGAACCAGGGGGCGACAAACGGGAACACCAGCGCCAGCAGCAGCAAAACACACACGACAACAAACAACAGCTGGTAGCCACGCCGGACGGTCGGCAGCGCGCAGACTTCGCCCGGGGCACACTGCTGCACCGGGCGCCAGATGCGTCTTGCGGCAAGGACCAGCGCGACCATCGCGGCAGCCACGAAATACGGCTGGTAGGGTTGCAGAACCGTCAAACCACCGATCCACGCGCCCGAGAAACCCAAGCTTATCAACACCAGCGGACCCAGGCAGCAGGTTGACGCCAGCAGGGTTGCCAGGCCCGCTGCCAACAAGGCGCGTATGCCGCTGGTCGCGTGCATGGTGACGGGTAGGATCGCGTTCATGCCTTAAGCTTAGGGCCGTACCGCAGTACAGAGTCAAGCACCATGAAACCCACTTTCCCCGACTTGACCATCGGTGCGCTGGCTACCCAGGCTGGCGTTCACGTGGAGACGATTCGCTTCTACCAGCGCACGGGCTTGGTGCACCAGCCCGCCCGGCCTGCCGGCGGTGTACGCCGGTATGGCGCGACCGACCTGGGCCGTCTGCGTTTCATCAAGTCGGCCCAGCACCTGGGCTTCAGCCTGGAAGAGGTCGCGCAGTTGCTCAAGCTCGAAGATGGCGGGCATTGTGATGCAGTGCGGGCGCAGGCGCAAAACAAGCTGCTCGATGTGCGCAACAGGCTGGCCGGACTGCAACGCATGGAAATGGCATTGGCAGAACTGGTGGACCAATGTGGCGCCAGGCGCGTAAACGTGCGCTGCCCCTTGATCGCGACGCTGCAGGGAGGGGATACCACAGCGCCATTGGCTACCACGCACAGCGCGCGCATGACCATCACCTTCCGACCCGCTCCCGCACACCGCGCCGCTGAATATGTTCGTCTGCGCGGACTCACCCGCGAGAACGCGGTCCCCAAAGAGCGATTGCGCGCGCTGGGCATCACCGCGCAGTCCTGGGCACAGGAAATCCGATCCAGAAGACTGCAGGGCACGATGGCCCTGCACGACCAGCAGATGGTGGCTTATTGTTTCGGCAACCCCGATTCCGGCGAAGTAGTCGTGCTCGCCGTGCTTCCATCGTTCGAGGGCCAAGGCATAGGACGACGATTGCTAGCCATGGTGGTCGAAATGCTCCATCGGCAAGGCCATACACGGCTGTTCCTCGGCTGCGCCGCAAATCCGGCTGTGCGCTCACACGGCTTTTATCGTCACCTGGGCTGGCGCAGCACCGGAACATTCGACGAGCGCGGCGACGAGCTGTTGGAGATCATGCAATAGCGGCGCCTCCGGGCCGACAGGCTGAAGGGTTGACGTCCTGTGATGTCGCCCCCGCGCAGACACTGGGCGGCGCGCTGTAGACCGGTGCAAAACCACCACCCG
>JANOTG010000278.1:0-2113 GCA_031416215.1 Betaproteobacteria bacterium
GGGCGTGATCGACCCGTCGGTGTCCTGCCCGACGATGATGTAACCCTTTTCGGCCCGCAACACGTGCATGGCTTCGGTGCCATACGGTGTGATGCCAAACTCTGCGCCGGCCGCCATCAGGGCCTGCCAGACAGCGGCGCCGTAGTGGGACGGCACGTTGACCTCGAACGACATCTCGCCCGAGAAGCTGATGCGCATGATGCGCGCGGCCACGCCCGCCACCGTGCCCTCGCGCCAACTCATGAACGGGAACGCGGCGTTCGACAGATCCACGTCGTTGCAAACCTTTTGCACCACCGCGCGGCTGTGCGGCCCGACGACGGCAAAAGTCGACCACTGATCGGTCACCGAGGTCATGTAGACCCGCATGTCGGGCCATTCGGTCTGCACCCAGCGCTCCATCCAGCCCAGCACGCGCGCTGCGCCACCGGTGGTGGTGGTCATCAGGAAGTGGTTCTCGCCCAGGCGCGCTGTCACACCGTCGTCAAACACCATGCCGTTCTCGTCCAGCATCAGGCCGTAGCGGCACTTGCCGACTTCGAGCTTGAGCCAGGGGTTGGTATACATCCAGTTCAGCAGTTTGGCCGCGTCGGCGCCCTGGATATCGATCTTGCCCAGCGTGGACGCGTCCAGCATGCCGACACGGTTGCGCACCGCCAGGCATTCGCGCTGCACCGCCTGGTGCAGATCTTCGCCCGGTTGGGGAAAGTACCAGGGCCTTTTCCACTGCCCTACGTCCTCGAACAAGGCACCAGCGGCGATGTGCTGCGGATGCGGGCTGGTATGGCGCGCCGGGTCGAACAGATCGCCGCGCTCCAGCCCGGCAAAGGTGCCGAACGAGATCGGCAGGTAGTTCGGCCGGAAGGTGGTGGTGCCAACCTGGTCGATGGTTTTGTGCATGGCCCGGGCTGCCAATGCCATGCCGTTGATGTTGCCCAGCTTGCCCTGGTCGGTGCCAAAACCCAGCGCCGTATAACGTTTGATGTGTTCGATGGACTCGAAACCTTCACGGATGGCAAGCTCGATATCGCTCGCCGCCACGTCGTTCTGGTAATCCACAAAAGCCTTGGCGCGCCGTGACACCGGCTCTCCGGTTTCGGCAATCCAGAATGCCTTGATGGGTTGCTGGGCTGGTTCCTGTACCGTGAACTGTTGGGCGTCGGCGGCACATCCAGCGCTGGCAGCGGCGCTGGCTCCGGCCCGGCTGGCGTCGTGCAAGGCGGCGCCCAAAGTCCAGCTTGCATTGCAGGCACCCACGCTGCTCTGGCCCGGCATGCTTACGCCGGGCTTGAAGCAGACCAGTGTGTCGTCCCATGTGGCGCGGCCTCCTGAATGGGAATACAAATGGATTGCCGGATTCCAGCCGCCGGCCATGCCCACGGCGTCGCAGGGCAGGCTGCGCCGCTCGGCGCCTGCCTTGTCACCTGCTGCGGCGCATACCGCCAGCGCCGTCACGACGGCACCACCACGCGCCTGCAGCGGTACAAAACCACGCAACACCTCGACGCCGACCGCTGCCGCACTGCCAGCGAGCGTGTTCGGAGCTGCTGCCTCGGTACGCACATCGACGACAGTCACCTGGGCCCCCGCATGTCGGAGGATCATGGCGTCGCCGTAGGCACTGTCGTTGTTGGTGGCCAGCACCACGCGCTGCCCCACCAGCACGCCATACAGGGAGGCGTAATCGGCCAGCGCCGACGACAACATCACCCCGGGCAGATCGTTGTTGCCAAAAACCATGGGGCGCTCGTGGGCGCCGGTGGCCAGCACGACATGGGCCGCACGCACGCGCCACAGCCGTTCCCGAAAACCAGTCCGCTCGGCCAACGGCAGGTGGTCGGTGAGTGACTCGCGGATCGTCAGGAAGTTGTGGTCGTGGCAACCAAACACCACACCCCGGCGGATGATGCGCACCTCGGGCATGGAAGCCAGTTCCGCCTCGGCAGCACGCACCCAGTCGCTGGCCGATTTTCCATCGATCGTGCCGTGCAGGCGATGGGCTGCGCCGCCCAGATGCGCCCCCAACTCGGCCAGAATCACCCGCGCTCCGCTGCGCCCAGCCGACAGCGCCGCAGCCAACCCGGCGACACCGCCGCCGGCGACCAGCACGTCG
>JANOTG010000279.1:0-3757 GCA_031416215.1 Betaproteobacteria bacterium
GCCGCAAGACCGAGCACCACAAGGCAGTCTGCGCGTTCAGCGCCAGACCGCCACAGTGAAGCGCCGCGCGCTGTCCCCACGGGCCAGTGCCGCCCCCTTGCGAAAGTCTGCTGCGACGCGCGCCAGAGCACGTCAATGCGATGAAAAACCAACGACCGCAATGGGCCACAAGTGGACCCAGGGCAGGCAAGCATGGTCCGACTGCGATGGCTTGGAGCGGTTGTCATGAATGCATCAATCTGGCGAGTGCCGAAGCTGTCCACACGGTTCTGGCCGGTGTTCCTGCGCAACCTGTTGGTCTGGCGCAAGCTGGCCATTCCCAGCTTGGTGGGCAACATCGCCGAGCCACTGATGTGGCTGGTTGCCTTCGGCTACGGTTTGGGCTCCCTGGTCGGCAAGGTCACGGTGCAGGGCGCCACCGGCAGCACCCAGGTGTCCTACATTCTTTTTCTGGCCAGCGGCAGCATCTGCATGAGCGCCATGAACGCGGCCTCGTTCGAGGCGCTGTATTCGGCGTTCTCACGCATGCATGTGCAAAAAACCTGGGACGGCATCATGAATGCGCCGGTGCAGCTCGATGACATCGTGCTGGCCGAGATGTTATGGGCGGCGTTCAAGGCACTGTTTACCGTGACGGCGATTCTGCTCGTGATGCTGGGCTTAGGCATCAGCCACAGCCCCAAACTGCTGCTGGCCTGGCCAGTGTTGCTGGGGGTTGGCATCACGTTTTCCTGCCTGGCGCTGATTTTCAACGCACTGGCCAAGGGTTACGACTTCTTCACCTACTATTTCACGCTGTTCCTCACGCCCATGATGTTCCTGAGCGGCATCTTCTTCCCGCTGGAACAATTGCCACCGTTGGTGCGCGTCATCGCCATCTGGTTGCCACTGAGCAATGCGGTCGAGCTGGTGCGTCCGCTGTTCATGGACGAATGGCCACGCCAGCCGTGGCGCCCTGTGCTGGTGCTGCTGGTCTACACGGTGGCCGGCTTCTGGCTGGCGCTGGCCTTGACCCGCAGGCGTTTTCGGGGCTGAGGCGCAGCGGGTGTTCAGGCGCGGGCTGCCGCCTTGATCATGTCTGCCGCCTTCTCGGCGATCATGATCACCGGCGCATTGGTATTGCCACCCACGATGCGCGGCATGATGGAGGCGTCGACCACCCGCAGGCCTTGCATGCCGTGCACCCGCAGTTGTGCATCGACCACATCCGTTGTGCCACTGCCCATGCGGCATGACCCCACCGGATGGTAGATCGTGTCGCCGTTGTCGCGGATGAACTGCTCGATCTCCAGATCGGTTTTCGCGCTGGCAGAAGACGCCGACTCCGTGCCGCCATAACCCATGAGTGCGGGCTGCGAGAGGATGTTTCGCATGATGCGAAAGCCGCGGATCATGCGATCCATGTCGTCGCGTTCACCCAGGAAGTTGGGGTCGATCAGTGGCGCCGCAAGCGGGTCTTTGCCGGCCAGCTGGATGCTGCCACGGCTCGAGGGCCGCAACACGCACACATGGCATGAATAACCGTGGCCAAAAACCGTCTTGCGGCCATGGTCGACCAATTTGCCAATCACGAAGTGCAGTTGCAGATCGGGAATCGTCTCGTCAGGCGAACTCTTGATGAAACCGCCGGCTTCGGCGAAATTGGTCGTCATCATGCCGGTGCGGTGTTTGCGCCACTCGAAAATGCCCTGGATTGCCCGGATCATGCCGGTCAGCGACAGGCCGAACAACTCGGTCAGCTGGGGGGCATTGTTGACAATGACAACATCCGGATGATCGTGCAGGTTCTGCCCGACACCGGCCAGATCATGCTGGGTGGCAATACCATTCTCCAGCAGATGTCGGTGTGGGCCAATGCCCGACAACATGAGTATGTGCGGCGACTGGATGGCACCGGCACATAACAGCACCCCGCGATGGGCCTTGATCTGCTTGACCATGCCTTCGTGCTGGTACTCCACTCCCACCGCACGCTTTTTCTCCAGCAGGATGCGCGTGGTGTGCGCGCCGGTGATCACCTGCAGGTTGGGCCGCGACAGGTTGGGTGTCAGGTAGGCCTTGGCGGCACTGAAGCGTTCGCCGTTTTTGTGCGTGACCTGGTACATGCCGACACCTTCCTGGTCGGCGCCGTTGAAGTCGGTGTTGACGGCAAATCCGGCCTGGCGCCCTGCTTCGACAAACACCGGGCCAAAGCGGTTCGGGCTGGTCAGGTCTTTGACATTGAGCGGGCCAGCGACGCCATGAAAAGTGTCGGCGCCCCGCTCGTTGTTTTCCGCCTTCTTGAAGTAGGGGAGCAAGTCGTCATAACCCCAGCCCGCGTTACCCTCGAAAGCCCAGTGGTCGTAGTCGGCCCGGTGGCCCCGGTTGTAAATCATGGCGTTGACCGAACTGGAGCCGCCCAGCACCTTGCCGCGTGGCTGATAACCACGCCGCCCGTTGAGCCCCGGTTGCGGCACGGTTTCGAAGCGCCAGTTCGCCTTGCCGGTCTTGCCAAGCAATGGCAGGCCGGCCGGGCAGTGAATCAGCACACTGCTGTCGACCGGCCCGGCTTCCAGCAGCGCCACTGTGACACTCGGGTCTTCCGTGAGACGCGCGGCCAATACACAACCGGCCGAACCGCCGCCGACGATGATGTAATCGAACATGGAATGGGTCTCCGAGAGATCGAGTTGTTTGGTTTCGCCCGCCGGGCACGGTTCTCGCGCCACCCGCGATGCGGGGTCGCGCATTAGACTGGCGTTTGTGACTTGAGCGACGACGATAGTCGAGAACATCGACCATTTTTTAAGGAGCCCACTTTAATGCAACCCCCCGAAAACCCTGAGCTGCAGACACAGGGCAGCGTCGATTGCACGGTCCAGGGCGCAGTGTTGTTGATTGGCATCAACCGTCCGGCCAAGAGAAATGGTTTCACGCCCAAGATGTTCCGCGAGCTTGGCGAGGCCTATACCCGCCTCGATGACGAGGCCGCCCTGCGGGTCGGTGTACTGCACGCGATCGGTGACCATTTCACTGCCGGGCTGGACCTGCCGTCGATCGCGCCGTTCATGCGCCGTGGAGAAAAGACCGTCCCTCTGGGTCTGGTCGACCCGCTGGACCTCGGCATGCCCGGTTATCGGCGCCGCAGCAAGCCCATGCTGGTGGCAGTCAAGGGCATCACCTACACCCTGGGCATCGAGCTGATGCTGGCCGCGGACATCGTGGTGGCGGCGGACAACTGCCGCTTTTCCCAGCTGGAGGTCCGACGCGGCATCATGGCTACCGGCGGCGCGACCTTGCGCATGGCTGAGCGTGCCGGGTTGGGTAACGCGATGCTGCATTTGCTGACCGGGGATGAGTTCGGCAGTGCCGAGGCCCTGCGCCTCAATTTTGTGCAGAAGGTGGTGGCGGTCGGGACCGAGTTGCAGGAGGCGGTGAAGATCGCCGAGCTGATCGCCGCGCAGGCGCCGCTTGCAGTGGTGGCAACAAGGAACAATGCCCGCAAGGCGGTGGAGCACGGCCCGCTGGTGGCCATGCAGGATTTCATCGATGTGCAGCAGCGCCTGGCCCACAGTGCCGACGCTGCCGAAGGTGTGGCGTCATTCGTCGAAAAGCGCCCGGGGCGCTTCACCGGCAACTAGGTCGATAACAAGCCGCCGGATCGGTCGCCCACACCATGCGCCAGCGGCGACAATCGACGGGCACAATGTACGATCTCTCCAACCGCTTTGGTTAGCAGCCGAGGCATCACCGCAGGAAATCACCATGGCCACCAAAG
>JANOTG010000280.1:0-3782 GCA_031416215.1 Betaproteobacteria bacterium
GCGCGCACCTGCGCCGGCTCGCTGGATACCAGCACCTGAAAATCCGTCCCGGCCGCGGCGACCTGCACCGCTTGTGCAACCGAGCGCAGGTTGCCCATGCCGTAGTCCACCACCACCACACGGCGCGCCGTCACAACTCAGACCTCAGCGCCCGTGGCCATGCGAGCTGTCACAAAGAACCCTTGGTTGAGGGAATGGCGCCGTTGGCGCGCGGGTCCATCTCCACCGCCGCGCGCAGAGCCCGGGCAAAGGCCTTGAATACGGTCTCGGCCTGATGGTGTGCGTTGTCACCGCGCAGATTGTCGATATGCAAGGTCACCAGCGCGTGATTGGCAAAACCCTGGAAAAACTCGTGTGCCAACTGCGTATCGAACGCGCCGACCATGCCGCTCTTGAAAGGCACATGCATCGTCAGGCCAGGCCGACCGGAGAAATCAAGCACGACGCGGCTCAAGGCCTCATCCAGTGGCACGTAGGCGTGGCCAAAGCGCCGGATACCGCGCTTGTCGCCAACCGCCTGCAGCACGGCCTGACCCAGGGTGATGCCAACGTCCTCCACCGTGTGGTGGCCATCGATATGCAGGTCGCCGTCTGCCTCAACGGCCAGGTCGATCAGCCCGTGGCGGGCGATCTGGTCCAGCATGTGGTCAAAAAAACCGATGCCGGTGCGCAGTTGCGAAACACCGGTGCCGTCCAGGTTAACCCGCACCGTGATCCTCGTCTCGGCGGTTGTGCGCGTCACACTGGCGCAGCGCCCGACTGCTGGCTGGGGCTCAGGGTTTTTCATAAGGATTCCTTCAGGGCCTGCAACATGGATTCATTCTCGGCGCCGGTTCCCACAGTCAGGCGCAAACAATCGTGCAGTAGCGGATGCATGCCCGACACGTTCTTTACCAGCACGCCGGCGGCCTTCATCCCGGCGAAGACCCGGTCGGCGGAGCCTGGCGGGAGTCGAATCAGCACCATGTTCGCATCGCTGCGAAAAGTCTGCAGGCCGGCCATGGCGCCCAAGCGGCGCAACACCGTCTCGCGCTGCGTGATGATGTCTTGTGCCTGCAAGGCGAATTCATCCGCATGTTCCAGCGCGAACAGGCAACATTCTGCATTCAGGGTGCTGATGTTGTAGGGTGGCCGGACTTTGTCGATCTGCGCCACCAGTTCACGGCAGCCGGCCAGAAACCCGATGCGCACACCGGCCAGCCCGAACTTGCTCATGGTGCGCATCACCAACAGATTTGCGTGCTGTGGCAGATGTGCCATGAAGCTGCGCCGCGCAAAGGGCTGATACGCCTCATCGACGACGACCAGACCAGGCGCTGCAGCAATGATCCGCTCCATGACCTCCTGATCCCAGCAGTTCGCCGTCGGGTTGTTGGGACATGCGAGGTAGACGATCGTTGGCTGCAGTCGGCGCATTGCCTCCAACATGGCGGGTTCGTCCAGCTCGAAGTTGTCGCGCAATGGCACCCCGTGATAGGCCAGCCCCTGCAGGCGGGCACTCATGCCGTACATGACAAAGCCAGGTTCCGGTGCCAGCACCGATGCACCGGGCGTACAGCAGGCCATGGCCAGCAGCGAAATCAGTTCGTCCGAGCCGTTGCCCATCATCAGCGCACTGCCAGGGGGCAGGTCCCCGTGTAGATGCAAGGCCGTACGCAGTTTTTCCAGCTGCGGCCCCGGATACCGGTTCAATGCGACCGATCCGAGCCGCCGTCCCAGTTCGTCCTGCAGCGCCTGCGGCAGCCGATGCGGGTTCTCCATGGCATCCATTTTCAGCAGGCCCGCCGCGTCCTGCACGGTGTAGGCCGCCATCGCCAGTACGTCCGCCCGCACGACACGGCGCACCATGTCAGCAGGTCGGTTGTGCATCAGGAACATGGCGGCTCAACAGGTATACGAGGTGGCCAGTGCATTGACCAGCACCAGTTGGACCGGCATGTCCGCCTCGTACAAGCCCACATTGCGGGTCAATTCGGCCTCGAACAAGGGCTTGGCCATACGCGGCTCGAGGCGCCGTCCATTCAGGCAAAAAAGCGCCTTCGCACCCTGGCGCACCTGTTGCGCGTTGGCCTCCAGCGCGCCCTCCATGGCGCCGACCAGATAGTATTGAACATAGTTCGCGCCGTGTTTCTTGTCCGACTGTTCGAGACCACGCAATTCGCGCAAACTCATCGCGCATGCCGAACCAGCCAGCAACACAGCTATTGCCGGCGCGACCCAAGCCCGCACCAGACCTGAAACAAGGGATCGGACAGGTAACGTCACGCTCACTCCATTCTCATTTCTGCCGCCCGGGCATGGGCTTCGAGCCCCTCACCACGGGCGAGCACACTGGCCACACGACCGAGTTTGCGTGCGCCAGACTCGGTCACCTCAATCAGGCTGCTGCGCTTCTGAAAATCGTAAACACCCAGGGGGCTGGAAAATCGCGCTGTGGATCCGGTCGGCAGGACGTGATTGGGCCCGGCGCAATAGTCACCCAGGCTCTCGCTGGCGTAACGTCCCAGGAAAATTGCGCCGGCATGGCGCAGCAGGGGCTCCCAGCGCTGCGGCTGCAGGCTGCTGATCTCCAGGTGTTCAGGCGCGATCTGGTTGCTCAATTCGCAGGCTTCTTCCATGTCCCGCGTCAGAACCAGCGCACCACGGCCGTTCAACGAGCTGGCAATGATCTCGCGTCGCACCATCGACGGCAACAAATGGTCGATCTGCGTTTGCACCTGGTCGAGGTAGGCCGCGTCCGGGCTGAGCAGGATACTCTGCGCCAGTTCGTCGTGTTCGGCCTGGCTGAACAAATCCATCGCCACCCAGGGCGCCGGAGTCGACCCGTCGGCCAGCACCAGGATTTCGCTCGGGCCGGCAATCATGTCGATTCCGACCACGCCAAAAACGCGTCGTTTTGCCGCTGCCACATAGGCGTTTCCTGGACCAGTGATCTTGTCCACTTTCGGGATCGTGGCGGTGCCGTAGGCCAGCGCCGCTACAGCCTGCGCTCCACCAATGGTGAAGACGCGCGTGACGCCTGCCACCCAGGCCGCCGCCAGCACCAGCTGGTTGACTGCACCTGCAGCTTGCTCCCCGGCCGCAGCCGGCGCCGGATTGGGCACCACCATGATGGTCTCGCCCACTCCTGCGACCTGAGCCGGAATCGCATTCATCAGCACCGACGATGGATACGCTGCCTTGCCGCCCGGCACATAAATGCCGACCCGGTCCAGCGCTGTGACCTTCTGCCCCAACAAACTGCCGTCGGCATCGCGGTAGCTCCAGCTCTCACCACAGGCCTTTTTCTGCGCCTCGTGGTAGTCCCGAATACGCTGCGCGGCAAAACACAGGCTCTCGCGCTGCAGCATGGGCAACTGCTCGTACGCCTGCTGAAGTTGCGTCCGTGCCACCTCGAGCTCGCTCAATGAGGCAGCCGATATCCGGTCAAACCTGCGGGTGTAATCGAGCACTGCCGCATCCCCGCGCTGCTGCACATCGGAAAGTATTGCGGCAACCTGTTGTTCTATGGCCGTATCGGTGGCGTCGGACCAGTGCAACCGGGCCTTGAAGCGCTGCGCGAAGTCGGCATCCCGGGTCGACAGACGCATCGGGGTTGCGCGGGATGGTGCCATGTCTCGCTCCCCTAGCGCCGGCAGGTCACAGCCAGAGCGTCGATGATGGCGCGCAACGGCGCCTGCCGCAGTTTCAGTGCCGCCCGGTTGACGATCAGGCGCGCGCTGATGTCCATGATGTGCTCCACCTCGACCAAGCCATTGGCCGCCAGGGTATTTCCCGTGGAG
>JANOTG010000281.1:0-3055 GCA_031416215.1 Betaproteobacteria bacterium
CTGAAAGACGCCGACATGGTGATCGAAGCGGTGTTCGAAGATATGGGTGTCAAGGAAACGGTGTTCAAGAGGCTCGATGAGGTGATGAAGCCGGGAGCGATTTTGGCCAGCAACACATCGACGCTGGACATGAACAGACTCGCGAGTTTCACAGGCCGGCCGCAGGACGTCATCGGCACCCACTTTTTCAGTCCGGCCAATGTGATGCGCCTGCTCGAGGTGGTGCGTGGCGAGAAGACCGGCAAAGACGTGCTGGCGACCGTGATGGCGCTGGGCAAGAAGATCAAGAAGACCACCGTCGTGTCCGGTGTTTGTGACGGTTTTATCGGCAACCGCATGATCGAGCAGTACAGCCGCCAGGCCGGTTTCTTGCTCAACGAAGGCTGCACTCCGGCACAGGTCGACAAGGCGGTCGAAAAATTCGGTTTCGCCATGGGGCCATTTCGCATGGGTGACCTGGCCGGTAACGACATCGGCTGGGCCATCCGCAAGCGGCGTGCCGTCGAGCGCGCCAACCTGAAATACAGCAAGACGGCTGATCTGTTGTGTGAGCTGGGCCGTTTTGGCCAGAAGACCAATGCCGGCTGGTATGACTATGTGCCCGGCAAACGCGATGCCATTCCCTCCGATCTGGTCGTGAAGATGATTGAAACCCATCGCCAGGAGCTGGGTATCACGGCGCGCAAGATCTCCGACGACGAGATCGTGCAGCGCCTGGTGTTTGCCTTGGTCAACGAAGGCGCGCATATCCTGGCGGACGGCATCGCCTCCAAGGCCAGCGACATCGACATGGTCTACATCACCGGCTACGGTTTCCCGATGCACCGCGGCGGCCCGATGCACTACGCCGACCAGTTTGGCCTGTTCAACGTCGTGCAGGCGATGAATCGTTTTGCCGCCAATCCGCTCGATGACGCCGACTTCTGGAAGCCGGCGCCCCTGCTCGCCAGTCTGGCGGCGCAAGGCAAGACCTTCACCTGAGTTGCAGGTAGCGACAGCCAGAGAGTCAAGTCATGCTGAAACGGATTTTT
This sequence comes from Betaproteobacteria bacterium, assembly GCA_031416215.1. Classification (GTDB taxonomy): domain Bacteria; phylum Pseudomonadota; class Gammaproteobacteria; order Burkholderiales; family Burkholderiaceae_C; genus CAISIP01. The sequence goes on from JANOTG010000281.1 coordinate 1,032, forward strand.
CTCGGCTTGACTGTTGTGCTGTTGGTTTTGGTGGTTGTGCTGGCGGTCAATACACTGCGCCAGGGATCACGCCAACTGGAGGTGGCGGCGTTGCCGGTGTTGCCAGTCGATACCGAAGGCGCGGCACAACGCCTCGCTGAGGCGGTGCGCGCCCGCACGATCGCACGGCGCGACGACGCCAACGCCAACAGTGATCAGTTCGCGCAGCTGCAGGGCATGCTGCAGGCGCGTTATCCGAAAGCCCACGCGGTGCTCAGGCGCGAGGTCGTGGGTGGTCTGAGCCTGTTATACAGCTGGCCGGGCAGTGACGCCAAAGCCCTGCCGATCATGCTGATGGCGCATCAGGATGTGGTGCCGGTGTCCCCTGGTACCGAGAAAGACTGGGCCGTGGACCCCTTTGGCGGCATCATCAAGGACGGTTTTGTCTGGGGCCGCGGTGCCTGGGACGACAAGGGCAACCTGATCGCCCAGATGGAGGCCATCGAGATGCTCGCCGCCAGCGGTTTCCAGCCCAGGCGCACCATCTACCTGGCGTTCGGCGCGGACGAGGAGGTCAGTGGTGAGCGCGGTGCCAAACAGATTGCCGCCTTGCTCAAGCAGCGCGCCGTGCGCCTTGAATTTGTGATCGACGAGGGTCTGTTGATCACCGAAGGTATTCTGTCCGGCCTGGGAAAACCGGCGGCCATCATCGGCGTGGCGGAAAAGGGTTACCTGTCGGTGGTGCTGAAGATGCCATCGGCCCCGGGGCACTCTTCCATGCCACCGCCCAAGGGAACCGGCGCCATCGCCATGATGAGTGCGGCCCTCAAGCGCATCGACGACGAACAATTGCCTGCCGGTATCCGCGGTGTTGCCGCCGAGATGTTTTCCACCATCGCGCCGGAGATGAGCGGGTTCTCGCGCGTGGCCCTGTCCAATCTCTGGTTGTTCGGGCCGTTGGTGCAGAAACAACTCGAGGCGGGGGCCAGTACCAACGCCATGCTGCGCACCACGACCGCGCTCACCATGATGAACGCCGGCAATGCCGACAACGTGATGCCGGGCCAGGTGGAGGCGACCGTCAATTTTCGCCTGTTGCCGGGTGACACATCTGCCGCCATCATGCAGCGCATGAAGGGGCAGGTGTCGACGACCGTCGGGCACGAGAAGTTCGAGTTGTACGCGCTGCCCGGCGGCTCCGAAGCGTCGCCGGTTTCGCCAACACAATCGGCACCCTACCAGTTGATCAACCGTACCGTGCGGGAAGTGTTCCCCGGCACACTCGTCACCCCCGGGCTGATGATCGGCGGCACCGATTCGCGTTATTTTTCCGAGGTCAGCGACCATGTGTTCCGTTTTTCACCGATCCGCGCCAAGTCCGAAGACCTGGCGCGTTTCCACGGCACCAACGAACGGCTCGCGACCAGCAACCTTGCCGACTTGATCCGCTTTTACCATCGCCTGCTGACTGTGGGTGCGCAGGCCACCTGACCATTTGTTGAACCAGGAGTCCCCATGACCAATGCCGTGATTGTTTCCACCGCCCGTACCCCGCTGGCCAAGAGCTGGAAAGGGTCGTTCAACATGACCCATGGCGCTACCCTGGGAGGCCATGCGGTGGAGCATGCCATCAGGCGCGCCGGTATCGAAGCCGGCGAGGTGGAAGACGTCATCATGGGCTGTGCCAATCCGGAGGGTGCGACTGGCGCCAATATCGCACGCCAGATTGCGCTGCGCGCCGGCTGTCCTATCACCGTGTCGGGCATGACGGTGAACCGTTTTTGCTCTTCCGGCCTGCAGACCATCGCCATGGCGGCACAACGTGTCATCGCCGGGGAGGGGGATGTGTATGTGGCCGGTGGTGTCGAGAGTATCTCCTGCGTGCAACAGGAAATGAACCAGCACATGCTGGCCGACCCCTGGTTGGTGAAGAACAAGCCAGAAATCTACTGGAACATGTTGCAGACGGCTGAAAACGTGGCCAAGCGGTATGGCATTGGCCGCGACGCCATGGATGAGTATGGCGCCGCCAGTCAGCAACGCGC
>JANOTG010000282.1:0-1564 GCA_031416215.1 Betaproteobacteria bacterium
TTATCGCAAGGAACCAGACATGACTGCTCAATACCAAGTCCATGGCGATGTGGCCGTCGTTACCCTGGACAATCCTCCGGTCAACGGCCTGGGATTGGCTACCCGCCAGGGTATTACGGACGGATTGGGCAAGGCGGCGGCTGATCCTGCAGTGCGCGCCATAGTGATCACCGGTGCTGGCAAGGCATTTTCAGGCGGCGCCGACATCAAGGAGTTCGGCAGCCCGAAGTCGCTCCAAGAGCCGAATCTCCTGAGCGTCATCCTGGCCATCGAGAACAGCAACAAACCAGTGATCGCAGCCGTTCATAGCGTAGCCATGGGTGGTGGCCTGGAACTCGCCCTGGGTTGCCACTACCGCATCGCCGCGCCAGGCTGCAGTGTGGCCCTGCCGGAAGTGAAGCTCGGGCTCATACCGGGCGCGGGCGGCACGCAGCGTCTGCCGCGCGTGTTGGGAGTCGAAGTGGCGTTGAACATGATTGTCAGCGGTGAGCCGATCAAGAGCGAGATGCTGGCCATGTTGCCGGGGCAGAAACTGTTCGACAAGATGGCCGCATCGGCCGAGTCACTGCCCGCCGAGGCATTGGCTTTTGCGCGCTCGCTCGCCGACATACGCCCTTTGCCGATGGTGCGCAACCTGCCGTGCAAACACCCGCAGGGGGACGCCTATTTCCAGTTCGCCCGCAACATGGTGGGTGGCATGTCGAAAAATTTCCCGGCACCGCTCAAGTGCGTCGAGGCGGTCGTTGCCGCCACCAAACGCAAGTTTGACGAGGGCATGGTGGCGGAGCGCGACATCTTCATCAACCTGATGTGGACACCAGAGAGCCGGGCCTTGCGGCACCTGTTCATGGCCGAGCGCGCCACGGCCAAGATTCCCGATGTGCCCGCGGATACGCCGCAGCGCGCTGTCGGTTCGCTGGCCGTGATTGGCGCTGGCACCATGGGCGGCGGCATCAGCATGAACTTCCTCAATGCCGGCATACCGGTCAAGATTCTGGAGATGAAGCAGGAGGCGCTGGACCGCGGCATCGCCACCATCCGCAAGAACTACGAATCCCAGGTCAAGCGCGGCAAGCTCAAGCAGGACAAATACGATCAGCGCATGGCTCTTCTCAGCACCACCCTCGATTACGCCGACCTGAAAGACGCCGACATGGTGATCGAAGCGGTGTTCGAAGATATGGGTGTCAAGGAAACGGTGTTCAAGAGGCTCGATGAGGTGATGAAGCCGGGAGCGATTTTGGCCAGCAACACATCGACGCTGGACATGAACAGAATCGCGAGTTTCACAGGCCGGCCGCAGGACGTCATCGGCACCCACTTTTTCAGTCCGGCCAATGTGATGCGCCTGCTCGAGGTGGTGCGTGGCGAGAAAACCGGAAAAGACGTGCTGGCCACCGTGATGGCGTTGGGCAAGAAGATAAAGAAGACCACCGTCGTGTCCGGTGTTTGTGACGGTTTTATCGGCAACCGCATGATCGAGCAATACAGCCGCCAGGCCGGTTTCTTGCTCAACGAAGGCTGCACTCCGCCACAGGTCGACAAGGCGGTCGAGAAATTCGGC
>JANOTG010000283.1:0-1921 GCA_031416215.1 Betaproteobacteria bacterium
CCCCATTGATGTTGACGTTGCCGGCGCGGATGCGGCGCGCCACGGCGGCGGCCTGTTCGACCGAACCGCCTGACACGTACCCGGCCAGGCCGTATGGCGTGTCGTTGGCGATACGCACCGCCTCGTCTTCGGTCTCGTAGCCCAGGATGGTCAGCACCGGGCCGAACACTTCCTCGCGCGCGATGGCCATGTTGTTGTTGCAGTTGCCAAAGATGGTCGGGCGCACGTAGAAGCTCTTTGTCCTGCCATCTGGCCGCCCCGGGGCCACCGGCCACACTGGGGCTGATCGAGCGATTCGCCTGTCGGTTAGACGCCGAAGCTAAACGGCCGCTCGCTTGCGAGATGGCCGTTTAGAGCGCCCAGTTATGCGCGCTGTCTGCTCGGTAAGGGCAAGAAGTCCCAATAGCGCTTCATTCACGGCGTCGCCTGTAGGAAACGACTTGGCAACTTTCTCGTCCAACAAAACAAGGTTGGTTCCCTTCGATACCCGTTCGAAGTATTTGCCACGAACACCCTTGCCCAAATCTTCGCGCCGATACTCGGCCCGCATTTCGTCTTTAGCTTTGTTCATATACACCCCGTTCATGTCGAGTTGCCCTGCGGGCGCTGATGATTCTGATTGCACGGCCCCGCTCGGCGTGGACCACCGCGAGAAGCCGCCCTGACTGCGAGAGGCCGAAAGTCAGTAGGCGTTGCTCGCCAACAGAATGATCAGGGTCGTCAAAAGTGTACGCCAGAGCATCGGAAAACACGGATGCGGCATCTTCAAACGCCACACCATGCTTGCGCAGGTTTGCCGCCGCCTTGACATCGTCCCATTCAAATCGCTGGGTCACTGGTAGTCTGATGTAAGCGGCCAAAGCCGCCGGTCAGCGGCGCCAAGCGTCCGATGGACCGGCCTGTTGGGCCTCTTCTGGTCGGAGCAGGTCGACCAAGCGGGACGGACCGCGTTACGGCCTTTCGCTTGTGCTTGCCAAGAAATTGGACAACGCATGTGAACTGCAAGAAGTTGAGGGCAGCCAATGCGATGCTGGCGAAGCGTAGCTCAGAGACCCTTGGCCTCGATCATGGCGACGTACTGCCTCATGGCTGAGCAGTAGTTGCGGATAGTGTTCTCTTTCCTCTTGCCGCTGATACTTCTGGCAATTGTGCGCACGTCGCTTTCGGTTCGCAGGATTGCAGGCTTGATGTCCGAGCCGATGAGCTTGACGACGCTGTTCAAATACGAGATGTATGACGCAGGCGACGACGCGACAACGTCATTGGAACCAACCCCTCGGCGGGAGATGAAATCCAGAAACAGGGCTTTGTGTTCAATCATGGAGTTCTCCTCGTAGACGCCCAACGCTGGATTTCAACATAAGCCGGAGGCGGTCCGGTGGAACGGCGGGTTTCGACCGGGTTCGGTAGGTACGACCAGTCAAAAGCGTCTCGACTCTATTGCGTCTCGCTTGATTGATTCCACGACACCAACATTCCATCACGAAACGTAAGTCGAAGCCTCTTAAATGTTGAGAAGCGATAGCCGGTTGAACTCGTGTATTTCTGCTCATCCAATCGATATTCCCAAACGTCGGTATTCGACTCGATGGCAGCCTGTTTGTCTGGCGGCCCCAGCTTCTCAACAAAGTAGACCTTGTTCGCTTTGCCGATCAGGCCGTTAAGTTGATCGGTGTCGGATCTGCCGCTGCCCGCACATGCTCCGAGGAACGCGAACATCAAAGAAATGGTCAATCTAGCGCTGAGAAGGAGAACGTATCTCATCGGAAATTTTTACCTTAAGGACGTGAATACATTGACGCCCAACGCGATGTAGTCGGCAGCCCGGAGTGGCCACCAGTAGCCGCATATTGCCACATGCGTCTTTAAGTGGATAGATCTGGATTCCACATGCAGCTACTTGTCGATGATCCGGTCCGTA
>JANOTG010000284.1:0-2397 GCA_031416215.1 Betaproteobacteria bacterium
GGCAGTCGGCGCGTTCAGCGCCCGACCGCTCCAGTATGAGCGCTGCGCCCGGCCCCCGCACGCCTTTGCCGTCCCCTCGCACACGACGCAAGGTTGGTGTGTCACGCTGGCCCTGGATGTGGCATCGCGCCAGCGGTATGCCGAACGACCGCAATGGGCCGATACCGACTGCCCAGACGTCGCCGGTCGAACGACTGCATCCTGCCTCCAGATGTATTTCGCGTTTCCCGCGCGACTGACCGCTTCCGGCTCGACGAAGTCGAACAAACCGAGTGGCGACGGCGTCCCTGCAAACATGGCTTTGACACGCCTGCAATCCTGCGATAGCCGTTCCGGTCAATACTTCGATCGACAGTGAAACCTCTGAACACCAGGCCATACCAATCGTCGTCCAGCAGGCTCGACTGTGTCATGATGGCGCCAGATTGACCAAGGAGAACCCATGATGACGATTCGTTCGATGCTCGTGTTGTTGCTGGGCCTGTCCGGCATGTTTGCCCATGCCGCCTCGAAAGACGAACTCGACGCGCAGGTGCGCGAGGCCGTGGCGAATTTCTATTCCCACACCAGCGCCGGCAAGGAGCTGGCGGCCAAATCCGCCGGCATGCTGGTGTTTCCCAATGTGATCAAGGCCGGTGTCGGTGTCGGCGGCGAATACGGTGAAGGCGCGCTGCTGGTCGGCGGCAAACCGAGTGCTTATTACAACCTTGCCGCGGCCTCGATCGGCTTGCAGCTGGGTGCCCAGGCGCGCAGCCAGATCATCCTGTTCATGACCCCGGCTTCCTTGACCAAGTTTCGCGACAGCAAGGGCTGGAAGGCCGGGGTGGACGGCAGCGTGGCGCTGGCCACCCTGGGCACCGGCGGATCGATCGATAGCGAGACCGCCAAGAAGCCCATCATCGGCTTCATCTTCTCGAACAAGGGCCTGATGTACAACCTGACGTTCGAGGGCGCCAAGATCAGCAAGATTGACAAATAGGGCGACCGGCGCGCACCTGGCGTCAAGTCTGCGTCTGGCGAAGCAGCGCGGCAGTGTGCCGCGCAATCACCCCCTCCTCGTCGGTCTTGAGTACCCAGGCGGCGACGCGGCTGTTTTTGCTGCTCAAGCGCACGGCCGTGCCGACGCTGCAAGAGTCGCCAGTCTCCAACCCCATCCACGCACACTGCGTAACAATGCGCCCACGCACAGCGGCGGCGTTTTCACCAATGCCGCCGGTGAACACAATCGCGTCGATGCCGCGCAGTGCCGCCGCCATGCGGCCGATGTGTTGCACCACCTGTTCGACAAAATGGTCGATTGCTAGCTGTGCCGCTGGCAGCGTGGAGCCTTCGAGTTCGCGCATGTCACTGGAAAGCCCGGACAGGCCGAGCAGGCCGGATTGGCGGTACAACAGTTCGGTGATCTGGTCGAGGTTCATGCCCTTTTCGCGCAGCAGGTGCAGTACCACTGCGGCGTCGAGCTGGCCGCAACGCGTGCCCATGGTCAAGCCGTCGAGTGGAGAAAAACTCATGGTGGTGGCAACCGATTGCCCGGCCTTGATTGCGCACAACGAGGCGCCGTTGCCCAGATGTGCCACCACGACACGGCCGCTGGCCAGGCGCGCGCCGACTGCCGGGAATTGCGCCACGATGGACTCGTACGACAGGCCATGAAAGCCGTAGCGCCGCACGCCCGCGTCATGCAGCGCCTGGGGCAGCGCAAAACGCTGATTCACCGCGGGTTGACCGGCATGAAACGCGGTGTCGAAACAGGCGACTTGCGGCACCCCGGCAAAGGCCTGCATTGCGGCACGCACTCCCGCCAGGTTGTGCGGCTGGTGCAGCGGCGCCAGCGGCTCCAGGCTGCCCAGTTGGGCCAGCACCGGGGCATCGATGCGTACCGGCGCGCGAAACAACGTGCCGCCATGCACGATGCGGTGGCCGATGGCATCAAAAGTGGTGTGATCGGCTTGACCATCTTGCCAGCGCAGCAAGGCCTGCATGGCGCCGGTATGTGTGTTGTCCGGGCCGCTCAGAGCCACATCGGTCAGCGTCCTGCCTTGGCTGTCGCGTACCCGAAACTGCGCCTGCAAGCCCGCGCCCAGGCCGTCCGCCTGACAGGTCCACACCATGTGCAATGGCGCGGCAGGCGCGCCCGAGACCTGCGTGGCGCCTTCGAACAGCGCAAACTTGATGGACGAGGAGCCGGCGTTCAGCGTCAGCAGGCGCATCGAGTTGTCTTTCGTGCCTCAGCCAACCTGCCGTCGACCATGTGGCCGACGCCCTGCTCGTGCACCACGGGCACGAGGCGGATATTCGCCGAGGCGAAGATGTCCATGGCGTCCATGGGGTTCATGCAGGCCGAACATTCTTGTCAAGGTTACGGCTCTGGCGTGCCGGTATCCCCCAGGCCGCGGC
>JANOTG010000285.1:0-4364 GCA_031416215.1 Betaproteobacteria bacterium
TGTCGGTCGTCGGCGCCAGCAACGAGGTGCCTGATGACGAGGCGTTGCGCGCCTTTTATGACCGCTTCCTGCTGCGCGTGCCCGTAGCGCCAGTGGACGACACCAGCTTCAGGGCACTGCTGGCCCTTCCCATGGAGGCCAGCATGGCAACAGCGCGGATTTCGCAGCTGATGCTTGCAGGCTTGCGCATGTCGGCACAGGGCGTCACACTGGGCGAGCCGGTGACCGGGTTGCTGACGCAAGCGCGCGCCTGGTGTGCCAGCCACCACTGTGCGGTGTCCGACCGGCGCTGGCGCAAGTTGGTGGGCTTGCTCAAGGTGCAGGCGGCGAGCCGCCATGTGCATGTCGTGGCGGCGTGGGACCTGTGGTTGCTGCCGTTCGTGCTGGCGCAGCAGATCCCCCAGTCCGGCGACCTGGTGCAGTGGTTCATGGAGACGGTGGCGCACGCGGCGCCGGTGGATGTGTCGTGGTTGACGCGAGCGGCAGAGGCGTTCGAAAAGCAGCTCGAGATCGAAAGCCGGGCACAGGCAAGCCACGACGAAGGTGCCGGCAAAGTGGCGCTGGCACGCGCCATCTCTGCGCCGGACGGTGGGGACGCCGATGGCATGGTGCGCATCGTTGCGCAGGGTGCACAACGCAGGTATTGCCAGCTGCATGTGGACACCCGCGTGGCCCAGGTGTTCGAGGTATTGCGGCGCGCGCAGACGGCATTGGACGGGGCGCTGGCCAGTGCGCTGGCAGCACTCGGCGAAGCCCGTGCCCACGCCTGGTTGCCGCCGAGCTGGCTGGCCCGCATCGATGCGGTGCATCGCGCCAATGGGCAGACCACGGCGGAGCTGGTGACGCGGCTGCAGCAGTTGCGCCAGGGTTTTGCCGCCTTGCCGGTAGACCAGCGGGCGGCCAATATCGCACCGGCGCCGGTGGCCTTGGCCGCCTGATCCGTTGCCCGCCGTGGCGCCCATGCCCGACAGCAGCCACGCCCATGCCCCGTATCACCGACTGGGCGGCGTGGACCGCTCGTTGTGGCAGGCTGCGCTGGTGTGCAGTAGTGGTACAACGGCGCGCCGCCTGGACGACCTGCGCGCCTGGGAGCAGTGCCTGGCGGCTGGGGAGTTGCCCGGCAAGCAGCTGGATTTTGCTGACCCCCAGGCACTGCATGTGCTGCGCGCGGCAGTCGCCGATTTGGATCTCTGCACTTTGACCCGTGGCAGCCCGGCCATGGCGCGCCAGGTATTGCGCGCCCTGTTGTGGCATCTGGACAGCCTGATCGACCGCCCGCCCGGACAGTCCAGGGCACAAGCCATCGAGCACATGGCGCAGGCCTTTCGCGACGATTGGATCGACCAGCGCCAGGGCTGGGAAGAAGTACGGGCTCTGTTCCGTGGCCTGGGTGACCTGGCCGAGCAGCAGTGGGACAGCCTGCGCGGGCAGTTGCGCAGCCGCGAATGGCAACAGGCGCTGCGGATCGGCGAGTTGCTGCAGCAGCTGGCGGAGCTGACGGCATTCATTGACGGCGTGGGCCGCTCCGAATGCCTGCCGCTGGCGCCCGAGGCATGGCAGGCGCAGCCGGCGCCGCAGGCAGCGCCGCGCCTGCGGGCCATGCTGGAGACCACGCATCTGGCGGATCAGCCGGGCGAGGTACGCGGGGTCAAGCGCTCCGGCCAGATCGCGCGCATGCTGGCCAGCGAGGCCGCGATGGTGCGCCACCCCTTGCTCAAACGCCTGTGGCGGGCCCGTTTTGCCGAACAGCAGCTGCTGACCTATGAAGACGAGGCCGTGGTGACCCAGTGGCGATGGCAGGCCGATGCCAACCAAGCGCTCGCCAGCAGCATGCAGGCGCAGCCACTCGCGCGCGGGCCGATGCTGGTGTGTCTGGATACGTCGGGCTCCATGCGTGGCGCGCCCGAAAATGTCGCAAAGGCCTGTGTGCTGCAGGCCCTGCGCAGCGCCCATGCCATGCGCCGACCGTGCCGTCTGCTGGCTTTTGGCGGCACCGGCGAGCTGGTCGAGCGTGATCTTTCGCCCACGGCCGCTGGCCTGGGCGCGTTGCTGGAGATCATGGGCCAGGGTTTTGATGGCGGCACCGATGTGCAGACCCCCCTGGAGCGCGCCACGACGCTGGCCGCCACACCAGCCTACGCGCAGGCCGACATTTTGATCGTCAGCGACGGCGAATTCGGCGTCACACCAGCCACCCTGCAGGCGCTGCGTCGCTGCAAGGCCGCGCTGGGTCTGCGCGTACACAGCATCCTGATCGGGGATCGCGAGACGATTGGCATGCTCGAAGTCAGTGACCAGATCCATTGGGTGCGCGCCTGGCGCCGCTACGCCACGGCCAGCAAGGACGCCTATGCAGACGGCTTCTCACCGGTACACAGCCGCAGCCTGACGGCGCTGTATTTTCCTAACGCGATGCGGCGCTAGCGTCAACTGCGTCTTGCCACCGGCTTCAGCGTGTCGCAGCCGCAGGGTCAGCCGCCGCCGCCTCTAGCGCCTTCTGCGCAAACTCCGCCCGCAGCGCCTTGAGCTTGGCGCGCGGGTCTTCCTTCACGGTCTTCACATCCAGCGCCATCTCGGCGATGAAGCGGCTCGGCAGCGCGGCGACCATGTCGCGCCCCTTCTTGCGTCTGCGGCTCCAGCTCACGGCCAGGCTGCGTTGTGCGCGGGTGATGCCTACATACATCAGGCGGCGCTCTTCCTGCAGGCGCTCCAACAGATTTTCACTTGATTTGGCCCCCACGCTCGTCACTGTGTGTACTGCGCTGCCCCCCGAGGGGGCCATCGCGCCTTGGGGCGGCCCTGCGTCGCTCATGGGTCCGTCCGGGCGACCGCCCGGGTTGTCCTCATCTCCCGGCTTGAACGGCAACAGGCCCTCGTTCACACCCACCAGCATCACATGCGGCCACTCCAGGCCCTTGGCGGCGTGCAGGGTGGACAGGGTCACCACGTCCTGGTCGGTGTCGCGTTCACTGATGGTCGACAACAACGAGATGGTCTGCGCCACTTCCAGCAGGTTCTTCACCTCGCTGGTCATGGCCACCCCGGCGCTGTCGTCGATCAGCCCACCACAGCGTGCGCCCATCCATTGGCAGAAGTCGATCACGTTGGTCCAGCGTGCTGCGGCGAGTTTCTCGCTGTCCTCCCCGTCGTACAGGCTCTTCTCATAACCGATCTCGACCAGCCAGTCGCGCAGAAAGCCGCCTGCGGCCTCGGCACCCAGGGTCTGGCGGGCACGGAACTCGAGGTCGTTCACGTAACGTCCGAACTCATGCAGGCTGCCCACGGCGCGCGCCGGCAAGACACTTGCCAGGCTGGGACTGAACAGGGCCTCGAACAGGCTCAGGCGGTATTTGCCGGCGAACACGCCGAGTTGCTGCAAAGTCTGGTGGCCGATGCCGCGTTTCGGTGTGGTGATGGCGCGCAAAAACGCCGGGTCGTCATCGTTGTTCACCCACAGACGGAACCAGGCGCACAAGTCCTTGATCTCGGCGCGGTCGAAAAAACTCTGGCCGCCGGACACCTTGTACGGAATCTGCGCCCGGCGCAAGGCCTGCTCCAGCACCCGGGCCTGGTGGTTGGCGCGGTACAACACGGCGAAGTCGCGGAATTCCTGGTGCTGCGTTTGGGCGCTGGCGCTATCAGTGGTGCCGGCGCGGATGCTCTGGATGCGTGCCACGACGCGCTCGGCTTCATGTTCCTCATGGTCGGCATCCACCACCCGTACCGGTTCGCCCTCGCCCAGGTCACTCCACAGGTTTTTCGGGAACAGCTTGGGATTGGGGCCGATGACGTTGTTGGCCGCACGCAGGATGCCGCTGGTGGAGCGGTAGTTCTGCTCCAGCTTCACCACCTTGAGAGCAGGAAAATCGATGGGCAGCTGGCGCAGGTTGTCGAGTGTGGCGCCGCGCCAGCCATAGATCGCCTGGTCGTCGTCGCCCACGGCGGTAAAGCGGGCATCGGCGCGCTCCACCCCGCCCACCAGGAGCTTGAGCATGGCGTACTGCGTGGCGTTGGTGTCCTGGTACTCATCCACCAGCACATGCGCTGTCGCCTGTTGCCAGCGCTCGCGCACTGCCGCGTGGTCACGCAGGAGCGCCAGCGGCAGGCCGAGCAGGTCGTCGAAGTCCACGCTCTGGTAGGCAGCCAGGCGCTCCTCGTACCTTGCCATGATGCGTGCGATGACACGCTCGTTGTCGTCCACCGCCTGCGCTTCGGCACCGGCCGCGTTCAAACCCATGTTCTTCCAGCGGCTGATGGCCCATTGCCACTGGCGCGCCGTGGCGGCATCGGTGCTGCCGCCGCAGTCTTTCAGGATGCTGGTCACGTCGTCGGTGTCGAGGATGGAGAAATTGGCCTTGAGCCCG
>JANOTG010000286.1:0-7326 GCA_031416215.1 Betaproteobacteria bacterium
CACATCCTGCAAGCCGAGGCCGGCATCCAGCAGGGCGCCACGTGCCGACTCGGCATGGAGCTGGGCCACGGTCTTGTCGGGGGCCTTGCGCGTCGGATGCTCATAGGCTCCCGCGATGCAGGCCTGTCGTTTGATACCCATGTGTGGTTTCTCCGCGGCCCCGAGACAGGTGCTCTGGACCATCGGTCCGATGATCCATTGTCAGGCGTCGCCGCGTCGTCCCATGCGTGACACTCATCAGCCACGCAGCGCCATCCGAATCTGACCCAAGCCCCCCATCGAGAGCCGCATCAACCCCGACAGCGAGGCCTTTGCCAGCAACCGCTCGCGCATGCTGCAGTTGCTGGCCGAGGTGCGCATGCTGGAGCAGCGCACGCGCGAGCGCTCGGCCCAGTCCAGGGCCTTGTTCGAGAAACGCGGCCAGTTGTTGCCGCGCGAGCGCATCGCGCTGCTGCTCGACCCCGGCAGCAATTTTCTCGAATTGTCGGCGCTGGCTGGTTTTGGACTGGACCATCCCGATCCGGCCCAATGTGTGCCTGGCGCCGGCGTGATCTGCGGCCTGGGGCGCGTCGCTGGTACCGACTGCATGGTGGTGGCATCCGACTCGGGCATCGAAGCCGGTTCGATCCGCGCCATGGGCCGCGAAAAAATCCTGCGGGCGCAGCAACTGGCGCTGGACAACCGTCTGCCTTTTGTGCACCTGGTGGAAAGCGCCGGTGCCAACCTGCTGCGTTACAAGGTCGATGGTTTTGTGCTCGGCGGCGCGATCTTTCGCAATCTCGCCCGGCTGTCAGCGGCCGGCATACCGGTGGTCACGGTGGTGCACGGGTCGTCCACCGCCGGCGGCGCCTACATGCCAGGACTGTCGGACTATGTGGTGATGGTGCGCGGACGGGCGCGCGCCTTCCTGGCCGGGCCGCCGCTGCTCAAGGCCGCCACCGGCGAGATCGCCACCGAGGAAGAACTCGGCGGCGCCGAGATGCACACCTCGGTCAGCGGCCTGGGTGAATACCTGGCCGAGGACGATGCCCACGGCGTGGAGCTGGCGCGCGACGTGGTGCGGCGGCTGGGCTGGGCGCGCCATCTGGCGCCTGCCGACCCTGCTGTGCGCCCGAACGCCAAACCAAGGCTCGATGCACAGGAACTGCTGGGCATCATGTCGGCTGACGGGCGCCAGCCGGCCGACATGCGCGAGGTCATCGCGCGCATCGTTGATGACTCCGACTTCCTCGAGTTCAAGGCCCTGTATGGCCCGGCCACCATCACCGGCCACGCCAGCATCGAAGGTTTCCCGGTGGGCATCATCAGCAACAACGGCCCGCTCGACCCCGATGGGGCCAACAAGGCCACCCACTTCATTCAGGCCTGTTGCCAGAGCGGCACGCCGCTGCTCTACCTGCAGAACACCACCGGCTACATGGTCGGGCAGGCCTACGAACGTGGCGGCATGATCAAACACGGCTCCAAAATGATCCAGGCGGTCTCCAACGCCACGGTAGCGCAGCTCACCGTGATGTGCGGCGCGTCTTTCGGCGCCGGCAACTACGGCATGTGCGGCCGCGGTTACGACCCGCGCTTCCTGTTCTCCTGGCCGAACGCGCGTACTGCCGTCATGGGTGGTGAACAGGCCGCCACCACGATGCGCATCGTGGCCGAGGCCGGCGCCAAACGCAAGGGCCTGGCGGTCGATGAAGCCGCACTCGCAGCGCAAGAGAAGGCCATCATCCATACCTTCGAGAGCCAGCAGGGAGCCACCATCACCTCGGGCCTGATGCTCGACGACGGTGTCATCGACCCGCGCGACACCCGCGCCGTGCTCGGCCTGTGTCTGCGCCTGTGTGATGCATCGGCACGTCGCAGCCTGCGGCCGATTCAGTTCGGGGTGGCAAGGCCATGACAAGATTCACGTCGGTGTTGATCGCCAACCGGGGTGAAATTGCGCTGCGCATCCTGCGTACCGCCCGGCGTATGGGTTATCGGGTGGTGGCCGTGTATTCGGACGCGGATGCGCACAGTGCGCATGTGCGTCTGGCCGATCAGGCGGTACACATCGGCGCGTCGGCCGCACGCGACTCCTACCTCCGCATCGACGCCCTGATCGCAGCCGCCAAGTCGTCGAATGCCGGCTCGGTGCATCCCGGATACGGCTTTCTGGCCGAGAACGCTGACTTTGCACAGGCCGTGATGGATGCCGGTCTGGTGTGGATCGGCCCGCCCGCCGCCGCCATTCGGGCCATGGGCGACAAGGCGCGTGCCAAACAGCTGATGCAGGTGGCGCAGGTTCCCTGCGTGCCGGGTTACGACGGTGATGGCCAGGACGAGGCCCGACTGCTGGTCGAGGCCTCACGCATCGGTTTCCCGCTGATGATCAAGGCCACGGCAGGGGGTGGCGGGCGCGGCATGCGCCTGGTTGGCCGGGCCGAAGATTTTGTTGCCGCCCTGGCTAGTGCCAGATCCGAGGCGATGGCGGCCTTTGGCGCGTCCACCGTGTTGCTGGAGCGCGCCATCGTTCAGCCACGGCATGTGGAGATCCAGATCTTCGCCGACGACCATGGCCATGTCGTGCATCTGGGTGAACGCGACTGTTCGGTGCAGCGACGGCATCAGAAGCTGATCGAGGAAGCGCCCTCTCCGGCACTCGCCGGTGCCGACGGGCAGCGGCTGCGCCGGCGCATGGGCGACATGGCGGTGGCGGCCGCACGCGCCATCGGTTATCGCGGCGCCGGCACCATCGAATGCCTGCTGGATGGGCAGAACCATTTCTATTTCATGGAGATGAACACACGCTTGCAGGTCGAACATCCGGTGACCGAGGCGCTCACCGGTTATGACCTGGTGGAATGGCAGTTGCGCGTGGCCCAGGGCGAGCCTTTGCCAGAAACTGCACAGGACAAAATCTTGCAGCGCTTCGAATCCGGTGGGCACGCGATCGAGGTGCGGTTGTGCGCGGAAGACCCCGACAACAACTTCTTGCCGCAAAGCGGTGCGCTGCTGGCCTGGCAGGCCGACGCGGCGGTGCGGGTGGAGCATGCACTGGAGGCCGGACGCGCCGTACCGCCCTTCTACGACTCGATGGTGGCCAAGCTGGTGGCGCATGCGGCCAACCGCGCCAGTGCCGCCACACAGCTGACCCAGGCATTGCGCGACACCGTGCTGCTGGGGCTGCGCACCAACCAGGCGTTCCTGGCGGCATGCCTGCTGCACCCGACGTTTGCAAGTGGCCAGGCGACCACCGCCTTTGTGGCCGACCATGGCGCCGAGTTGCTGGCTGCTACACCCGTGCTGCCGGGTGGCCTGGCCGCCATGGTGCTGTATGCGGTGCGCTCGCTGCGCGACGGCCACGATCCGACACGGGTCGCTTTGCCACTGGCCTGGCCTGTGCCGCTGACGTTCACACGCGACGGTGCCGCGCAACAGGCCACCGTGCGCGCGCTGGGTGGCAATCGCTACCAGGTACAGACAGACCAGGTGGCTGACGACCTTGTGCTGGAACAGGCCAGCGAAAGCCTGCTGGTGGTGGTTTCAACACACGGTCGCAGCCAGCTGCATGTGGCGCGTGACCCGCGTGGCATATTCGTCAGCCGGCGCGGTCGCCAGACGCTGATCACGGACCAGGCATTGCAGGGTGCAGGTCGGGACGCCGGAGCCACTGCGGGGCTGGTGCGCGCGGCCATGTCCGGGCGCATCGTGGCGCTGCAGGTGCAGGTCGGCCAGGTTGTCGCCAAGGGCGCGCCGCTGGTGGTGCTGGAAGCGATGAAAATGGAGCATCCGTCGTTTGCGCCGATGGCCGCGACCGTCAAGAACATTCTGGTCGCGGCAGGCGCCCAGGTAGCGGCGGGCACCCTGCTGGTAGAGCTTGAAGCCATTCCCTGAACCAAGGCCACCCACCATGAGCAGCATCAACGAAGTCACTGAACTCAGTATCGAAGACGGTATCGCCGTCCTGACCCTCAATTCGCCACCCGTCAATGCGCTTTCGGCGCCAGTACGCGACGGTCTGGCGCAAGGTATCGCCTTGGCCAGCGCCAACCCGCAGGTGCGGGCCATCGTGTTGATCTGCGGCGGACGCACCTTCATCGCCGGGGCAGACATCGCGGGTTTTGGCAAACCACCGCAGGGCGCCAATCTGCACGAAACCCTGAACGCCATCGAGGCCGCGCCACAACCGGTGATCGCGGCCATCCATGGCACGGCCCTGGGCGGTGGTTTCGAGGTGGCCCTGGCCTGCCACTACCGGGTGGCCGTGCCGTCAGCGAAATGTGGCCTGCCGGAAGTCAAGCTCGGCCTGTTGCCTGGCGCCGGTGGCACACAACGGCTGCCCCGTATCGTCGGGGCGCAGCGCGCGCTGGAGATGGTCACATCCGGTGAACACGTGAACGCCCGCGCCTGTCTGGCGATGGGGCTGGTCGACGAATTGGTCGCCGAGGGCGCATTACGCGACGGTGCGCTGGCATTTGCCCACAGGCTGATCGCCGAAAAGCGTCCGCTCAAGCGGGTGCGGGACCTGGACGACAAGGCCGCGCTGGATCGCGCCAACCCGGCGCTGTTCGCTGATTTCCGCAAGGCCAACAGCCGCAAGTTTCGCGGTTTTGACGCGCCCGAGTACAACATCCGCTGCATCGAAGCGGCAGTCCAACTGCCGTTCGACGAAGGCATGCGGGTCGAACGCAAGCTGTTTCTGGAGCTGGTGGCCGGTGTGCAATCCGCAGCCCAGCGTTATGTGTTTTTTGCCGAGCGCGCGGTGTGGAAGATTCCCGATGTGGCGGACGACACCCCGACGCTGCCGTTGAACCGGGTCGGCATTGTCGGCGCCGGCACCATGGGTGGCGGCATCGCCATGAATTTTCTGAACGTCGGCACACCGGTCACCATCGTGGAGACGACGCAGGCGGCGCTGGAGCGTGGCGTGGCCACCATGCGGCAGAACTACGAAAACACCGCGAAACGCGGCCGGCTCAGCCTGGACGAGGTGGAAAAACGCATGGCCCTGCTGACGCCAACGCTGGAGCTCGCAGCATTGGCCGACAGCGACCTGATCGTGGAAGCGGTGTTCGAGAACATGGAGGTGAAGAAGACGCTGTTTGCCGCGCTCGACGGCATCGCCAAACCGCAGGCCATCCTGGCCACCAACACCTCGCGCCTGGACGTGAATGAGATCGCTGGCGCCACGCGGCGGCCCGAGTCGGTGATCGGCCTGCACTTCTTCTCGCCGGCCAACGTGATGCGCCTGCTCGAGGTGGTGCGCGGTGACAAGACCTCCAAGCTGGTGGTTGCCACGTCCATGCAACTGGCGCGCAAGATACGCAAGATTGCCGCCCTGGTGGGTGTGTGCCCGGGCTTTGTCGGCAACCGCATGCTGGCGCAACGCCAGCGTGAAGCGCAGCAGCTGATCCTCGAAGGCGCTCTGCCGTGGGATGTGGACCGGGTGTTGTTCGACTTCGGCTTCCCCATGGGGCCGTTTGCCATGTCGGATCTGGCCGGGCTTGACCTGGGCTGGACGCGCGACGCCTCGACCGGCCAGACGATGCGCGAAATCCTCTGCGAGATGGACCGTCGCGGCCAGAAAACCGGCGCCGGGTTCTACGACTACGATGCGGCGCGCAAGGCCACACCCTCCAAAGTGGTCGAGCAGTTGATCACCGATCTGGCGGCGAAAAAGGGCATCACCCGCCGCGCGGTGACCGACACCGAAATCCTCGAGCGCTGCATCTACCCGATGATCAACGAGGGGGCAAAGATCCTGCAGGAAGGCAAGGCCATCCGGGCCTCCGACATCGACGTGGTCTGGATCAACGGCTACGGCTGGCCGGCCTACCGAGGCGGCCCGATGTTCTACGGCGACACTGTCGGCCTGGGCACGGTGTTGCAGAAGATGCGCGAGTTCGAAACCCGTCTCGGGGCTGATTTCAAACCAGCCACCCTGCTCGAAACCATGGTGTCTGAGGGCAGACGCTTTCAGGATCTGAAATAGTTCGCCGTTTATTTATCCATCAAGGAGTTCCCATGCGCCAGGCCGTCATCGTTTCTTATGCCCGCACCGGTTTGGCCAAGGCCATGCGCGGCGGTTTCAACAACACGCCGAGCATGACCATGCTGGGCCATGCCATCCGCCATGCGGTGCAGCGCTCTGGCGTAGCCCCAGAGGAAATCGAGGACGTGGTGGCTGGGTGCGTGGCCGCACATGGCAACGTGGCCCGCGCGGCAGCGCTGCTGGCTGGCCTGCCGGTGACCACCTCGGGTGTGTCGCTGCACCGGGCCTGTTCGTCCGGCCTCAACGCCATTGCCAACGCGGCCAACCATATCGTGGAAGACGGCGCCAGCATCATGGTCGGCTGCGGCGTGGACTCGATCAGTTTCCAGGGTGGTGGCGGCGGCGGACGCGACACACATCTGACCGACTTGTACCCGGATTTCTGGATGCCGATGATCGACACCGCCGATATCGTGGCCGAGCGTTACCAGGTCAGCCGCGCGGCGCAGGACGCCTATTCCCTGGAGTCACAACGCCGCATGGCCGCGGCGCAAAACGCCGGCCTGTTCAAGGACGAGATCATTTCCGTCAAGACCCAGATGAAGCTGGTGGACAAGCTCACCAAGGCCGAGACGCTGGTGGACGCGGTGGTGGACCGCGACGAGTGCAACCGGCCCGAAACCACGCTGGAAGGCCTGGCCAAGCTGGAGCCGGTGAAGGGCCCGGGCAAAACCATCACCGCCGGCAATGCCAGCCAATTGGCCGATGGCGCCGCCGCCCTGGTATTGATGGAAGCGCGTGACGCCGAGCGCCGTGGTCTGCAGCCCCTGGGTGCCTTCAAAGGCTGGGCCGTGGCCGGCTGCCAGCCCGACGAAATGGGCATCGGCCCGGTGTTTGCGGTGCCACGCCTGTTGCAGCGCCACGGACTGAAGATCGACGACATCGACCTGTGGGAGTTGAACGAGGCCTTTGCCAGCCAGTGCCTGTACAGCCGCGACACGTTGGGCATCGATCCCGCCAAATACAACGTCAATGGCGGCTCGATCGCCATCGGCCACCCGTTTGGCATGACCGGCGCCCGCCTGGCCGGTCACGCCCTGATGGAAGGCCGCCGGCGCAAGGCCAAACACGTGGTGGTGTCAATGTGTGTAGGCGGCGGCATGGGTGCGGCGGGGCTGTTCGAGGTGTACCCTTGATTTGAATCGGGCATCGGGAAATTGAATGCGACGGGCCGCGTTCGGCCCATTGCGGTCATTCCGCATACCGCTGGCGCGATGCCACATCCAGGGCCAGCGTGACACACCAACCTTGCGTCGTGTGCGAGGGGACGGCAAAGGCGTGCGGGGGCCGGGCGC
>JANOTG010000287.1:0-5865 GCA_031416215.1 Betaproteobacteria bacterium
ATGATCCCGCCCCGGCTCCATGACGCAGCTGACCGGCGCCGACTGCGCATGCAACAGCGCCAACAGGCGGGTGTTGGATTTTTTCACCCGCGCCGAGTCGTGTTCACCGTAGGTCAGGGCGAACGGCAGCTGGTTGCCCGCGGTCCAGAACAAGGGGCTGCATACGGTGTCGAGCACCGGCTCACGGCCCCGCAATACGGTGGTGTACACCTTTTCCTCCAGACTGCCAGGGGCAGGATGGGGGTCATGCAGATCCATGATGCCGCTGATCGGCAGGCAGCCGCACACCATGTCTGCGGCTACGCCTGCACGTGCCCGGTCGGCCACACGCAAGGCAGCCAGCGCAGCCAGGTGGCCGCCGGCCGAGTGCCCGGCCAGGTAGAGCTGATCCGGCGCGCCACCCCATTGCGGCAGGCTGCGCTGCAGCTCGGCCAGCAGCGCCATCGAGTCCTCATGTGCGCAGGGCAGCGGATAGTCGGGCGCCAATCGGTAGGAAGGTGCCACCAGTACGAACCCCAGGCGCACGATGTGCGGTGCCATGAAGGTCTGGTAGTCGCGGTAGCCGTTGGTCCAGCCGCCACCATGCCAGAACACAAGCACCGGAGCCTTGGCCGCGCCGCGCGGGGCAAAGACGTTGAAGCGGTGCAGGCGGTGTGGGCCATAGGCGACGTCGCGCGCCACGACCACGTCGGACGGCAGCGCCTCCTGCGCCCACGCCATGACCGTGCGGGCATAGTCCAGCGCCGCCTGAAACGGCATTGGCGGTTGTCCGTCCGGGTCCACCAACGTGTCGTCGATCATGCCCGGCCTAGATGGTCAACCCGCCGAGGGACTTGCCACCATCCACAAACAGCGTCTGCCCGGTGACAAAACTGGTGGATGGTGCACAGAAAAACGCGATGGCATTGGCGATCTCCGCCGGGCTGGCCGCTTTGCCGGAAGGCTCGAGCTTTTCCCACGCCGCGAACATGTCGGCCGGCGCACTGCGCGTCATCGGGGTGTCGGTAAATCCTGGCGCTACCGAGTTCACCGCGATACCCGATGCGCGCAGCTCCATCGCCATCGCCCGCGTGAGCCCGATCACCGCGGCCTTGGACGCCACATAGTGTGCGAACCGCGTGCCACCCAGTGCGCCGCGCGAGGAAATGGTCACGATGCGGCCTCCCGATTTCATCCGGCGTGCCGCCTCCTGCGCCGGTATGAAGGTGCCGACCACGTTGACCTCCAGCATTTGACGAAAAGTGTCTTCCTGCAGGTCCAGAAAACGTGCATCGTTGTAGATGCCGGCCGCGCATACCAGTACGTCCACGCGCGCCTGTGCATCAAATGCTGCAGCAACGGCTGCGCGGTCACAGATATCCAGCGCCGCGGCGACCACATCCAGACCCTGCTCTCGCATCTGCGCCACCGTGGCGTGCAGGCTGTGCGCCGAGCGGTCCATGGCGACGACACGAAAGCCGTCACGCGCCAGCCGCTCGCAGGTGGCGCGGCCGATACCCTGCGCAGCTCCCGTGACAAAAGCGACTGACGGATCGGCGGACGCCTTCATCTTGGTGCTCCTTGCCTTGCTCAATCGGCCTGGATGCCGGTTTCCTTGATGATCTTGCCGTAGCGGTTGAAGTCGGATACGACGGCGCGCGCCACTGCCGCGGGTTCGCCGCCAACCGGCACCAGTGCCAGATTGGTCATGCGCGTCACCACATCGGGCATCTTGAGAATTTCATTCATGTGGCCATTAAGCACGCGCACGACGTCGGCCGACATGCCTTTGGGACCCACCAGCGCTTGCCAGGCGCCAACTTCAGAGTCGTTGAAGCCGGCCTCGGCCAACGTCGGAACGTTCGGCGCCAGGGGCGAGCGTCTTGCATCCGCAACACCGATGTTGGCCAGCTTGCCGGACGCGATATGCTGCGCCACCGGTCCCAGCGTGCTGTACATCATCGGCAACTGGCCGCCCACCAGATCAACGATGGCCGGGCCGCTGCCCCGGTAAGGCACCGACGTCAGCTTGATTCCGGCCGACTTGTTGAACATCTCACCCAGGATATGCATGGGCGAGCCGTTGCCCGGGCTGGCGTAGTTGGTGATCTTGCCGGCCTTGGCAGCAGCCGCGAGGTCTTTCATGTTGGTGACGCCTGAAGCCGTATTGACGATCACAAACAGCGACTGCGTGCCAGCCAGGATGATGGGCGTGAAGTCGGTCAGCGGGTCGTAGGTGGCGCCCGAGCCCGGCTTGAGCACCAGGGGCGCCGTGGCCATGGTGTTGGGCGTGAACAGCAGCGTATGACCATCCGGATTGGCCTTGGCCACAAACGAGTTGCCGATGGTGCCGCTGGCACCGGTCTTGTTTTCGACGATTACCTGCTGCCCGACGCGGGCCGACAACTTCTCGGCAAAAACACGCGCCAGTGCATCGGTGTCACCACCCGGTGGGAACGATACGATCAAATTGATCTGTTTGCTGGGATAGGCTTGCGCGAGGGCGCTGCCTGCCGGCAGGGCGATGGCCACTGCGGCGACAACGGCGGACAAAACGAGGGATCGGCGAATCTTCATGGCGGTTTCCTTTGGTTGATGATGAAGCGGTTGGGGTAATGAAGAAAAACGATTCGGGGTCGGTTCGGTATCAAAACACGCCGGCGAATGACCCGCCATCGAGCAGGATGTTCTGCCCGTTGATGTAGCCGGCGTGGATGCTGCACAGGTAGGCGCAGGTATGGCCCAGTTCCTCCGCGCGCCCGAAACGGTGCGCCGGGTGTTTGGCCAGCCGCTGCGTGCGCGCCTGCTCGGCGCTGATGCCTTCGCGCTGTGCCTGCGCCGCAAAGTTACCAGCCAGGCGCGCGGTATCGAAGGTACCGGGCAGCAGGTTGTTGATGGTCACGCCGCGCGCCACCGTACTGCGTGCCAGGCCCGCCACGAAGCCGGTCAAGCCGCTGCGGGCACCGGTGGACAGGCCAAGCCCGTCGACCGGCGACTTGACCGCACTCGATGTGATATTCACGATGCGGCCAAAGCCACGTTCCATCATGCCGTCGACTGTCGCCTTGATCAGTTCGATCGGTGTCAACATGTTGGCATCCAGCGCCCGGTGCCAGGTGTCGCGGTCCCATTGGCGAAAATCACCCGGTGCCGGGCCGGCGGCATTGGTGACGAGGATGTCAAAGCCGTCGTGGGCGGCAAAGATGCGGGAGCGGCCAACATCGGTGGTGACATCGGCGGCAACCCAGTCGACACGGCCGCGACCCAATGACGCCAAGCGCAGCGCAGCGTCGCGCAATGGGCCTTCGGTGCGGGCGACGATCACGACATGCACGCCGTCCTGCACCAACGCCTGTGCGCAGGCGTAACCGAGCCCGGCGCTGGCACCGCAGACCAGGGCTTTCCTGCCGTTGATTCCCAAGTCCATGCTGTTGTCCCGGCCTATGCCGCGCCCGCCCAGGGCAGGGGGGACTCATTGGTGCCCCAGTAATAACTCTTCTGTGTCATGTACTCGGCGATCGAAGCCCGCCCCTTTTCGCGCCCCACCCCACTTTGTTTGGTGCCGCCAAACGGTGTGGCGATGGAAAACACCTTGTAGGTATTGATCCACACGGTGCCGGTATCGAGCGCGCGGCCGATACGCATGGCGGTCTTGTAGTCGCGCGTCCAGATGCCGCTGGCCAGGCCGTAGACGTTGTTGTTGCACTGGGCCAGCAGATCGGCCTCGTCGCTCCAGGGCAACAGCGCCAGCACCGGGCCGAATATCTCCTCCTGGCACATGCGCGCGCCATTGCCAAGCCCTTCGATCACGGTCGGCTGGTAGTAATACCCACTGCCGTGGATACCGTTGTTGTCGGCGCTCGGGCGTGCTCCACCGGTCAACAAGGTGCCTCCCTCGTCGAGTCCGAGTTGTACATACTTCTCGATGCCGGCGCGGTGGCTGCCGCTCACCAGTGGCCCCATCTGCGTGCTCTCCAGCGCCGGATCACCCACCCGCAAGGCACGGGCCCCTGCCAGCAGGCGGCGCTTGAACTCGTCGTATACGCTGCTGTGCACGAAGGCGCGTGAACCGGCAATGCAGGATTCACCGCTGGAGCTGAAGATGCCATACAACACCCCGGCCACGGCATGGTCCAGATCGGCATCGGCACAGACGATGGTGGGCGACTTGCCGCCCAGCTCCAGTGACAGCGGCATGAACTTCTCGGCCGCCAGCCGCGCGATGCCCAGCCCGACCGAGGTGCCGCCAGTGAACGCGATGCGCTTGACCAGTGGATGCCGCACCAGGGCATCCCCCACCACCGAGCCTTTTCCGGGCAACACGCTGATGATGCCGTCGGGCACGCCGGCGGCCTGCGCAATACGCGCCAGCTCGATCGCCATACGCGGCGTGATCTCGGCCGGCTTGAACACCACCGGGCAGCCGGCGGCCAGCGCCGGTGCCAGCTTTTGCGCCTCGCTGGCGATGGGCGAGTTCCACGGCGTGATGGCGCCGATCACGCCCAGCGGCTCATGCAGGCTCATCGACAGGTAGTCGCCACGTTGCGGTGTCACCGCGTCCTCGAAGGTCTCACACACCGCCGCAAAATACTGGAAACTGCCTGCCGCACTGGCCACCAGGGCACGCGTCTCCTTGATCGGCTTGCCGTTGTCCAGCCGCTGCAATTGCGCCAGCTCTTCGCCGCGCGAGCGAATGCCGGCCGCGATGCGGTGCAGGATGGCGGCGCGGTCATGGGGCTTGAGGCCGGCCCAGTCGGGTCGGTGGCGGGCCGACTCGGCCGCCTGCACCGCTTCATCCACATCCGCCGCCGTGGCAGCGTGCAGGGTTGCCACCGTGCTGGCGTCATGCGGATACTCGGTCTGGTAGGCCGGGCCTGAGGCATTGCGCCAATGCCCGGCGATCAATGTCTGAACTGTTTTTTCAAGCATGGTGTTCAACCGGAGAATCGAGCGCGGCCACGTTCTCAATCCTTCTTCAAAATGGGGCCGGCGAACTTGGCGGCAAATGGCCCCCAGGCCTGCATGTCGACCTCAACCACCACCGGCCCGCGCACCGCACAGGCCAGCGTCAGCACCGACAGCGCCTGCTGCGGCGCGCGCAGGTGGAAATGCGCCACCTTCAGGCTGGCGCAAAACTGCGCGAAATCGGGTGTGTGCAGCTCCACATAACAATGCCGGCCGCCATAGATGTCGTCCTGGATGTTCTTGATCACGCCATAGCGACTGTCGTTCATCAGCAGCACCACCAGGTCGGCCCGCTCCTGCACCGCACAGGCCAGCTCACCGACGTTGAGCATGAAGCCACCGTCACCCGCCAGCACCACGGTCTTGCGGCCAAGCTGATGGCTGCTGTCGGCGATGGCGGTGCCAATGCCCATCGCCAGGCCCTGGCCGATGCCGCCACCGAGTGCATGCACACCAGCGCGTGGATGGTCAAGATTGGGCGCGCGATTGCCCCACATGCTGTTGGACAGGGTGATGTCGCGCACCCACCAGAGCTTGCTGCCGACAACACTGCCCACGTAGTCCTTGAGCGCGATATAGGCGCCCAGCGCGGTGTCCACCATCTGCTGGGCCTCTCGGCGCGCTTGTTGCACGTCCAGCCGCAGTTGCGGGTCGATCTGCATGCGACCCTGCAAGCGGTCAGCCAACGCGTGTAGCGTGAGGGCGGCATCACCATGCAGAAAGAACTCGCTGTCATAACCCCGGTTTTCAGCCAGCGGGTTGGCGTCGACGCGGTAGTGGCGCTGCGGCAGATGCAGCCGGTAGTTGAGGGTCTCGTTGCTGCGCAGGCGCGATCCCACGGTCAGCATGGCATCCACCGTACCGTAAAAATCTTCAGCCGGCTTTTGCAGGTTGTAACTGCCCAGTGTTTGCGGATGATCT
>JANOTG010000288.1:0-9670 GCA_031416215.1 Betaproteobacteria bacterium
CTGGACCAGGGCTACCGCTCGTTCAAGGTCAAGATCGGCATGACGCCGCACAGCGACATCTCCAACGTGGAGGCGGTACGTTCGGTGGTGGGTGGGCATGATCTGCGTGCCGATGTGAACGGTGCCTGGACACCGGGTACGGCCCGGCGCACGTTGGAGCGGCTGCGCCCCTACGACCTGCAATACATCGAACAGCCGCTGGAGCTTGACGACCTGCAAGGCCATGCCGAGCTGCGCCGCATGCAGCCGATACCGGTGGCGCTGGACGAGTCGGCGTACACCCTGGCCGACGTTGGAAACATCGTGCGCGCCGGTGCGGCAGACGTGATCTTGCTCGACCCGCACGAAATTGGCGGCTTGTGGCAAATCATCAAGGCAGCAGCGGTGGCCGAGTCGGTGGGTATTCCGGTCACGCTGCACAGTGGCGGCGAATTGGGCTTCTCGCAGGCTGCCTATGTGCACCTGGCTGCCAGCATCCCCAACCTGTCGATTTCGATCGACTCCGAGCGGGCTTACCTGTCTGGCGATGTGGTGCAGGCTCCACTCCCATTGCAGGATGGCGCGTTTGCGGTGCCCCAAAGCCCTGGCCTGGGGGTACAGCCCGACATGGGCAAATTGGAACGTCACCAGGTCGATCGAATTCCGGGGGCCTACCTTGATACAAGCCGACCTGGCTGGTTCCCGACCAAACCCGCCTACTGATCATTGATCCACAACTGCCATTCCCGACCTGTCGCAAGCCTTCACCATGACAACTCCCGCTCTCATCGCCCTGGACTGGGGCACCTCCAACCTGCGCGCCAGCCTGCTCGATCCTGGTGGCCAACTGTTGGAAACCCGCAGTGCGCCGGGCGGTGTCATGGCGGTGCAGGGGGGCGCTTTTGCCGCCGCTTTGCACGCGTTGTGCGGCGACTGGCTGGTGCAGTTCAGCTGCCCGCTCATCGCCAGCGGCATGATCGGCAGCCGCCAGGGCTGGAAGGAAGCCCCGTATGTGGATTGCCCGGCGACCATGGCGCAGGTTTCGGCGCAGTTGACAACGGTCCGGATCGACGGCAGCGGACCGGCGTCGGACGGACGCACCCTGTTCATCGTGCCGGGATTGCGCTGCGTCGACGACAACGGCCAGTTCGACGTGATGCGCGGCGAGGAGACCCAGCTCTGGGGCGCAGCCCTGGAGCCGGGCAGCGTCTGCGTGTTGCCCGGCACCCACAGCAAGTGGGCGTGGCTGGGCGCGAGCGGCGAAATCAGCCGCTTTGCCACCTTCATGACCGGTGAGCTGTACGGCTTGCTGACGCAGCATGGCATCCTGGGCCGGTTGATGGTTTTTGGCCACCACCATCGTGACGAATTCGTCGCCGGAGCGCGGCTGGGACTGGCCGGCCATGCACAGCTATCGCACACGATATTCGCCGCGCGCACCGCCGGCCTGATGGGACAGGTGGCGCCAGAAGCGTTGCCCGATTACCTGTCGGGCATTCTGATCGGCGCCGAAATCGGCGCGGCAACTGCGGGTCGACCCGGCGTGGCCGTGTGTTTGCTGGGCGACGACGATTTGTGTGCGCGTTACGCGCTGGCCGGCGAAGTTGCCGGCATATCGACCAGCCGCGCAAACGCCGGCGCCACGACCACCGGGCAATGGCTGGTGGCGCGGGCCGCCCACCTGCTGAAGGATGTCGCATGACGCAGGACACGATGGGGATTTTGCGGGCCCATCCGCTGGTGGCGATCTTGCGCGGCGTCACGCCCGGCGAGGTGTTGGCCGTTGCGGACATATTGCTGCGCGCCGGCTTTCGGGTCATCGAGGTGCCGCTGAACTCACCCTCGGCGCTGGACAGCATTGGCATGTTGGCCCGAGCCATGCAGGCCGATGTGGTGGTGGGTGCCGGCACCGTGCTGACTGTCGATCAGGCAAAGGCCTGCGCACAGGCGGGTGCCCGGCTGATCCTGTCGCCGAACCTGAACCCGGCTGTGGTGCGACAGACCGTGTCGCTCGGTCTCACCTCCATGCCGGGCGTTGCAACACCGTCAGAAGGGTTCGCGGCACTGGAGGCCGGTGCCCACGCACTCAAGTTGTTTCCGGCCGACGTGTTGGGCACGGTCTCGGTCAAGGCATGGCGCGCCGTGTTCGATCCGGCCACAGCGTTTTATGGTGTGGGTGGCATTGCGGCCGACAACATGGCGGCGTTCCGGCGTGCCGGAGCCACCGGTGTCGGTCTGGGATCGTCCCTGTATCAACCAGGTATCGCCCTGGATGAGCTGGCACGGCGTGCTGCGTTGATGTGGGCGGCGTGGGAGTTGCATTAGGCGGCGGGACGGCGCGTGCTGCGCGATGCGCAACGGGGAGTCAATGGGGGAGTAAGGTATTACCATGGCAGCGTTGTCCCACAACTTTCAGGAGGTTCCCATGAAGTCATCATCCCGTTGGCTGGCCATCACGCTGGCGTTTCTGGCCGGTGTTTTCCCTGTCGTGTCGTTGGCACAGGCGAATGCTCCGGTGATACGCAGTTTCAGCGTCGACCAGGTGCCGCAGCTGGTGCCCGGCACCGAGCTGATATTCCGCGCCACCGGCACCCCGGGGGGCACCCTGAGCTTGCGCATCGATGGCGCCGCCGGGTTGATCACCGTGCCCGAGGGCAAACCCGGTACCTATGACGGCGCAGTGACGATCAGCATCAAGGACAAGATCACCTACGCCAGCCGCGTCAATGCCACGCTCAAGGTCGGCGAGCGCCAGAGCACGGCGCTGTTGGCGCAGACACTGCTGACCGATTCGGCACATGCGGTTGCTGTGGCGGCTGCGAATCCGGCACCGGTGATAGCCCGCATCGAGACCAGGAACTCAGGCGCGTTCACCGGTGGTCACGAGCTCGGGTTCATGGTCAACGGTACGGCAGGCGCAAAAGCCAGCGTGTCGCTGGACGCCGGCAAAACCAGCATCGCCCTGATGGAAGAAAAGCCCGGCCAGTACGCGGGCAGCTACACCATCAAGACGCGCGACCAGTTCACCGACGCAACACCGGTGAACGTGAGCCTGGCGCTGGGCGACAAGAAGGCGGCGGCGGTCAAGCCGCTGGCCGCTGGCGCTCTGGTGCCTGTCGTCGTGGCGGCTCCGGTCGTGGCTGCGGGTGGCAAGTGTGATGTCTGTGGTGTGGTCGAGTCGGTGACCAAGGTCAAGGTCAAGGGCAAGCCCAACTATGCCGGCGCCATCCTCGGCGGCGTGGCGGGTGGCGCGCTGGGAAATCAGGTGGGCAAGGGTGACGGCAATACCGCCGCCACGGTGATAGGTGCTGTGGGTGGCGCGGTTGCCGGGCGCGAGATCGAGAAGCGGGTGCGCACCAAGAATTTTTACGACGTGGCGGTGAAGATGCCCGATGCGACGACCAGGACGGTGCGTTTCGAGGCCGAGCCGGCGTTCAAGGTCGGCTCCAAGGTCAAGCTCAGCGGCGATACGCTGGTGACCAACGAATAGCCGCTGCGGCGGCTCAGACAGTCCGGTCGCAACAACGCCGGGGGACTTATGGTCCATGTGGAATTTGCCGCCAGTCTGCGCCGCCATGTCGAGTGCGCGGCCCAGGTGGTGCCGGCGGGCAGTTTGCGTGAGGTCTTGACGGCCGCACTGGCGGGCGCACCCGGACTTGCGCACTATGTGCTGGATGACCAGGGCCATGTGCGCAAACATGTGGCAGTGTTTGTGAACAAGCAGTTGGTGCACGACCGCGCACACCTGCAGCAGCGGCTGGGCTCTGACGACCGGGTGCTGGTGGCGCAGGCGCTGACTGGCGGCTGAATCATTTCACGGAGGCAGGTATGCAGACACTTCTGGTGGCAACCCGCAAGGGCATGTTCGTGGTGCGTGGCCAGGGCATGCAGTGGGTGGTTGGCGCGCACCACTTCGCCGGCGATCCGGTGACCCAGGTACTGGCTGATCCGCGCGACGGCGCCTGGTACGCGGCACTGCGTATGGGGCATTTCGGCGTCAAGCTGCGCAAAAGCATGGACCGCGGCGCCAGTTGGTCGGAGATTGCCGCTCCGGCGTTCCCGCCGCAGCCCAAGGATGGTCCGTTGGCGGAGGACACGGTGCCCTGGAATGTCGAACTGGTCTGGAGCCTGGTACCGGCCGACCCGCTCAAGCCCGGCAGCCTGTGGGCCGGTTGTATGCCAGCCGGCCTGTTCCGTTCGGACGATGGTGGTCAGAGCTGGGCATTGAACCAGTCGTTATGGCACATGCCGCTGCGCCAGTTGTGGATGGGAGGTGGCAATGACTACCCCGGCATGCATTCGGTGCTGGTCGATCCGCGCGACGCCAGGCATGTCAGCGTGGCCATTTCCTGCGGCGGTGTCTGGCAGTCGCATGACGCCGGCCACAGCTGGGCCCTCACTGCTGCCGGCATGCGCGCCGACTACCTGCCGGCCGACGCCAGCGACGACCCCAACACCCAGGACCCGCACCGCATGCTGCAATGCGCGGCGCAGCCGGATGTGTTGTGGATCCAGCACCACTGCGGCATCTACAGGTCGGCAGACGGCGGGCGGCAGTGGCAGGCCATCGCCGCACCGCGACCTTCGGGCTTCGGTTTTGCCATCGCCTGCGACCCGGTGAACCCGCAGCGTGCCTGGTTTGTGCCGGCGCAGGCCGACACGCACCGTTACCCGGTTGGCGGGCGCATGGTGGTGAACCGCACCGATGACGGTGGCGCAACGTTCAAGTCCATGCACCAGGGCCTGCCGCAGAACGACGCCTACCACCTGGTTTACCGGCACGGCCTGGAGCTGGCGCCAGACCGGCAAACCCTGGCCATGGCGTCCACCACCGGTGGCCTGTGGGTCAGTGTCGACGCAGGGGAACACTGGCAATGTGTATCGCGGGATCTGCCCCCGGTCGCGGCGCTGACCTGGGTGCCGTGAACCATCGCTCGAGCGTGTCGGGTTGGTGGGGCGATGCTGGCTTAAACTTCTGCCATGAAAATTGAAAAAGACACTGCCGTCACCCTGCGCTACAAGGTGACCGATTTGCTCGGCAAGTCATTGGACGACGGCCGCGAGCCCATGGTTTACCTGCACGGTGGTTACGGCAACACCTTCCCCAAGATCGAAGCCGCGCTGGAAGGCCAGCTGGCGGGCTTCAAGGCCACCATCGACCTGTCGGCCGAGGACGCATTCGGGGAGCGCGATGAGGCTCTGGTGCAAACCATCCCGAAGAGCGAGTTCCCACCGGGCGTCAAGGTGGGTGGCCAGCTGCAGGGGCGCGACGATCAGGGGCAGTCGCGCAATTTCACGGTACTCAAGATCAAGGGTGACCAGGTCATGCTGGACGGCAACCATCCGATGGCCGGGCGCGCCATGCGGTTTTCACTCACGGTGCTGGCAGTGCGGGCGGCGTCAGCCGTGGAGATCGAACACCGCCACGTGCATGGCGAACACGGTCATCAGCATTGACAGGTGGCGGGCGGCCGCTGACGCCACTCAGCGCCCGGTGAAGACCGGCTTGCGCTTTTCGAAGAATGCCGCAGCACCTTCGCGGAAGTCCGCACTGGCAAACAATCCGGGCGCGTTGTCAAGCTGGAACGACAAGGCGGCCTCCAGTGACATCGGGGCATTGCGCAGCCCGGCCTTGATGCGGCCATAGGAGCGCGTCGGTCCCTGCGTCAGGCGCAGGGCCATGGCTTGGGCCGCGGGCAATGCGGAGCCTTCCGCCACATGCTCGTCGGCCAGGCCCAACGCCAGCGCCTGGGCAGCGCCGACCTCATCGGCAAACAACATCATCTGGCGTGCCCGGGCGGTGCCCACGCGCGCCGGCAGGGACCAGAACAGCGCGGCATCCGGCATGGCGCCCACCCGCACGAAGGCACAACAAAAGCGCGCGGTGGACCCGGCCACGACCAGATCGCAGCAGGTCGCCAATCCCAGCCCGGCACCAAAGGCCGGCCCGTCCACAGCGGCGATGAGCAGCTTGTCGCATAGCGCCATGCGCCGGTACAGCCAGGCGCTTCGCACCATGCTGCGGCGGATCTCGCCTTCTGTCGCGCTGGAGAGTTTGCCCAGATCACCACCGGCGCAAAAACTCCCCCCGGCTCCGGTGACAATGGCGCAGCGCAGATCAGGCTCGGTCTCGAGCCTGTCCAAGCCGGCCAACAAGCCTTCGAGCACGCCGGGTGCCGACAGCGAGTTGCGCACGGCGGGCGCGTCGATGGTCAGTTGCAACACGCCCTTGGCGGCGCTGACATGAACGGTGGATGGTGCAGTGGCAGGGTCGGACATGGTGTTTTCTTGTTGCAGTCGTGTGATCAGCCACGGTCGGCTTGGGCACCATCGAGTGCGCCGGCAGCCAGTATTTCCCACGCACCCTCCAGGCTGCCATGCAGGCTGCCGGCAACTACCAGGCGCTTGACATACTGGCCGACGATGTATTCGTCGGTCATGCCGATGGCGCCGTGCAGCTGAACCGCCTCGTTCCATACCAGATGCGCGGCCTGCAGAACGCAGGCCCGGGCAGCGGCCACCTGGTGGCGCAGCGTCGGCCGATCGGGCGGTACAGTCTGGTCCAACATCGCTGCCGCAGAATAGGTCACTGCGCGCGCCTCAGCGATCTCCACGAAAAGATCGACCAGGCGATGCTGCACCACCTGGTTGGACGCGATGGGCCGGCCAAACTGTTTGCGTGTCTTGAGGTAGTCGATGGTGATGTCGAAGGCGCGCTGCATGCTGCCTACGGTTTGAGCACAGTGGGCCACGGCTGCACGTGCCTGCACGGCCTCGACGCGTCCGAGCACGACATCCGGCGCACCTCGATAAAGCAGTGTGCCGGCGGCCCTGTCGAGTTCCAGCGTCACGGCATGTTGACCATCCAGCAGGGTGCAGGGGGTGGCGCTGAGGCCGGGTGCATCGGCCGGCAGCAGAAAAACACCGGTCTCGTTGCCACCGTCCAGCGTGGCGAGCACCAGATAGGCGTGTGCGCCGTGACCACCAGGCACCAGGGAGTCCTGACCCTGCAGCGTATACCCGGATGCAGCCGCACGGGCGCGGTTGACGATGCTGCGGTGGTTGGCCGCGAACCCCGATGGCAGGCGGGCGGCGGCGACCCGCAATCCACCCTCGGCCATGGCCGGCAGCCAGGCCGCGCGCACATCTGCGTCGCTGGCGAGCGACAGCAAGCCCGAGCCCAGCACGGCGCAGGCGATAAACGGCTCGACCACCAGCGCCTGGCCCAGGGCCTCGGACAAGGTGCAGATGTCGTGCATGGTGCCTCCCAGGCCACCATCGGTTTCGGCTACCGGCAGGCCCAGCCAGCCCATGTCGGCAAACTCCTGCCAGCGCCGTGCCGAGCAGCCGTGTGGATCCGCCAGCGATTCGGCGCGTACCGCCTCGCCATAACCGCGCAGCACATAGTCGCGCGCACTGTCGGCGAGCATGTTGTCGGTGTCGATATCGCTCATGGCGCGGCTTTCTGGTGTGTCATAAGCCGAGCACCTGTTTGGCCAGGATGTTGTGTTGAATCTCGCTCGACCCGCCGGCGATGGTGTAGCCGCGCGACAGGAAGCGCCGCGATGCCGCCGTCGCCGCAATGCCGCCAGCACAGGCGCCAGCACCGACCGGCCCGCCTGCCAGGGCGATGGGGTCCAGCAGCAGGGCCTGCGGTCCCAGCGCGTCCATCGTCAGGTCTTCCCAAAGCTGGATCAGGCGGCTGCCGCGCAGCTTGAGCATCGACACTTCGGCACCGGCCGGAATGCCAGCCTGCTGCCGTGCGACGAAACGCTGCACGTTGGCTTGCAAAGCGATCAGACGGGCTTCGAGTTCGGCGAACCGCCGGCGAAACCATGCCTGGTCAGCAACGCGCGACCCACCGGCGTCCGGTTGCAGCACCAGATCGAGCAGCCGGGCACGGCGCCGCTTGTTCTCGCCAATCCTGGCCAGTTTGAGCCGCTCGAACTCCAGCAGCGACTTGGCCACCGTCCAGCCCTGATTCTCCTCACCCACCAGGTCGTGTCGCGGCACCCTCACGTCGTCAAAAAACACCTGGTTGAATACCGCCCAGCCGTGGATGCCCACAATCGGTCGCACCGTGATGCCCGGGGTCTGCATGTCGATGAGCAGGAAGCTGATTCCTTGCTGCGCACGTGCCGCCGGGTCGGTGCGCACCAGGCAGAAAATCCAGTCGGCATGTTGCGCGCCGGATGTCCATATCTTCGAGCCGTTGACGATGTAGTCGTCGCCATTGCGGTGTGCGCGGGTCACCAGCGACGCGAGATCCGAGCCGGCATTGGGCTCCGAATAACCCTGGCACCAGGCCTGGCGACCCGAGGCGATGGCCGGCAGGAAGCGTTGCTGTTGATTGCTGGTTCCCCAGCGCATCAACACCGGGCCGATCATGTCGTAGGAGATGGCGCTGATTTCCGGTGCATGGTGCGTGCACAGTTCCTCGTCGAACACCATCTGCTGCGTTACCGACCATCCCTGCCCGCCCCAGTTCACTGGCCAGTGCGGGACCAGGTAACCCTGTGCGGCGAGGATTTCCTGCCATGCCACCTGGCGTTCCCGGGCCAGCGGTTGCCCCTGGGCTACCGCCTGGCGGATGTCCGGTGGCAGGTTGTCACGCACAAAGGCGCGAATGGCCTGGCGAAATAGGGCGAGATCGACTGTGTCGTTCATGGTGTGTGGCAGTGACAGCGTCAAGCGCCCAAGCGGTGCTTGAAAACCCGTTTCGCAATGGTCGCCCGATGGACTTCGGACGCGCCGTCGTAGATGCGAAACGGTCGCAACATACGCAGGATCATGGACAGTGGAATGTCCTCCGAGATGCCGAGGGCGCCGGTGATCTGTACGGCTGAATCGGCGACCCGGTTCACGGCCTCGGACACAAACACCTTGGCCATGGACGAGTGGTGGCGGATCGATGCACCAGCGTCAAGACGGCGCGCGACGTCCAGTGTCATGAGCCGCGCTGCATACAGATCGATATGGGCGTTGGCGACCATGGCCTGCACCATCTGGTGCTCGGCCAGGCGAGTATTGTGGGACTCGCGCTGCGCCGCGTACTCTTGTGCCAGGTCCATGGCGCGTGACGCCAGACCGATGAAACGCATGCAGTGGAACAGGCGCGCGCCCTCCAGGCGCAACTGGGCGTAGTCCAGGCCGCGGCCTTCCAGCCCCACCAGTGCCTCGGGGCCCACCAGGCAGTTGTCGAGCCGAATTTCGGCATGGCCGCCGAAATCGAACGGTTCCATGGTGGGCACGTCGCGCACCACCTGGAAGCCCGGGTTCCGGGTCTCCACCAAAAACCAGGATACCCCGGCATCGCTGCGCGCCACCACGATCGCGAACGCCGCGCGTGCCGCGCCGCTGGCAAACCATTTGTGTCCGTCAAGGCGCCAGCCCTGGGCCAGTGCGGTCGCGGTGGTCGCCAACATGCGGGGATCGGAGCCGACGCCGGGTGCCGGTTCCGTCATGGCGAAACACGAGCGTACCTCGCCGCGCGCCAATGGGTCGAGGTAGTGCTCGCGCTGCCAGGGGCTGGCGAGCTGCTCCAGCACCGCGATGTCGGGTTGGGTCGGGGCGGCACATTGCAAGGCCGCCGGACCCAGGAAACTGCGCCCGGCGACTTCGAGGTAGGCGCAACACTCTTCCCATGACAGGCCCAATCCACCCTGCGCAGCCGGCAGCCGTGGCGAAACCA
>JANOTG010000289.1:0-5607 GCA_031416215.1 Betaproteobacteria bacterium
GCCTGAGCCCGCGTCTGCCCTGGAGCGGAGTCGGTGACTCCGGTATCGGCCTGACCATGTCGACCTATGGCATCCAGACTTTCACCCGGCCCAAGTCCTGGCATTTGCGCAAGGCATGAGCACCGCCGGGCCGTTCCCAAGGGCGACAACGAAGTTGCGGCGAAGACTGACAATTGCGCAAAGCGCTTGTCATGTCGTAGCCAATACCGCAATGCGCAGCATGCAGGTTGCCTGATCAGCCTGCAACGGCGAAGATTCCCTGATGATGTCCTGCATCGCCTTCTTCGACCTTGACCACACCCTGCTGGACGGAGACAGCGATGTGTTGTGGTGCGATTTTCTGATTGCCCGGGGCATCCTTGACCATGGCGCATTCGCGGCCCGCAACGCCGATATCGAGGCGCGTTACAGGTCGGGTCAGGT
Organism: Betaproteobacteria bacterium; assembly: GCA_031416215.1. Lineage (GTDB taxonomy): Bacteria > Pseudomonadota > Gammaproteobacteria > Burkholderiales > Burkholderiaceae_C > CAISIP01. The sequence continues at coordinate 424 of JANOTG010000289.1, forward strand.
GGGTCCGGTGGAGTTCGCCCATTTTTATGTGTCCACACTGGCCGGGCGCAGCCGGGCGCAATGGGAGCCGTTGCGGCAGGATTTTTTGCACTGCGAGATCGCGCCGCGGATTGCGCAGGTTTCCCTGGATCGCCTGCGCAGCCATCAGGATCAGGGCCACGCCGTGGTGCTGACCACGGCCACCAACCGATTTATCACCGAGCTCACTGCCATCCACCTGGGGTTGGAAAACCTGATTGCCACGGAACCCGAAGAGATCGACGGCATTTTCAGCGGCCGGACCACCGGGGTGCTGAACATGCGTGCCGGCAAAGTCACACGCCTGCACGCCTGGTTGGCGCTGCGCGGTCAGACGCTGGCGCAAATGCACAGTTTTGCGTATAGCGACTCCATCAACGATTTGCCGCTGCTGGAGGCGGTAAACATCCCGACCGCGGTCAACGCCGACCCGAAATTGGCGGCCTTGGCACAGGCCCGGGGTTGGAAAACCCTGCAACTTCACTAGATTGGACAACAGCACATGCAATTCATCGATTCCAGCACCACATTCCCCATCAGCTCCGCGGTCGTGCACAGCGGCCGTGTCTTCGAGGCCGTGGTCACCGGCATTCCGGACGGCCAGGACAAACCGGTGGCAGGCGGCGCCGGCGCCGAAATGCGCGAGGCGTTCCGCCAACTCGACCTTCATTTGAAGGCGGCCGGGGTTGATCGCCACGCCATTTGCACGGCGCGCCTGTATTTGCACGACGTGTTGGCCGACATCGCAGCCGTCAACGTGGTGTGGAAGGAATACATGGGCACACACCCGGTGGTGCGTCGTGCCTACGGCGTGACGCTGCAGGCAGGCATGCGGGTGGAGGCGGCGTTCACGGCGGAGATTCCGTAACCCAGACTGCCTGTCCATGGCCTACGGCCGCCCAACTCAGGCCGCCTGTCAGGTCGCCGACCCGCGTGGTTTCTCCGGGCGCGCTCAGGCACCCGACTTGTACTTGACCGAACAGCCGTAGGGCCGCGTCGTCGCGTTGGCCAGCGGCTGTCCGGCGAGCGCCTGGGTGACGCCCTGTTTCACGTAGTTGACCGCCGTCTTGATGTCGTCGACCCGTGCCGACGGGATGCTGTCGATGCCGCCGGCGTAGATCAGCTTGCCTTGCGGGTTGATGATGTACATGTGGGGCGTGGTGCGCGCACCGTAAGCTTGGCCGACCGTTCCGTCCTCGTCCATCAAGGTCAGGCTGGCGGCGGCTTTTTGGCCGCTCATCCATGCGGCGAGTTGTTTCGGTGCGAGATAGTCGTGGTGGTCCCGGTCGGTGGAGTTGATGGCCAGCCAGACAACGCCCTTGCCGGTCACCTCTTTTTGCGTGCCTTGCATATTCGCGCCACTGTAGTGCTTGCGCACATAGGGGCAGCCCGGGTTCACCCACTCCAGCACCACGTGTTTGCCCTTGAAGTCACCCAGGCGCACTGTTTTGCCACTGGTGTCGGTGAGTGTGAAAGCGGGCGCGTCCTGCCCCACTGCGGGCGCGGCGTGGCTGCCAGCCGAAATACCCAGGCCGAGCACGGTGGCAGCAGTGACAAGGGATCGACGCAACATGAAAGTACTCCTGGTGGTGGGTAAGTACGTTGGTTACAAGCGCGCCAGAACTGCCCTGACATCCGACACGCTCAAGATCTCCGACAACACGACCGGCGGCCTGCCTGCCTGGTACAACACATACACTGGCACGCCATTGCGCCCCAGCTGCTGCAAAGCCGCCGTGATCGCGGGGTCGCGTCGGGTCCAGTCTGCGCGCAACAGCATGACCTTGCGCTGCGCAAAATCAGCCAGCAACGCGCTGTCGCCCAGCACCGTCTGTTTGTTGTACTGGCAGGTGATGCACCACGCTGCCGTGAAATCGACAAACACCGGTCGCCCGCTGGCCACGATCTGCTCGACCCGCCCGGGTTCCCAGGGCTCCCAGCCATTGGCCATAGTCTGCTGGCTGGGGTCCGTCGATCGCGTCAGCGTCGGGCCAACACCCCACAACAGCAGGGCCAGGGCGCCGATGGCGAACAAACTGACCCAGGTGCGTGCCGGGCCGACCAACGTTATGGCCCAGGCCAGCAAGGCCAATGCGACCAACAGCGCCAACAAGGCGCCGGCTCCGTCGATGCCGCTGATGTGACCAAGCACCCATACCAGCCACGCCGAAGTGGCAAACATCGGGAACGCCATCAACTTGCGGAACGTGTCCATCCAGGCGCCCGGTTGGGGCAGCAGGCGGGCAAATGCCGGCATCAGGCTGGCGAGCAGGAACGGCGCGGCCATGCCTAGTCCAAGAGCGGCAAAGATCGCCAGTGCCTCTGCTGCCGACAGGGTCAATGCCAGCCCGAGCGAGGCGCCCATGAAGGGGGCCGTGCAGGGCGCGGCCACTGCGACTGCCAATACGCCGGAACCAAATGCATCAGCGGCCGGGTTCTTGGCCTGAAAGCTGGCGACCGAAGAGGGAAGGACCGAACCGAACTCGAATACCCCGGCGAGGTTCAGGCCCAGCAGGGTAAACAAAGCCGCCAGCACAGCAACCACGACCGGGTCCTGTAGCTGGAATCCCCAGCCCAGACTCTCGCCCGCGCTGCGCAGCGCAAGCATCAACACGGCCAAACCCAGAAAACTCAGCACGACACCGCCGGTGTAGGCGATGCCGCTGATGCGCTGTACCCGGCGGTCGGTCGCATGGCGTGCAAAGCCGATGACCTTGATCGCCAGTACCGGGAACACGCAGGGCATGAGGTTGAGAATCAAACCGCCGAGCAGTGCGCCGGCCAGAGCGGCCCAGAACGTGAGAGCGGGAGTGGCGGCTCTGCCGAAACCCTGTCCCTGCGCCGCAGGTGGCGGCGCTGCGGCCAGAGGCGATGTCGGCGCCGGCCAGGCGCCCTGCACCGTCGTCTCGACCCGAGCCGCGTCATTCCCCAGCGCCAGCACCAGCGGCAACACTGCCGGGCTCGCGCTGCGCTGCGCCGACAGGGGCAATCGCGCACTCCATACCGCGCCGTTCCATTGCTGGGTCCAAGGGGAGGCGGTCTCGAAAACCTCGGGAGTCTCGGCAAAGAGTGCGAGGCTTTTCCCCTGCCAGCCCACTGGCAATCCGGCGACTGACACCTGAACTGCCTGTTGGTCTAGCAGTGCCGTATTTGCCGCAGACCCGACGAGCCGCTTCGGCTCGGCCTGCCAGGCTGCTTCGAAGGCCGCCGTATGCGAAGCGCTGGAGCTGCGCACGGGAAGTTTCAGGCTGAAGTCACCCTCTTGCGGTATACATTCTGTCTTGCACACCAGCCATGTCGCCTTGAGCCGGAGCTCCAGTTCGCCCGACAACAGGGGCGCCCTGAAATCGGGCGCAACCGTCATTGGCACAGGCAGCAGGATGGTGCCCTCGTAGCCGTAGTTCGCCAGGTTTCCAATCGGGATTTTCTTGGGCAGGGGCCAAGCGATGTCACCGGCTGTGATTCCTGGTGGCAAAGACCACTCAAGGGTGGTCGGAAGCCCCGAGTCGCCTGGATTTTTCCAGTAGGTGTGCCAGTGCGGAATGTGGGCCAGCTGCAGTCCGACCCATAAGGTCTTGCCGGGCGCAACGCCTTGCGGCGCATGCACCAGCAGTTCGGCGCGCACCTGCTCCGTGGTGACCACCGGGCCGGGTGCGCCGACCATGAGCGTTTGGCCGCTGGCCATCGCACCCAAAGCACTGGCTGCCAGCAGCGCCAGCGTTGTGCACAGGGTGCGGAAGCGATGAATAATGGTGTTCATGCGTGATGTCAGAGCCGACTTTTACCCTTTTGGTTCCTGGACTGTGACGCCCTGGCAGCACAATGGCCTGTCAGCAAATGTGGCGGTATTGATCAGTCGATGTGCCTGGTGTCGCCGAGCATCCATTGTCGCGGTTTGGCCGGCAACGTTGACAAGCCCGGTCTTGGCTGAGCGATTCCTGCGCTGACCGTGGATCGCCGTTCCGTCCTGGTTTTCTCGGCTGCCGCTTTGGCTGGCTGCACCTTGAACCCGGACTTTGACTACAGCGGGCCGACGGCGCCGCGAACCCAGCCACTGCCGGGTCCTGTACGGGTGGCGTGGGTCCTGAGTTCAGGCGGGCCGCGCGGTTTTGTGCATGTCGGTGTGCTCAAGGCACTGGAACGACTCGGATTGCAGCCCGACCTGATTGTGGGTGCGTCGGTCGGTGCTCTGGTGGGCAGCCTGCGTGCTGCGGGTATGCGCGCGACCGCGATCGAGTCCCTGGCGCTCGAGCTGCAACCGGCGAGCTTGGCGCGGCTGGCGGTCGGTGCCGGCGAACGACTCAGCGGCTCGGCGATAGCGGACCTGGTGCGCCAGCATGCGCCCGTTACATTGCTTGAGCAGATGCCGGTGGCTATGGCCTGTGTTGCAGCGCGCCGGCGTGATGGCGCAGCGTTTGCGTTTACGGCGGGCGACGCTAGTGTCGCGGTGCAGGCAGCGGCGGCGATCGAGGGTCAATTCGCGCCAGTGCGTATCCGCGGTGAACATTACCGGGACGCTGACTGGACCATGCCGTTGCCGGCGCGAATTGCCCGCGCATTGGGCGCGCAACGGGTGCTGGCCGTCGATGCCAGCGTACACCTGGATCGCGTGCCTGCCGGTGCGGGTCGGTATCGGGACGCTGACCTGCGAAAAAAGGCCCTGGTGGACGCCGATGCAGTGACTGCCGATCTGTTGCTCAAGCCCGATTTCGGTTACTGGGTCAACCTGTCTCGGGAGTTTCGTGAGCGGGCGATCGAAGCCGGCTACCTGGCGACGATGGCGCGCGAAGCCGAGCTGCGCGCACTGCATTCAGCCTAGGAGCCTGCCCCGCGCTGGATTAGTTCACTTGTCGCTGCGGCGGTTCCGCCTTGCGCCGGCCGCTCGCTATGTAGCCCATGCCCCACTGGGTGACCGACCAGCCGAAGTCGTCACAGTAGTCCGCCACCAGACTCCAGGGCCGCCAGAGGTCGGCGGCGTGTGCGTTGTAAGGCCGGTTTTTCAGCCATGCCAGCAGATTCAGCGGCCCGGTCCACCAGGGAAAAAACTTGACGCCGGCCATGGCCACCCGTGCGCCGGGCTTGAGCTGTCGCATCAGGTTGTCCACCGCATCCGGCATGCGGCAGATGTCGTGCGTGTAGTTGAACAACACGGCGTCGGCCAAGGCC
>JANOTG010000290.1:0-8202 GCA_031416215.1 Betaproteobacteria bacterium
GTACCCCAATAACGCTGGCGGCTGACGCCCCAGTCGCGCAGGCGCCAGGTGGTTTTTTTCTCGCCCAGGCCGCGCACCTGCAGGGCATGGCATACCGCATTCACGGCGTCCTGGTAGGACAGGCCGCTGAAGCTGTCCGAGTTGATGGTGACGCCGCGGGTCTTGTCGCCGTACCAGTCCTGCCACTGTTCGTAGTCGTAGGTCAGGCCGTCGATCAGCACCACGTCGATGATGGAAATGCCGTACTTGCGCGCAAAAATGAAGTCGCGCTCGTCGTGCCCGGGCACGCCCATCACGGCACCGTCGCCGTAACCCATCAAGACGTAGTTGCCAACCCACAATTCGATCTTGTGGCCGTTCAGCGGATGCGTCACGAACAGGCCGGTGCGCATGCCCTCCTTCTCGCGGACGGCCAGCTCCGCTTCCGTGGTGCCGCCACGCTGACATTCCTCGATGAAGGTCGCCAGCGCCGGGTTGGAGGCTGCGGCATGGCTGGCCAGCGGGTGTTCTGGCGCAATGGCGCAGAACGTCACGCCCATGATGGTGTCGGCGCGGGTGGTGAACACATACATGCGACCGTCACCGATCAGGGCACCCCGGGCATCGCGGATGTCGTGCGGGAAGGCAAAACGCACACCTTCCGACTTGCCAATCCAGTTCTGCTGCATCAGCTTGACGCGTTCCGGCCAGCCGGGCAGGCCGCTGTCCACGCTGTCGAGCAATTCATCGGCGTAGTCGGTGATCTTCAGGTAATAACCGGGTATCTCGCGCTTCTCCACTGCTGCGCCGGTGCGCCAGCCCTTGCCGTCGATCACCTGTTCGTTGGCCAGCACGGTCTGGTCCACCGGGTCCCAGTTGACGACCTGGGTCTTGCGGTAGGCGATGCCCTTGTCCAGCATTCTCAGGAACAGCCACTGGTTCCACTTGTAGTACTCGGGTGTGCAGGTGGTGAGCTCGCGGCTCCAGTCGATGGCCAGGCCCAGCGCCTGCATCTGCTGCTTCATGGTGGCGATGTTGTCGAAAGTCCATTGAGCCGGCGGCACTCCGTTCTTCAGCGCGGCGTTTTCCGCCGGTAGCCCAAAAGCGTCCCAGCCCATCGGCATCAACACGTTGAAGCCCTTCATGCGCAGATAACGCGTGAGCATGTCGTTGATGGTGTAGTTGCGCACATGGCCCATGTGCAGCTTGCCGCTGGGGTAGGGCAGCATGGAGCAGGCGTAGTACTTCTTCTTGCCGGCGTCTTCGGTGACCCGGTAGGCGTCGTGTGCGTCCCAGTGCTGCCGGGCCGATGTTTCTACTGCGTGGTGGTCGTACTTTTCTTGCATGGCGTGGTCAGGGCGGCGCTGTTGCCGGCCTGGTTCGATTCTAGGGGCTCGCCCCCGCCGGGCGCGGTGTTGCCTGGCGGCTGGGTAGCGCAGTTTTGCTCAGGGCGCGGACGGGCGCGGCTCGGCCACAAAACCGAGCCGGTTCAACCCGGCTTTTTGCGCCACACCCATGACTTCCACCAGGCGGCCATAGGCCAACCCGGCATCGGCGCGCAACTGGACCTCGGTGTCCGGGTTTTGCAGGGCGACCCGGGTCAACCGCTGTGCCAGCGCGGGCAGGGCGACGGGTTTGTCTTCCAGGAATACCTGCCCGCTGCGGTCCATAACCAGCAAGATGAATTTGGGTGCCTCGGTCGGGGTTGCAGCGTCGGTCTTGGGCAGATCGAGCCGGATCGAGCTCGCCAGCAGTGGCGCGGTGATGATGAAGATCACCACCAGCACCAGCATGACGTCGATCAGTGGCGTCATGTTGATCTCGCTCATGGGTGGCGCGCTGGTGTGGCGCTCGAGTCGTCCGAATGCCATCGCCTAGGCCCCGCCCGGCGCCGGATCGGTTGCGTGGTGGAGCAGCAATTCACGCAGGTCGCGCGCAAACCCCTCCAGATCGGCCTCGATGCGGCCGATGGAGCGCCCCAGCACGTTGTAGGCCAGCACGGCCGGAATGGCGACCGCCAGCCCGGCCGCAGTCATGATCAGGGCTTCACCGACCGGGCCGGAAATCTTGTCGATGGTGATCTGCCCGGCGCTGGAGATGCCGATCAGCGCGTGGTAAATGCCCCAGACGGTTCCGAGCAGGCCCACAAACGGTGCCGTGGCGCCAACGGTCGCCAGCAACACCTGGCCATATTGCAGCTTGTGCAGTACCTGGTGCAGGGCCTGGCGCAACACGCGCGTCAATTGCTGCGAGCGGTCCCCGGCCGCTGCCAGCGTGCCGCTGCCATCGACCCCGGTCGCGGTGATCAGTGGCGTGACCAGCGCCTCGCGATCAAAGGCCTGCGCCCGGCGTTGCCCATCGGCCAGATTGGCGGACTGCCAGAAGGCGGCTGTGCTGCGTTGCACATCGGCGCTGGCGCGGTGCAACAACCAGCTTTTCCAGAAGATGACGACCCAGCTGCTCACCGACATCAGCAACAGCATGGCGGCCACGATCCGGCTGACGCTGTCCCCCTGGGCCAGCAGCTGGAAAATGCTCATCCAGCTGCAGCCTGGGGTTTGGCCAGACCCAACACGTCAAACATGTCATACAGCCCGTGGGGGTGCCGGGCGAGAAAACGCGCCGCGCGCAGACCGCCCTGGGCATAGGTGACGCGGCTCGACGACTTGTGCGAGATTTCGATGCGTTCGCCGATGCCGGCAAAAAGCACCGTATGGTCACCCACGATGTCGCCGCCGCGGATGGTCGCAAAGCCGATCGAGGATGGGTCGCGTTCACCGGTGATACCTTCGCGCGCATACACCGCGCAGTCCTTGAGGTCGCGACCGGTGGCCTGCGCAATCACCTCGCCCATCTTCAGTGCCGTGCCCGACGGTGCGTCGACCTTGTGGCGATGGTGGGCCTCGATGATCTCGATGTCGTAGCCGGTAGCCATGGCCTGCGCGGCCAGTTCCAGCAGCTTGAGCGTGACGTTGACACCGACACTCATGTTGGGCGCCATCATGATTGCGATATCGGTGGCGGCGGCGCGAATCTGCGCTTTCTGGTCGTCGGAGAATCCGGTCGTGCCGATCACCATCTGGATGCCGAGTTCGCGGCACAGCGCCAGATGCGCCAGCGTCCCCTCTGGGCGCGTGAAATCGATCAGCACGTCGCAGTCGAGCAGACCGCTGCGCAGATCGGACGTGATTCGTATGCCGCTGTCGCGGCCCAGGAACGCACAGGCGTCGCTCCCCAACGCGGGCGAGCCGACGATATCGAGCGCTCCCGACAAACAACAGTCGGGCGCTGCCATGACGGCTTCGATCAACATGTGCCCCATGCGCCCGGACGCTCCAGCGATGCAGATTTTGCGCATGGACCCGTCGTTCATGGTACTGGTGGCGGCCAATGCCGCCTTCAGGGAGCGGCTGTTTCCAGCGGGGGATAGGAGGCGGGCAGGGGCGGCAGAACCCTGGGCTCTGGTGCCTTGGGCGCCGCAGGGAACGATTTGAGTGCTTCCGCACTGGCTTCGAGCACCGGTACCGCCCCGGTCTGTGGCCGTCCGGCCAGTGAGGCCACAAACTCAGCCTCGGTAGGCAGTACATCGGCGTCGAAACGTTCCAGCACATCCGCTTTGAAGAACACCGTCACCTTGCGCAGCTGCGGCTCCTCGCCCTTGCGCTTGATGGAGAAGACATAGTCCCAACGGTCGGTATGGAACATGCTTTGCAGCAGCGGCGTACCCAGTGTGTCACGCACCGCGCTGCGCGGCATGCCGGGTTTGAGCAGCGCTACCTGTTCGCTGGAAACGAAATTGCCCTGCACGACATCGATCTGGAAGGGCGTGATGATGCCGGCAATGCGGGTCGTAGCGCCGTCGAAACTCGAGCAGCCCGACAACACCGCGGCCATTGCCACACCGAAGCAGGCAACCATGTGGCGGTGGACGGAAAAGAACATGGGCTGGATCATGGCGATATGATCGAACGATTGTAGCCGCTGAGCCACTCACGGCAGGCGCCTGCCAGAGGACGAACCCCGCCATGGCGAACATCGACGAGCTCAAGAGCACCGGCCTCAAGGCGACCTTGCCGCGTCTGAAAATACTGGAAATCTTCCAGAAAGGTGCATTGCGGCACATGACGGCGGAAGATGTGTTCCGGGTCTTGCTGACCGAGCGCTCCGACGTCGGGTTGGCCACCGTGTACCGGGTGCTCACGCAGTTCGAGCAGGCCGGCATCCTGAGCCGCAGCCATTTCGAAAGTGGCAAGGCGGTGTATGAGCTCAATGAAGGCCAGCACCATGATCATCTGGTGTGCCTGGATAGTGGCAAGGTGGAAGAGTTCTACGACGCCGAGATCGAGCGGCGGCAGCACGCGGTGGCGAAAAACAAGGGGTTCACCATCGCCGACCATGCCCTGAGCCTGTACGCCAACTGCACCACGGTGTTATGCCCGCACCGCCCGCCCGATCAGCGGGCAAGTCGATCCGCTGCGGATTCCTAGCGAAGCCTCAGAGTCTGCCGGGGCGGGAGTCCGGCGTCAGCATCGCCTTGCGGTGGCGCTCGACAAAATCCTGGTAGGTGTCGATGCCACGCAATTGCAGGATGGTGTTGCGCACCGCCGCCTCCACCAGTACCGCAATGTTGCGCCCAGCCACCACCTGGATCACCACCTTGAGCACCGGTATGCCCAGGATGTCCTGCGTCAGCGGCTCGTACGGTATACGTTCATACTCCCGCTCCAGGGTTTCACGGCGCACCAGGTGCACGATGAGCTTGAGACGGATCTTGCGACGTACCGCTGTCTCGCCAAAGATGGCGCGGATATCGAGCAGGCCGATGCCGCGCACTTCGAGCAGGTTTTGCAGCAGGTCCGGGCAGCGGCCCTGAATCGTGGTCTGGTTGATTCGGTACAGGTCCACCGCGTCGTCGGCCACCAGGCCGTTGCCGCGCGAGATCAATTCCAGACCGAGCTCGCTTTTCCCCAGCCCCGACTCGCCGGTGATCAACACGCCCAGGCCCAGGATGTCCATCAACACCCCGTGCATCGAGATGCGGTCGGCAAAGTGTTTCGACAGATAGGCGCGCAACACGTCGATGACAAACGCGGACGACGCCTCGGTGGCAAACATCGGAATCTGCGCCCGCTCGCACATCGACAGCAGCGCGTCCGGGGCGGTCTTGCCATCTGCCAGTATCAATACCGGCGGCTCCAGCGTGACGATGCGCGAGATCCGGCGGTCACAGTCTTCCGGCGTGGCGTTGGTCAGGTAGGCGATTTCCCGCTCACCCAGCAACTGCACCCGGTACGGGTGGATGTAGTTCAGATAGCCCACCAGGTCGGCGCCAGAGCGCGCCGCGCGCACCGCCACTTCGTCAAAACGCCGTTCGGATGCCCCCAGGCCCGCCACCCACTGCCATTTGAGCGATGTGCGGAACTCCTCGAACAGGACGTCGGCGCTGACGACCGTGGGTTTCACGGCGGGTCTCTCCGGCCTAGGCGACCTGGGCCGACTGCCACTGGGAAATCAGGTCGTGCAATTGCCCGGCATCGGTGCTGGCGGCAAGTTTGCCGCGCAGCGTCGCATCACTCAGCAATTCGGCAATCTCGGACAGAATTTCCAGGTGTTTCTGGGTCGCCGCCTCTGGCACCAGCAAAAATATCAGCAGGCTGACCGCAATATCGTCCGGCGCATCAAAGCCGATGGGCTGTTTGAGCAGGAATACTGCGGCCATCGGCGCCCGCAAGCCCTTGATGCGACCATGCGGAATGGCCACGCCGTGCCCGAGTCCGGTCGAGCCCAGGCGCTCGCGTGAAAAAAGGCTGTCGGTGACCAGGGCACGGCTTAGGCCATGCAGGTTTTCGAACAGCAGGCCGGCCTCTTCAAAGGCACGCTTCTTGCTGGTCGCCTCTACGTGCACTAGCACGTGCGCAGGTGGCAGGATGGACGCGAGGCGATTCATGGTTGGGTGGCAGATTATGCACACAAAAAAACCGCCTGGCGGGGCGCGAGGCGGTTTCTTGCTTGCGCCCGGGCAGGTGCCTTTACATCAGGCGTTTGGGCGCGTCGTGGTGGTGGTTTTGCAGGCGGTCCTTGTGGCGCACCACCTGGCGATCGAGCTTGTCGACCAACTCGTCCACCGCGGCGTACAGGTCGGCATGTGAACTCTCCGCAAACAGGTCACTGCCTTTGACGTGAATATTGCATTCAGCGCGTTGCCGTCGTTCCTTTTCCTTTTGCTTCTCCACTGTGAGCAGCACCTTGACATCGACAACCTGGTCAAAGTGGCGGGTGATCCGATCTAGCTTGGTCGTTACGTAGTTTCTCAGGGCCGGGGTGACTTCGAGGTGGTGACCGCTGATCGTCAAGTTCATGAATATCCTCCTGTTGCTTCTCGCCGTTGAAAAATGCCCTGTGCTTGCAACACAAGGCCGGAACGCCGCCTGGTGCCGTCGCCGACACCCTGCGCAAACCACTATGCCCCCTTTGGCGCGCAAAAGCAATCCCCATTTGTCACATGCTGTGCATGGGCTTGCAGCGCGCCGGGCTGGCACCCGCCCGATCGCGCCGCCTCATCCTGCTGGCGAGAGCAAAAAGCGGCCACAAGCATTGTTTCGGGCCAAGGGCAGAAGTCATCTTTTCAGCGGCGATTGCAATAGACTCTGGAGTCTGCTCAAAACCAGCGCAGTCACCGCCGCAGCGCCGTCAGGCGAATCCGGTCGTTGGTGCGCAGCACGAAGGTAGTCTGTATGAGCCTCGATACCATCATCCACTCCGGCATGCGCCAGTTCGGCCGACCGACGGTGGGCCTGGTGCTGATGGGTGGTGGTGCCCGCACGGCCTACCAGGTCGGTGTGTTGCGCGCGCTGGGAGCGATGCTGGCGGCCCATCCGGGGGCGTCGCGGACGTTCCCGTTCCAGGTGCTGGTCGGCACGTCGGCGGGCGCCATCAATGCCGCGTTTCTGGCGGGCCGCGCAATGCAGGGCCTGCAGGCGTTCGAGCAGTTGGCAGAGTTCTGGACCCAGTTGCGCTCCACCGACGTGTACCAGCTCAATGTGCCGCCGTGGGTGCGTTTCAGCCGATTTGCCGTGGCGCTGAGCCTGTCGCGCCATGCGCGCGCCAACGGCGCCATGCTGGACAACGCACCGCTGGCCAACATCCTGCGCAAGGGCATCCTGACCGACGGTGTCGAAGCGGCGCTGCGTTCCAACACCATCGACGCCCTTGCCGTCACCGGCTCAAGTTATTCCAGTGGGGTGCACTGGACCTTCTGCCAGACCGCCAGTCGCGGCGAGTTCGAAGGCTGGGCCCGGCCCGGCCGGCGCTCCGAGTACCACCGCGTGACAGTGGAGCACCTGATGGCATCGAGTGCGATTCCGTTCCTGTTTCCGGCAACCGCACTGGAGGTGGATGGGCGCGTCGAGCATTTTGGCGACGGTTCCATGCGCCAGGTGACACCGTTGTCGCCGGCCATGCATCTGGGCGCGCGCCGGATCCTGGTGGTCGGCGTTGGACAGCCCGAACGATCGGGCCTGGTAGCCGGCGCTGCCCGCAGCCCGGCGAAGGGACCAACCCTGGGCAGCATGGCCGGCCACGTCATGGCCAGTGTTTTTCACGACACCCTGCAGGCCGATGTCGAGCAGACGCAACGTGTCACGCAGACCATCAACCGCCTGCCGCGTGAAGCGGCGGCCGCGATGCCCTACAAGGCCATCGATGTGCTGGCCATCGCCCCCACCCAGTCGCTCGACGGCCTGGCACAGCAGTACACGCACGAATTGCCGTCCGCGGTCCGTGACGCTCTGGGAGGCCTGGGTGTGCTCAAGGGCAGTGGCGGCACGTTGGCCAGTTACCTGTTGTTCGAGCCCGGTTTTGTGCAATCCCTGATTGCCATGGGGGAAAGTGACGCACGGGCCCAGAAAGCCGAATTGCTGGAAATGGTCCTGGGCAATTGAAGCGCCGCTGACGCCGACGCGAATGCGATAATTTGGGCGCCCATGCTCAACGTCTTCACACTCGCCAACGGCCGTCTGTTTCAGGAGGAAATCGAGTCGCTGGAGGAGTTGTCGAAGTTCCAGCCGATTTGGGTCGACCTGGAGTCACCCACGCTGGATGAAAAGCGCTGGATCAAGCAGTATTTCGGCCTGTCCATTCCTGACGATGCGATGGACGAGGACATCGAGGAATCGGCCCGCTTCTACTCCGAGGACAACGGCGACCTGCACATCCGCAGCGACT
>JANOTG010000291.1:0-14787 GCA_031416215.1 Betaproteobacteria bacterium
TGTGCGCCCATTGGCCGTAATGGGTATCCAGCACCCAGTCGATCATGGGCCAGGCCATCACAGGAAAACCCGGCACGAAATGCACATGCCCGCAGCTGAAACCTGGAATCTTGTTGTACGGGTTGGGGATGATGGCTGAACCACGTGGAAACACACCCATGTTGAGCCGGTGCAGGTTGTCGGCCTTGTCGGGCTCATAGGGCAAACCCTGCTCCAGCGCCACTTCCTGCATGCGCAGGCGTATCAGGTCGCGTGCCTGCGGATGTAACTCCAGCTCCACACCGAGCGCGGCAGCCGCACATTGCCGGGTATGGTCGTCCGGCGTGGCCCCGATCCCGCCGCAGGAGAACACCACGTCCCCCGATTCAAAGGCACGTCGCAGCGTCGCCGTGATGCGCGCCGGCGAGTCGCCAATGTAGTCCGCGTAGGCCAGCGCGAAACCACGCAGACGCAATCGTTCGATCACCGCCGTCAGGTGCTTGTCAGCACGTTTTCCCGACAGGATTTCGTCCCCGATGATGACAACGCCAAATTCGGGAGTGGCGCGCAAAGGCGCCGGCACAGCTTCAGGGTTTGACATCGGGCTGGTTCAAGGTTGGAAGTGATGGCGCTGGCTGCACCGGCGTATCTGCCAGCGCCACTTCGGCGCGCAACATTTGCAACGCCGCCAGGCAATAGTGGGTGAACCACAGAGCGGCAAATGCAAACACCAAGGTATAAATCCAGATGGCAAAGGGCACCAACACAACAAAGGCCACGGCGAACAATGCACCAGACGCCCACAACACACTCGGTGCCGCTCCCAGAAAACCGGTCAGCACCCCGATACCCAGCAACCATCCACGATGGCGCCGAAGTATTTCAATACGCTCCTGGCGGCTGGCGTGTTCTGCCAATGCGTCATAGGACATGACGCGGTAGGTCAACCAGCCCCAGATCAAAGGCGGCAACAACAAGATGAGTGGCGGAATCAACCACAGAGGAATGGTGACGACCAGGGCCAACAGGGCGAGTGCCGCCGACAGCAGTGACCAAGCCAAACCACCAAGCCAGGAACCACCATGTTTGCGCTCCAGTTGTGCAAACCTGCGCTCTGCCACCAGTGACGCGATCGCTGGCGCCATCAACAACGCCACGATCAACAGGCACAACAGCACAATGACCGGCGTTATCGCAAAAATCACCAGCAGCGGGGCCAACACGGTTTTCAGGCCGCCAGCGCCAACCGCCTCCAGCCAACCCAACAGGGATGTCACGATGCTGGACGCCTCCAGGATGGCGCGCACCCAGACCAACGCCGCATCCCAATACAGGTAACCCAAGCCCAAGGCCAGAGCCACCATCAGGAGCAGCGGCAGGAACGACAGGGCGATGACCCGAGGCCGCAGGCAATAAGCAACAGCGCGCCAGAACGAATCGAGGAAGAGATTCATACCCCCAAGCATAACGGCCTGCGGCGCTGGGATACGATGCCTGGCATGAACCTCATCGACGTCGGCGGCAGCGCGCTGGAAGTGCTGCATATCCCGGCGGCCCCCACAGGACGTGTCGATGCACCCCTGGTGTTCCTGCACGAGGGGCTGGGCTCGGTCGCCATGTGGCGCGACTGGCCAGAACAGCTTGCACGGGCCACAGGACGCGAGGCCTGGGTGTATTCGCGGCGCGGTTACGGAGCGTCGCAGGCCACGCTGGAGGTTCGCAGTCCACCCCGGCACGAGGCCGGACTGCGCCATGGCCGCTTGTTACCGGACTACTTGCACCACGAGGCGCTCGAGGTGTTGCCACAGTTGCTTCGACAATTGCCCATCACGGTGCCACCGGTTCTGGTTGGGCATTCGGATGGCGGCAGCATCGCGTTGTTGTATGCCAGCCGGCACCGGGTGGCTGCTTGTGTGGTCCTGGCACCGCATGTGGTGGTCGAAGAGCAGACCATCACGTCGATCACCGCGGCGCGTGAGGCGTACCTGAATGGCGACTTGCGCCAGCGCCTGGCGCCGTACCACGCGGATGTGGATGCTGCGTTCTGGCAATGGAACGATATCTGGCTCGACCCGCAATTCCGCATCTTTGACATTCGGGCCGACTGCCATCACATCACTGCTCCCCTACTGGCGATCCAGGGACACGACGACCCCTACGGCAGCATGCGCCAGATTGACGAGATCGTCCCGCGCTCAGCGCCGATCCGACGCGAAAAACTCGATGCCTGCGGCCATGCGCCGCAGCGAGACCAGCGATTCACCACGAACCGCCTGGTCATCGACTTTTTGTTGACAGTTGAATAGCGGCTTCGCCGGCTGAAAATCGCAAGCGACAGTCAATCTCGGGGCGGCTTGACCTCGACGTCTTCCACATCAGCCAGCCGTCCCCGCGTTCCCGAATGTGCTGGCGCCGCGCCAGCGGGGGGTGGCGCGCCAGCGCCTGATCGGAACACCCTGGAAAAACCAGTGCCCGGATCGACCCGCATCACGAATGGGGCAACAGCTTTCCCGGTCAACTTGGCCCAGACGGAACGCAGCGCCCACAGCAGTCCCAGCAGAACGCCCGCCAGCAAAAGACTCAACGCGAACAACACAGCGCCAAAAAACAGGATCAGTCGCAACAACAGGGCAAAAACGCTTTGCATGCGCTATTTTGCCCGGTGCGAGGCCAACCCGATCATCCACGCTCGGGCAACGCGGCAGCGCGCTTTCAGTGAATCACCCGCTGGAAGCTGAACTGCCCCGGCGCGTGGATCGGATCCACATCGACCGGGATCACATCCTTGGGAGCGAACTTGCCCTCCAGCAGCAGCTTGGACAGGGGGTTCTCGATGCGCTGCTGGATGGCCCGCTTGAGCGGTCGCGCACCAAACACCGGGTCGAACCCAACCTTGGCCAGTTCGGCCAACGCAGCCGCTGAGACCTGCAGGTCGAGATCCATTTTCGCCAACCGGCTCTGCAACACCCGGATCTGGATCGCGGCGATCGCCTCGATGTGTTTGGCGTCCAGCGCGTGGAACACCACGGTCTCGTCAATGCGGTTGAGGAACTCGGGACGGAAATAGTTCTTCAGCTCGGCCGTCACCGCGTCCTTGATGTCTTCGTAGTCGCGTCCCACCATGCTCTGGATGGTGGGCGAGCCGATGTTGCTGGTCATCACGATCACGGTGTTCTTGAAATCCACCGTGCGTCCCTGGCCGTCGGTCAGGCGTCCATCGTCGAGCACCTGCAGCAACACGTTGAATACATCCGGGTGCGCCTTCTCGATTTCATCCAGCAACAGCACGCTGTAGGGTTTGCGCCGCACCGCCTCGGTCAGATGACCACCCTCCTCGTAACCGACATAACCGGGCGGCGCGCCGATCAGGCGCGCGACCGAGTGTTTTTCCATGAATTCGCTCATGTCGACCCGGATCAGATGGTCTTCGGAATCGAACAAAAACCCGGCCAGGGCCTTGCACAGCTCGGTCTTGCCCACACCCGTGGGTCCGAGGAACAGGAACGAGCCGGTAGGCCGGTTCGGGTCCCCCAGGCCCGCGCGAGAACGCCGAATGGCGTTGGCCACGGCAGTGATGGCCTCGCTCTGTCCGACCACCCGCTGGTGCAGCTTGTCTTCCATCTGCAGCAGCTTGTCACGCTCACCCTGCATCAGCTTGGACACCGGGATACCGGTCGCTCGTGCCACGACCTCGGCGATCTCCTCGGCGCCCACCTGGGTACGCAACAGACGCGGCGTGGTACCTGGAACCTTCTTGGCCTCCACCGCTTGCGCATCCTTCAGTTGTTTCTCCAACTCGGGCAACTTGCCATATTGGAGCTCGGCGACCTTGTTGTAGTCTCCCTTGCGGGTCAGTTCCTCGATCTGCTGCCGCAACTTGTCAATGGCCTCGCGCACCTGCGCGCTGCCCAGGGCCTGGGCCTTTTCGGCCTTCCAGATCTCGTCCATGTCGGCGATCTCTTTTTGCAGCTTGACGACCTCTTCTTCCAGCAGATCAAACCGCTTCTTTGAGGCTTCGTCCTTTTCGCGGCGCACCGACTCGCGCTCGATCTGCAACTGAATCAGGCGGCGGTCAAGCTTGTCCATCACTTCTGGTTTGGAGTCGATTTCAATCTTGACCTTGGCCGCCGCTTCGTCGATCAGGTCGATGGCCTTGTCCGGCAGGAAGCGGTCGGTAATGTAGCGGTGGCTCAGCTCGGCCGCCGCCACGATGGCCGGGTCGGTGATGTCCACACCATGATGCACCTCGTATTTTTCCTGCAGCCCGCGCAGGATGGCGATGGTGGCCTCGACCGTGGGGTCACCTACCAGGATTTACTGGAAACGACGCTCCAGCGCGGCATCTTTTTCGATGTACTTGCGGTACTCGTCCAGCGTCGTGGCGCCGACACAGTGCAATTCACCGCGTGCCAAGGCCGGCTTCAGCATGTTGCCGGCATCCATGGCACCCTCGGCCTTGCCAGCACCCACCATGGCGTGCAGTTCGTCGATGAACACAATGGTCTGGCCCTCATCCTTGGCGAGGTCCTTGAGGACGTTCTTCAGGCGCTCCTCGAATTCACCCCGGAACTTCGCGCCGGCCAGCAGCGCAGCCATGTCCAGCGATAACACGCGTTTGCCCTTGAGCGACTCTGGCACCTCGCCCGCCACAATGCGTTGCGCCAGTCCTTCCACAATCGCCGTCTTGCCGACACCGGGCTCACCGATCAGCACCGGGTTGTTCTTGGTCCGGCGCTGCAGCACCTGGATAGCGCGGCGAATTTCGTCATCGCGGCCAATCACCGGGTCCAGTTTGCCCATGCGCGCACGTTCGGTCAGGTCGATGCAATACTTCTTGAGCGACTCGCGCTGGTCTTCGGCGTCGGCGCTGTCCACGTTCTGCCCACCACGCACGGCGTCGATCGCGCTCTCCAGGGACTTGCGCTGCAGGCCGTTGTCGCGGGCTAGTCTGCCGATATCGCCCTTGCTGTCGGCCAGCGCCAGCAAAAACAGCTCACCGGCGACAAACTGGTCACCGCGCTTGATCGACTCCTTTTCCGCCGCCTGCAACAGGCTCACCATGTCGCGGCCAACCTGCACCTGCTCCTGACCGTGCACGGACGGCAGCTTTGCCACCGCCGCCTCGCATGCTGCCAGCAACCCATTGACATTGACACCGGCGCGCTGCAACAGCGCCTTGGGCCCGTCGTCCTGCTTGAGCATCGCCACCAGCACGTGGCCGGGTTCGATGTAGGCGTTGTCTTTGGCCAGGGCCAGGGACTGGGCTTCGCCCAAAGCTTCCTGAAACTTGGTAGTGAGTTTGTCGATGCGCATGGCTGGGTTCTCCGTCCTGCAGCACACTTAGGGTGCCGACGTCGCATTTCAAGTGCGCCCGGCAAGCACGGCCGAGAACCCGTTGACTAAAATCAACGGCATGAATGTCCACCAGTTGTCGATTGCGTATGTGCCGCAGCAAGACAGGTTGCTGGTGCGGGTGAACACCAACGAGGGGCAGGAACTGCAGGTATGGATCACGCGCCGCATTGCCCTGGGGCTGTCGCCCCTGCTGGACAAGGCGGTGGTGGAGCAGGCCGCCACGCGCACCACGCCGGGCAGCCGCAGGATGGCGCCCTTGGATCAGCAGGCGAAGCAGGCGATCGCGCAGTTCCAGCGGGTCGAATCACTGCAAAAGGCGGATTTCGCCACGCCCTACGGTTCTGGCGAAAAGAAACGTCCGGTATTCGAGCAACCGCTGGTCGTCACCGACATCGCGCTGACCCCGCTGGGCAACGGCCAGTTGCAACTGGCATTTGCCGAGAAGCCTGGCACCGACCAAGCCCCGCGTGGCTTCCAGCTGGCACTGGGAGACCAGCTGCAACATGCCTTCGTGCATCTGCTGGAACGCGCGATACTGCAGTCGCAGTGGCGTGACGGCGTCGCGAGCGGCGGCGCCGGGAGCGGTCAGGACGACTCAGCTGACCGCGTCGGGAAACCTGGTTACCTGAACTGAGCTGTCAGGCCAGGCGCGGCGCGCATGACAGCGCCAGCAGCTGCAGCGGCAACTGCCACGCCAGACGACAGATCAGTCCATTTTCAGCCAGCTTGCCAAGGCGGCTGAGACTGCAGTTGGCTGCTCCATCGTGGTCATGTGCCCCGAGTCCTCCACCACGACCAGGTGCGCTGCGGGTAGCAGCTCACGCATTTTTTCGTGACGTGCGAGCGGGCTCCACAGGTCCTGCCGCCCGCATACCAGCAGCGTGGGAACCACGACGTCTGCGAGCACAACATTGGCATCGGGCCGAGCCAGCAAGGCGCCGATCTGCGCCTCGAACACCTGCGGCGTGTTGCGCTCAATCATGTCCAGGATGGCATGGAACACGGGTGTATCGAGCCGCGAAGGGTGCACCATGCCACGTGCCCATTGCTGGCCCATGGCTCGCATACCGCTTTCACGTGCCATTTGAAGAAGCGCCATGCGCTGTTGGCGCTCTTTCTCCCCAGAGTCTCCACTTGGGAGCGGGTCCAGGCCGGTGTCCAGCAAGGCCAGCCGCTCGACGCGCTGCGGCGCCAGGCGCACAACCTCCAGCGCCACGCGCCCGCCCATGGAGTGGCCAGCCAATGCAAAGCGCCCGGCCGGGACGTGCTGCAGAACATGCTCCGCCATCGCGGTGATGGAGATCAGGTTTCCGAGCAACGGCACGACCACGTGTTCCCCACCCAGAGAGACACGTTGCTCCGCCCACACGGTTGCATCACACAACAAGCCGTGAAGCAAAACGACAGTGGCACCGTGCACGTCAAGCCTCCAATGAGAAGCAATCGCCTCGGGGCGCCGGATAGGGCCCTGGGCTCACCGCGCCACACCCAGCAGTCGGCCCAGCAAATCGGGCTGCTGTTGCAGATCGTGTGCAACTCCGGAATGAACCACCGTACCGCGGTCAAGCACCGCAACCCGGTCAGAAATGGCGAGTATCGCCTGGGGATGTTGTTCAACAATGATCGCCGACAAACCTTCGTCGCGCGTGATGCGGCGTATCGCTCGCAGAAGCTCCTGAACGATGATTGGCGCCAGCCCTTCCAGCGGTTCGTCCAACAACAACAGGGCCGGATTCAGCACCAACGCGCGTCCGACAGCCAGCATCTGCTGTTCACCACCCGAAAGCTGCGTGCCCAGGTTGGCCTTGCGTTCAGCCAGACGCGGAAACATCTCGTAGACACGGGCCGGTGTCCAGTGGCTGGTGGTGCCGGGGGCGCCGACAGACCGCGCCGGACGCGCTACTACGGTGAGGTTTTCATGCACTGTGAGTGACTTGAAGATATTGCGCTCCTGCGGCACCCATCCAATGCCGGCGCCAGCCCGGTCGTGCGGCGCCAACGGGTGCAGTGGCCGGCCCTGCAGCATGATGCTGCCGGCATGTTGGCGCGTCACACCGGCGAGGGTGTTGATCAAGGTCGTCTTCCCGGTACCGTTGCGTCCCAGCAAAGCCAACGTCTGGCCTTCGTCCAATGCCAGTGATACGTCGTGCAGCACGACCGCTTCACCGTAGCCGGCGCTCAGGTTTTCGACCCTCAGCATTTCAGTCATGGCTCTGCACTGTCGTGCTCATTGCCGCCGCCGTGGTCCCGAGGTATACCTGTTTGACCCGTTCGTCGCTGGCGATCGTTGATGGATCCCCTTCTGTCAATACCGCACCATTGACCATCACCGTCACGCGGGTTGCGAAACTGAAGACCAGGTCCATGTCGTGTTCGATCAACAACACCGAGACGTCCTGCGGCAAGGCTGCAACGGTCTGCAGCAACTCCTCGCGCTGACCTGCCGGCACACCCGCGACCGGCTCATCCAGCAACAAAACGCCGGGCTCACAGGCCAGCGCAATGGCGATTTCCAGCAGCCTGCGTTTGCCATATGGCAACTGTTCGGTACGCTGGTGCATCACGTCGCCCAGATGAAACTGCTCCAGCAAGGCATCACAGCGGCGTGCAACGACCAGGCTGTGCCCCAGCGGCCGCCAGAACGAGGCCCCCAGTCCGTGGTGTTGCGACACGACCATCGCCAGCGTCTGCAGCGGCGTCATCGAACTGAACAACTGGTTGATCTGGAATGTGCGCGCCATGCCGCGTTGGGCTCTCTCATGCGACGCCAGGTTGGTGATGTCCCGCCCCAACAAGGCAATGCTGCCAGCAGTAGGCGCCAGCACACCGGTGAGGAGGTTGATGAGGGTGGTCTTGCCTGCCCCGTTGGGTCCAATCAAGGCTTGGCGGCTGCCACGGCGCAACTCGAGCGATACGTCGTTGGTGGCCGTAATGCCCCCAAATTTTTTCACCAGCCCCTGGCAGCTGAGGACAACATCGCCTGCCGGCGGCATGTTCATGGAGTCTTTGTCCTGCCAAACCAGGTCCAGGGACGCAGCAACTTGTTGCGCCCCACCACCACCAGCACCACCAGGAACAAGCCAATCCAGAAGGTCCAGTATTGCGGCGTAATGGACGAAATCACGTCGTGCATGAGCTTGAAAACCACCGCGCCGGCAATTCCACCCCACAACCAGCCGGTACCGCCGATAACCAGTACCAGCATCAGGTCCGCCGAGCGGTCGAGGGCGAACAGGTCGAGCGATGCAAATCCGGTGGTTTGCGCCAGCAAGCCGCCGGCCAGGCCGGCGACACATGCCGCCAGTGTGTACACCAGCGCCAGGCGCGACTGCACGGGTATGCCAATCGCAGTGGCGCGCAGGCTGTTGTCCCGGATCGCCATCAACGTGGCGAACAACGGGGAGCGCACCAGTCGGCGTAGGAGCAGAAAACAGACAAGGCACATGGTCAGCGAGTAATACGCCGCTGTGCGTCCGGTCAGGTCGAAGTCGAATCGGCCAAGCACCGGCCCCATCACAACGCCCTGCAGTCCGTCGGCCCCGCCCGTCAGCCAGTCGAGCTTGTTCGCCAACTCCATCATGATCAACCCCACACCGAGGGTGACCATGATGCGGGTCAGATCAGAACCGCGCATGATGGTCAGGCTGCAGACCGCGCCCAGCGCGGTGGCGACCAGCATGGCTGCGGCAAGACCCGCCAGCGGGTCGGGCATGACATGTTTTGCGAACAGCGCGGCGGCGTAGGCGCCGACGCCGAAGAACGCCGCATGTCCAAGTGAAACAATACCCGCGTAACCGAGGATCAAGTCCAGCGACATGGCAAACAGGGCAACGATGGCGATCTCGCTGACCAACAACGAGTGACCCGGCAAAAACTGGGGTACGGCAAAGGCGAGCAGCCATACCGCCGGCTCCCACGGTTTCCAGCGGCCGGCCGACAACAGGGACGACCCGGCATGCATCTATCTGCTCCCGCGCGCGAACAGGCCCTGCGGTCTCCAGATCAGGATGGCGATCATCAGACTGTAAACAACAAAGGCTCCCAGCTTGGGTATGTAGTACTTGCCGGCAACGTCTGCTATTCCGAGCAGCAGGGCGGCGAGAAGCGGGCCGGTGATCGACGTGGTGCCGCCGACAGCGACCACGATCAGAAAATAGATCATGAACTTGAGTGGAAACGTGGGATCCAGCCCCAACACCTCGGCGCCCAGGGCACCACCGAGGCCAGCCAATCCAGACCCGACGGCAAAGGTCGACAGGAACACCAGGTTGACGTTGATTCCCAGTGCCGACGCTACGCGCTGGTCATCCACTGATGCCCGCAAGCGGCTGCCAAACCTGGTTCTGGCGAGTATGTACTGCAGACCCACGGTCAGCGCAGCACACACGACGATGATGAAGATGCGGTAGTGCCCCATCCCCAGCGCACCATCGAGCAATTCGGTACGACCCTTGAGGTAGGACGGCAATTGCACGATCTGTTGTGTCGAGCCAATGAAATAGTCTGCCGTCGCCACAGCCATGAAAGTCAAGCCGATCGAGAACAGAACCTGGTCCAAGTGCGGCTTGCTGTACATGCGCCGATACAGCGTGCGCTCCAGCAATGCCCCGAGCAAGGCTGACCCCGCGAAGGCCAGCGGCAGGCAGACCAGGAACGGCACCCCGGCATGCTGCATCAGCAGCACTGTGATGTAGCCACCCACCATGGCAAACGCACCATGTGCCAGATTGATGAAATTCATCAGGCCCATGGTCACCGCCAGCCCCACAGCGAGAACAAACAACAGCATGCCGTAGGCGATGCCGTCAAACAGGATGGTGAGCACGGGTTATGACGGTTGTCGCGGCGCTGCGACTACTTCTGCTTGCCTGGGTCCTTGACATCCTTCATGACGTCAAATTCCATGTTGTAGAGTTGCCCGCCAACGCGTTCGACGCGCCGGACATAGACGTTTTGCACAATATCGCGCGACTGCGCGTCGATGTAGATCGGGCCACGCGGACTCTCAAAAATCTGCCCCTTCATCGCGCCCAGCAAAGCATCGCCGTTACCCGTGCCCTTGGTCGCCTTGACAGCCTCGTAAATGACCCGCATGCCGTCGTAGGCCGCAACGCCGAAGAAGTTGGGCCGTATACCTTTGCTCTGCTTCATGAACGCTTCGACAAACTTCTTGTTGGCTGGGGAATTGTGCGAAGCCGAATAGGGGTGTGAGGTGATGAGCCCGAGTGCCACATCGCCCATTTCGTTGAGTATCTCGTCATCCGCCACGCTGCCTTCACCAATCAGCCTGATGCCCGCTTTGTCCAGTCCCCGTTCGGCAAACTGCTTGAGCAAGGCAGTGCCGGCGCCAGCTGGTACAAACACGAACATGGCATCCGGCTTGAGGTCGCGCACCTTCTGAAGGAACGGCGCGTAATCCGGGTTACGCAGCGGCACACGCAACTCAGCCAGAATTTGCCCGCCATTGAGCTGGAAGCGTTCCCGAAAGGTCTTCTCGGCGTCGAACCCAGGCCCGTAGTCGGTGACCAGGCTCACCACCTTTTTGATACCGTTCTTGGGCGCCCACTCTGCCACCCCGAGTGTCACTTGCGGAATCGTCATGCTGGTGCGGATGATGTAGGGCGAGGCCTCGGTAATGATGGAGGTGGCCGCCGCCATGACCACCATCGGTGTCTTGGACTGGGTGGCGATTGGCGCGGTCGCGAGTGCCAAAGGTGTGAGGCCAAAACCAGCCAGCACATCCACCTTGTCATTCACCACCAACTCTTGCGCCAGCCGTTTGGCGATGTCGGGCACACCGGTGTCGTCTTTGAGGATGATCTGCACCGGCCGGCCCGAGACTTTGTCGCCAAACTGCGACATGTAAAGACGCACGCCATTCTCAATCTGCCGGCCAGTCGATCCGAACGGGCCGGTCATGGGCAATAACAAGCCGATCTTGAAGGGTGCGGATGACTGCGCTGGCGCAATACCCGCACGCAGGCCCAAAGCACTGGCAGTCATGGCTCGGATAAACGTTCTCTTTTTCATGGTCATGGGGTTCTCCTTTGAATATGGAAACAGTTACGCGTACAGAAAGCAGACTGCTGACTGAATCGGTTCGATCAGCCCCGTCGCCGGATCAATTGCACACCCGGCAGGCTGTTTGTGCCGCGCGTACGCAATGCGTGGCGCAAATTGCGCTGTGCAATCCGCGAATGCTCGCGCATCACGCCTTCGGCACGGGTTCCTTCCCGCTGCTCGATCGCCTCCAGAACCTGCCAGTGCTGGTCTTGCGCCACGATGAGCATGTCGCGCGCCTGCGGTGAGGTGGATTGCTCGATCACGAAGGCGGATGGGGACGCAAAGGGCAGACTCACTACCAGATCGAGTTGCCGGCGCACGATTTCGCTACCCGCCATTTCGCACAGAAGGGCATGGAACTGCTCGTTCAATGCGACGTAACTGGAGAACGCCGAATCAGACAGCGCGGCGGCGCCCAACAATGCGTCAATCTGCCGCAGACACTGCCGCGCCTCGCCCAACACGACCTGCGGCGCACCACGCTCAGCGGCCAATCGCACCAGCATGCCTTCAACCGTTCCGCGCAGTTCGATGGCCTCGGAGATGTCGCGCTCGGTAAAAGTCTTGACCGCATAACCACCACTGCTCAGGGTCTCGAGCAGCCCTTCCTGTTCCAGCCGCATCAGCGCCGCCCGAATCGGAGTGCGCGAGACCCCGAGCTTCTCGACCAGCACCAGTTCGGCGATGCGGGCGCCGCCAGCCAGTTCACCCGCCAGGATCATCTCGCGCAGGCGCAGTTGCGCCCGCACCTGGGCCGTATCAGAGCCGTTGCTGGCACCGGCCTGTGCTTGCCGGGCGCCTGCCGACGCGCTGGAGATCATGGGGTGAACATCGCCTGAATGTCAGGCTTGGCGCGAGCGCCAACCCTGGTGGTAACCTTCGCGGGCATCTCTGGCGTACGGCGTCGGCGCAACGCGCACCCGAACTTCCGTTTGCTGGTGGCGCTCCACCGTTGGCTTTTTGGTGCCGCCACCCTCCTCACCCCAAACCAGGGTCAACACGTCGCCGGTCTGGATATCGGCATCCACCACCCCCAGCGACAAAGCGACGTTCTCGTTGTCGCTGTATCCGGTGAACATCGACAGCCCGACAAGCTTGTCGCCCTTCATGACCCGGTCGTAAGAGGCCGAAGCATAGTTGGCATTGGGCAGGTCGAAGTACTTGCAGTTGTCGGTTCGACTGGTCAGCGACGCGAAGATTCTGGCCAGGTCTTCATTGCTCCATTCAAAGGTGACCTTCTTTCGTTGCGGCCGCTTGTCTACGAGCATCTTCTCAAGCGCTGCGCGTCCAATGAAATCGTGGTCGAATTTGACAAACGGGCCGTACCCCAGCTCATAGGGCGTGAGGTAGTAAGCTTCGACACTGTCGGCCACGTAGCTTCCGCCAATCGACCCTGTCCCTTCGTAGCCACCCGCCGGCAACCACTCGCGGTAGCTCTTCATTGCGGCACCGGTGTACACGGCCGGAAGGGGTGAGGGAATCCAGCCGGATTCCAATGTGTTGCTGGAATAGGCGCGTGCGCCGACAGCGACGATGCCAAACTCCGCGCCCGCTTCCAGAATGGTCTCGCGGATGACGTCACCCTCGGCATACGGCCCCCACAACTCCAGCCCTGGTGCGCCAGCCATGCCGTGGCGCAAGGCGCGCACCCGTTGGCCCTTGATATGGATCCCATCCATGGTGAAGAACTTGACATCCGGAATCGGCCCGCCGTTGAGTTTGTTCAGGATTTGTTCCGCGTTCGGCCCCTGCACCTGAAACCGGTAGTGGCGGCGGGATACGGCCTTGCCGCGAGGGTGTGATGGCGAACGGTCATCCCGGATCACATCGACCTTGTACCCGCCAGTCTCGGCGTGGAACTGTATCCAGTTCACACTGGGCGCGCGTCCCACGAACAGCAATTCGTTCTCGGCGAGGTAGAAAAGAATGCCGTCACCAATAACGAAGCCATCATGGCTGCACGGCACCATCTGCTTGGCGCGGTTGGGCACGAAGCCAGCAAAGCTGTTGATGGTGAGGTGCGACATCAACTTGAGCGCATCCGGACCTTTGACGGTAATCTCAGCCATGTGGTGGGTCTGGTCGAACAACACCGCCGTCTGACGCCAACCACGCTGCTCGTCCCGCCAATTGGATAACTCATACGGCACCACCGGGTACACATAGGCGCCAATCCGTGAATTGCGCAGCATCTCGACGGTGCTGGCGGTGCGGTCCAGCAGGGATTCAAGACTCTTCTGACTCATGGTGATTTGCCTTTCAATGTTGCATTCATGTCGCCTGGTCACCCGCTGCACCATCGGGTGAGCACCTGCCCTACAACGCGTTTTCGTGTGAGCGACCTCTGCGACAGCTTTCCAATCTAGAATTGTATTCTACCTGTATACATAAATCTTCTCCGGTGGCAAAAATCGGCCATATTTGGCCAATTATCGACAGAAATGAAAATTGCACGGCATTTAGACCAGACCGAATGTATACAGTTCAGGCTTCGTATCCGAGGCCAGGCGATCTTGGCGAGGCGGGCATGACGCGCCAACGAGCCAATGCCTGGTCGTCCGACACCCGCGCATCGACCCAACGCGCTCCGCCCGGCGTCTGCTCCTTTTTCCAGAAGGGCGCCTGGGTCTTCAGGTAGTCCATCAAGAACTCGCAGGCCTGGAAACTTTCGCCACGGTGCGCCGAAGTCACTGCCACCAGCACGATCTGGTCTTGCGGAAGCAACAGGCCGATGCGATGCACCACGCGCGCGCCATAGATGTCAAAGCGCTGCATCGCCGCGTCGATGATGGCTTCGATAGCCTTCTCGGTCATTCCAGGGTAATGCTCTAGCTCCATCGTGTCGACCAGGCTGCCATCGTTGCGGTCACGCACCGTACCAACAAAGCTGCAGACCGCGCCGACCCGCGGGTCACCGGCGCGCAGGGCAGCAACCTCGTCGGCCAGGTTGAAATCGGCGGTCTGAATGGCAACGCGCGGCATCGTCATTGCCATATTGTGGCACCGTGACAACGACGCGCCGGCAGCTACTGCTAACATCCGTCCATGATGTCACGCGCCTTGTCCGGCACCTGCGTTCTGCCCCAAGGCAGCGCGCAGCACGCGGCTACGGCCACAAAAAGCAATAAACCCAGGCTCATCTGACCGGAGCTGCGGTTCCGTCCTCGGATGAGCGATGGAACTGCCACAGACCCAGGTTGCACCCCATTGCCAATTCGATCGGCGGTTGTCCATCGGTCACATTGGAAACAGGAGATGCTATGGATGCCTCCCTGCCTACGGGCAAGGAAACTGGAGCGCTGAGATGAACAGCCGTTTATCAGGAAGAGAAGTCCCGAGCACTCGGGGTGGATCCTCTGATGGATACGGCATCAAAGTGCCCAAAGCGTG